>DASYRL010000107.1:0-21405 GCA_036004445.1 bacterium
GCGCGGATGCCGGCCACGGTCATGCGCAGCACCTGCGGACCGAGCAGGGCGACCACCCACCGTACGGGACGCAGGAAGCGGGCATCGCCGGCTCCCCACCGCATCGCGCGGGTGAACGTGAGCCCGCCGACGATCCGTTCCAGCGCTGCGGGCAGGACCCGTGCTGCCGGTAGACCGCGATCTTCCACCACCGCCACGGCGTACCGCCGTCCCCCGGCCTCCCGGATCTGCAGCCGGGTGACAGGGACACCCTGGCTCCGGGCAAACCCAACCGCCGCCGGTGTCGGCCGGCCGGCCTCATCGAACGCCGCGGCCGCGGCGGGCCCGCGGACCTCGCGGATCTCTGGCCGCTGCTGTGCCCCCACCGCGGCGGCATAGATGACGAGCCGCCGCGGCGTCGCCGCCGTGCGGATGGCACCGACATCCAGACGCAGATCGGTGAGGCCCGCGCGCAGCCCGGCCTCCAGCTGGATGAGCACAGGACGGATTTCCTTAGGCGGGAGATCCTCCGTCCCGATTTCAAGCAGCAGGTCCGGCATCGGTCAGGCGCGCCCAGCCAGCAGGGGGAATCCGAGCGACTCGCGGCGTTGGAGGTAGGACTCCGCGCACCGCCGGGCCAGCGCGCGGCAGCGTCCCATCAACTGCGTGCGCTCGCCGACACCGATCGCGCCGCGGGCTTCGAGCAGGTTCAAGATGTGCGAACACTTCAGCGCGTACTCGTACGCCGGAATGGTCAACCCCACCGTCAAGAGCCTGGCCGCCTCGGTCTCACTGGTGGCAAACCAATTGCGCAAGGTGGCCACATCCGCCTGTTCAAAACTGAAGCGGGAGAGCTCGACTTCCTCCTGGCGGCGGATTTCTCCATAGGTGATGCCGGGTGCCCATTCCATGTCGTAGACGTTGGGGGTTTGCTGCAGGTACATCGTGATCCGCTCCGGTCCGTAGGTAATCTCCGCGGAGACGGGCCGAACGTCGATGCCCCCCACCTGCTGGAAATACGTGAACTGGGTGATCTCCTGGCCATCCAGGTAGACCTGCCAGCCGAGGCCGGAGGCCCCGAGCGTCGGTGCCTCCCAGTCGTCCTCCAGAAACCGGATGTCGTGCTGCCGCGGGTCGATCCCCAACTCACGCAGGCTCGCGAGGTACAGCTCCTGGACGTCGTCGGGTGAAGGTTTCAGCAGGACCTGGAACTGGTAGTACTTGCCGAGCCGGTTGGGGTTCTCGCCATATCGTCCATCCACCGGCCGGCGCGTCGGCTGGACATATGCGACGCGCCAGGGCTCTGGGCCGAGCGCGCGGAAAAACGTGGCCGGATGCATCGTTCCCGCCCCGACCTCCACGTCATAGGCCTGCTCGATGATGCACCCGCGGCCCGCCCAATACCGCTCCAGCGCGAAGATGACCTCTTGAAACGTCATGTCCCTCCCCCAAATGAAAAGAGTCCATCCGTCGCAGGGACGGAGGACTCCGCGGTTCCACCCTGATTCGGGCCCCGACGGGGCCCGCACTCGATGATCCCGTAACGAGGATCACTCGCCCTTACGGGTGCTCAGGGGTGCCCTCCCCTTCATCGCCCGCGATGCCTGGCTGGTCTACCTGTTCCCTGTTCCCTGTTCCCTGAACTAGCCGATGCCGAGCGGCTCTTCTTCCCGCTCGCGGCGGCGGATCGAGGGCGCCGTGACGGTGGAGAAGACCGCCGCCACCAGAAAAGCGACGGCGCCGGCGATGGCCCACGACAGCGGCAGCTCGATGATCTTGTCATCGGTCTTCACCCGCACCGACCCGTCCGCGCCTGGGCGGACCACCTGTCTGGCGTCTTCGAGCGCCGTACCAAGCTGCAGGAGCGCGCGGCGGGCTCGTTCGAGATCGATTTCCACCGGACGGTCACCTCCTGACGACACTATATCATACCGTCGTAACCTTCCCCAGACGATGGATGACCGCGGGGGTCCGCAGCCGGACGTCGAGGCGGTATTCCACGTAGTGCTGCAGGACGCCGGCCAGATCCGCGCGCAGCGCTGGCGTCATCGACAGGCGCCGCAGCATCGCGGGCGTCGCGCGCAGCAGGTAGGCGAGGGACTGTACCACACCGCTGGACAGCGCCACGCTCTGCGGGTCCTTGCTCCGGTCCGCCTCGCATACCATGCCGCCGAGGGCGAAGCTGAAGGCCATCGCTCCGGCGCGCCGCCTGCCGCACACGACGCAGCGGTCGAGCACCGGCCCGTACCCGCTGTGGGCGAGCGCCTGCGCGAGGCACCACAGCGCGGCGCGTTCGGGATCGTCGTCACGGATCAATTGCAGCGCATCGCGCAGCAGGCCGAACAGCTCCGGCGCCGCCTGCCGCTCGACGGTGGCCCGGTCGATTACCTCGGCCGCCAGCGATGCGTAGCCCAGGCGCGTGAGATCCTGGCGGATGGGAGCGAACGCATCGAGGACTTCCACCTGCGATACGACGTCGAGGCTCCGTCCGACGGCGAGCAGCGCCCGGAGGTGTGTAAACAGCTCCAGCCGGCCGGCAAAGCGGCTCTTCGGTTTGCGCGCGCCTTTGGCCACGACGCCCACCTTGCCCTGCTCCCGCGTCAACAGCGTCACGATCCGGTCCGCTTCCCCCAGATTGTGGCGGCGCAGGACGATGGCCTCGGCTTTGTAAACCGGCATCTTAGTGGTACGGAGTACTGGGTGCTGGGTGCGGGGTCCTGGGTCCGTGGACCCCTTCATGCGCTGACCCATCATACGAGCCGCTCGATGAGCGCGTCCTTGGTCCGCCAGTCCTTGGCCACTTTCACCCACAGATCGAGGTAGACGCGGGCGCCGAGGAGGGATTCGATCCGCGCCCTGGCGCGCCGGCCGATCTCCCGAAGCATGCGACCGCCAGCGCCGATGAGGATCTTGCGGTGCGCGTCGCGCTCGACGAAGACGACCGCCCGGATGTAGATGAGATCCTGTCCTTCGCGGGGCGTCAATTCTTCGATCTCCACGGCGATCCCGTGGGGCACCTCCTCGCGGGTCAGCAGCATCGCCTGCTCACGGATGGCCTCGGCCACGAGCCGGCGTTCCTGCTGGTCGGTCGCCATCTCCGGAGGAAAGAACTGTGGTCCTTCGGGCAGGAATCCGATCAGCGTCTCGACCAGCGCAGCGCCGCCCGCCCCGGTTGCCGCCGACACGGGCGCGAGGGCGGAGACGACCGGCATCCACCCCATGGCCGGAGGCGCGGGCGGTTGGCCGCGCGGCAACCGGTCGACCTTGTTCAGCGCCAGCACGATCGGGGCCCGGACCATCCGCAGCACCGCGGCGACGAGCTCGTCATCGGGCGTCGGCGGCACCGACGCGTCGATCACCCACAGGATCACGTCGGCATCCGCCGCCGCGGCCCGAACGTCCTCCACCATGCGGGCACCGAGCCGGTGCCGCGGCTCGTGGAATCCCGGTGTGTCAATGAGGATGAGCTGCGCGGTAGGCAACGTGACAATCCCCTGCAGCCGGGACCGCGTCGTCTGGGGGACCGGTGTCACGATGGCGAGGCGCTGTCCGGCGAGGCGGTTGAGCAAGGCGGATTTGCCGACGTTGGGCCGGCCGACGATGGCGACGAACCCTGAACGGAACCCGAAAACGCGGAATCGCGGAATCGCGGAATCGCGATCGGTTCCGCTCACTTCCGGCCCAGCAGACGGTCCGGAAGAAAGGCGTGCGGTAGGAGCTGCTTCAGCGTCCGCACGACCGGCCGGCCGCGGGGGGATCCGATGATCACGCGGCGGACCCCGAACTCGGCCATCACCTGCCGGCAGGCGCCGCACGGCGGGCCGCCGTCGTCGGTCACGACGGCGACGGTATCGATGGCGCGGTGCCCACCGGCGACGGCCGCAAAGATCGCCACCCGTTCAGCGCACACCGACAGCCCGTAGGATGCGTTCTCGACGTTCGCCCCGGTGTGGACGTCACCGTCGGAGGTGAGGACCGCGGCGCCGACGCGATAGTTCGAATACGGGACGTAGGCCCCGGCGCGGGCGCGCGCAGCAGCGGCGATCAACTCGCGGTCTCGCCTGGGCGAAGTCTTCCGGCGGGCGCTCATCGCCGGCTCGTTCCCTGCTGCGGTGCTGCAGCGGCGGCAGGAGACAGGAGTTCGCTGGGGCTTACGATGCCGCCCGAGAGGACGATCTTCAGCGCGTCTTCGACGCTGAGGTCCACCGGGATCGTTTCCTCCTCAGGGACAAACATCAAAAAGCCGCTCGTCGGGTTCGGCGTGGTCACCATGAAGACGTTGAGGACACGCCCGCGGTCTGGGATCAGATGCGTGCCGGTCTCTCCGGTCACGAATCCCAGGATGTACATGCCCGTGCGGGGCCACTGGATAAGCACCACCCGTTGAAATGCCGCCTTGCGCTTGATGAACAGACTGTCTGACAGCTGCTTGGTGGCAGAGTAGATGCTGCGCGCGAGCGGAATCCGCAGCATCACCCGTTCGAGTTGTTCGACCAGCCGGCGGCCCAGGACGTTGGTGACCAGCGCCCCCATCAGGAAGATCACGACGACGGTCGCCACCAGTCCCAAACCGGGACTGGGACGTCCGAAGAGCAGGGTGAACAGCCGGCCCAGAAAGTTGTCCAGTACGCCGAACAACCAGGCCAGGACAGTGTACGTGACGGCCAGCGGAAGGAAGACGAGCAATCCGGCGATGAAATACCGGCGCGCCCGCGTGCGCATCAACTGGGCCGCAGCGGCTCGGTGGGTTCGCGGCGGGCGATGCGGATCTTCGTGATGCGGTTGCCGTCGACGCGTTCGACGCTGATGTCGACCCCGTCGAAGGCCACGGTTTCTCCCTGCACCGGCACGTGGCCCAGCAGGCGGTACACAAAACCGCCGATCGTGTCGACGTCCTCCACGGGCAACTCGAGCCCGAGCAGCTCGTTGACCTCCTCCACGCTCATCCGGCCGTTCACCAGCGTCGTGTGGGCGTCGACGGTCTCGATCTGCTTCTCCTCGTCGACATCGTACTCGTCGAGGATTGGACCGACGATCTCCTCGAGCAGGTCTTCGATCGTCACCAGGCCGGCGGTGCCGCCGTACTCGTCGAGCACGATGGCCATGTGCACCTTCTTACGGCGCATCTCTCGGAACACTTCGTCGAGCCGCTTGGTCTCCGGGATGAAGTACGCCGGGCGCATCAGCTCCTTGGCCTGCACCTGCATCCGGCCGGCTTTGAGGTGGCTGAGCAAGTCCTTGACATAGAGCACGCCGACGACCTCGTCGATCGTCTCGTGGAATACCGGGATGCGGGAGTGACCTTCCTCGAGCACGACGCGCAGGACATGGTCCAGCGGGGTCGTATCCTCCACGGCGGCGATGTCGATGCGCGGCACCATGACCTCGCGGGCAACCGTGTCGCCCCACTCGAAGATCGAGTGGATCATCTCGCGCTCGTCTTCCTGGATGACCCCTTCCTCCTCGCCCATCTTGATGAGCAGGCGGATCTCGTCCTCCGTGACCAGCGGCGAGCTCAGGCTGACGCGGCCTCCCAGCGGGCGCACCAGCAGGTAGCTCACCGCCGAGAGCGCGCGGATGAGCGGATACAGCGCTGCGCCGACCCAGCGGATCGGGCCGGAGACCCACTGCGCCAGCCCGTCGGCGTACTTCGCCGCGAACGTCTTGGGAGCGATCTCTCCGATGATCAGCAGCACCGTCGTGACGACGAGGATGGCGTAGAGCGTGCCGCGCTGCACGCCGAACCACGCCACGAAGATGGCCGTCGTGAGCACCGAGGTGGCGACGTTGACGATATTGTTGCCGACGAGCAGCGTGGTCAGGAGCCGGGCGGGATCTTCGAGCAGGCGGACGACCAGCGACGCCCGCTTGTTGCCCTCCTCGGACAGCTGGCGCATGCGCAGCCGGTTGGCGGCGAACAGGGCCGTCTCGGAGCCGGAAAAGAACGCCGAAAGCAGCAGCAGAACGATGAGGATGGCAAACTCCAGGGGACTGCCGGAAGCGTCCAACGAGGACGTCTCACCCTTTCTTCCCTACGGGAGATACCCGCTGATTATAACATACCCTCTCAACCGACTGCGTCTTCACAGTCTACACAGTCTTCACGGTCCTCACCGTCTACTGCTACTGGTGCAAGATCTTGGACAAGAACAGCTTCGTCCGCTCGTGCGTGGGATTCGTAAAGAAGTGTTCTGGCGCGCCAACCTCGATGATGGCGCCTTCATCCATGAACACAATCCGGTCGGCCACCTCCCGGGCAAAGCCCATCTCGTGGGTGACGACGATCATCGTCATGCCCATGTCTTTCGCCAGGCCTTTCATGACGTCGAGCACCTCCTGGATCATCTCCGGATCCAGCGCCGACGTCGGCTCGTCGAACAGCATGATCTTGGGCTGCATCGCCAGCGCGCGGGCGATCGCCACCCGCTGCTGCTGGCCGCCGGAGAGCATTGCCGGATAGACGTGCGCCTTCTCCGGGATCCCCACCCGGTCGAGCAGCTCCATGGCGATCCGCTCGGCTTTGGTCTTCGCCCAGCGGCGCACCCGGATCGGCGCCAGGGTCACGTTCTGCAGCGCCGTAAGGTGGGGGAACAGGTTGAACGACTGGAACACCATGCCCACTTCGCTGCGGACGGCGTCGATGTTGCGGACGTCGTCGGTCAGCTCGATCCCGTCGACCACGATCCGGCCCCGCTCGTGGCTCTCCAGCCGGTTGATACAGCGGATCATCGTGGACTTCCCCGACCCCGAGGGCCCCGCGACGACCACGACCTCGCCGGGGAGGATGGCGAGGCTGATCCCCCGCAGCACGTGCAGCCGCCCGAACCACTTGTGCACGTCCTCGAGGCTGATGATCGGCTGCCCATCGCGGGATCGCGGGATCGCGGGATCGCGGGAACTGGTTACCGTTTCTTCCATGCGCCGTCCGCCCTCCGCATCAATGTCGACGCCAACGACTTCGCCTCGCGGTCCCGCGTTCCCCCGGTCCCGCGTTCCCGGGTCGTCAGCGTTCTCCCAGTCCCACGCGTTTCTCGAGCCGTCGGCTCGCCGCGGACATCGCGAACGAACCGACGAAGTACACGACCAGCAGGAACCCGTACGTCTGCGGAACGTCGTGCAGGTACTCGGTGCGGGCCAACAGCGCGCGCCCGGTGCCGACCAGTTCGCTGAGGCCGATGATCACCGTCAGCGACGTGTCCTTGAACAGACTGATGAACTGCCCCACCAGCGCCGGAATCATGTTCTTGAACGCCTGGGGCAGGACGATGAACCGCATGGTTTGCCAGCCCGACAGCCCCACTCCCCGCGCCGCCTCGGTCTGCCCCCGCGGCACGGACTGGATTCCCGCCCGCACGATCTCCCCCACGTAGGCCGACGTGAACACGGTGACGGCGATCATCGCGCGCTGGACCCGGCTGAGCGCGTCGCCGGAGAGCAAGGTGACAAACACCGAGAACCAGAGGAGCAGGGCGATGAACGGGATGCCCCGGATCAACTCGATGTACGCGGTGGCGAACCACTTCACGGCGGGCAGCTCGCTGACGCGCCCGATGCCCGCGAGGACACCGATCGGGAACGAGGCCGCGATCCCGACGACGGCCAGCAGGAGTGTGAGATACAGGCCGCCGATCTGGTCCAGCCGGACCGGCGACATGATCACGGCGACGGCAATGAGGATCCCACCCCACAGCCCAGCGTACACGCCTGGCCGGACGCGCGCCCGCGCGCCAACGTAGCTCAGGACGGCCGCGGCCACGATCAGCCCGCCCGCCCAGAACGCCCGTCTCGCGAATTCCACGGGCATCAAGCCGACCAGCCAGAAGCGCGGGTTATTGGTGACGATGTCCCATGACGCCTGCAGGGTCCACCGCCCGACCGCCGCGCCGACGCGCAGGAGGAATGCCGCGACCACGATCGTCAGGATGGCGTTCCCCCATCCATCGAAGAGGTTCTTCCGGATCCACTGCACCGCGGACCGCCGCTGGTCTGGGGGCAGGATGGCTTCGACTCGGGTCGCCATCGATGGCTACCGCGCCGCCCGCATGCCGAGCCGGGCCCTGATCAGATTGAGGCTTGCGGAGATCATCAGCGACAGCGCCAGATAGCCGGCGGTCACGACGGTAAACGCCTCGAGCGAGCGGAACGACTGGCTGCTCACGGTGTTCGCCACCGTGAGAAACTCCGCGTAGCCGATCCCGATCGCCAGGCTGCTGTTCTTGGTCAGGTTGAGGAACTGGTTGCCCAGCGGCGGGATGATGATGCGAAACGCCTGAGGCAGCACGATCATCCGCATGGCCTGGCCATAGGACAATCCCAGACTGCGCGCCGCCTCCATCTGCCCCCGGGAGACCGCCAGGATGCCGCCGCGGACGATTTCTGCGATGAACGCGGAGGTGTACGCCGCCAGCCCGATCACCAGCGCGGCGAGCTCCGGCGTCAGCTGGTAGCCCCCGTCGGCCACCAGCCGGCCGAACCGATCCGCGACCGTTCCGCCAATCACCAGTCCTGAGTTGCTGAGCACGATCCAGTCGCCGAACAGGCGGATCGGCAGGCTGTCCGGGGCGCCGCTGGGGAGTTGCAAGAACACGGCAAAGTACCAGAAGAATAGCTGCACGAGGAGCGGCGTGTTACGCAGAAACTCCACATAGGCCATCGCCAGGCGGTTCACCAGCCAGTTGCGTGACAGCCGGGATACCCCGACGACGACGCCCAGAACGGTGGCCAGCGCGATGCCGAGAACAGCCACCTTGATGGTGTTGAACAACCCGGCGATCAGCGCTTCGGCGTACGAGTC
Source organism: bacterium (assembly GCA_036004445.1). Classification (GTDB taxonomy): domain Bacteria; phylum Sysuimicrobiota; class Sysuimicrobiia; order Sysuimicrobiales; family Kaftiobacteriaceae; genus DASXUC01. The sequence goes on from DASYRL010000107.1 coordinate 8,774, forward strand.
GTCCGGGCTGTAGTGGGTAAACCGCAGGCTCTCCAGGTCGATCGTCCAGGTCAGCGCGCTCAGCTCAAATCCGGCCGGCCGGCTGAAGAACCCCCAGTCCATCCGGATGTTCTGCCGGACGAAGCTGCGCTGCAGCGCCGTACCGGCCGCCCACAGCGCGGCGGCCAGCGCGATCACAAACGCCACCTGCGCGGCGACGGCCAGTCGGCGGCTGTCCCGCCAGAACGGAGGGCGGTGCTCCGCGCGCGCCATTACGTCGCGGCTCCGAGGACAACGAACCGGGCGTGCGCAACGCGCCGCACGCCCGGCCAGGGTGCCATATCGTGGCTATGGGTCAGACAGATCGTTAGCGGAACGGCCGGCTCGTCATCGCGCCGCCGTCCTTACCCAACTCGTTGCGGGTCCCGTCGCGCGTGATCGCGGTACGGGAGCGCGCACCGAAGTAACGGTTGTAGATCTCACCGTAGTTGCCGACGAGCTTGAGCACCCGTACCATGGCGCCCCGGTTCCACTCCAGCAATCCCTTGGCCACGGGGTCGCGACCTGAGATCTCGCTGATCCGGCTCGGGTTATTGGCGACCGCCTGGGTGACGCCGAGCTCCTCGGCCAGGATCAGGCCCCACACCGTCCAGTTGACGGCCGCCGCCCAGCGCGAGTCGTTCTGCTGGTACATCGGCGCCAGCGGCTCGTCGCTGAATTCCCGGCCCACCAGCTGGAAGTCGGCCGGGTTGGGCGCGGTGGCCCGGAAGGCAGTGAGCTGGCTGGCATCGGTCGTAAACACGTCGCAGCGCCCCGCCACGAGACCCTGGAAGGCCTGGGCCGCCTCGGCAAATGTGATCAGCTGAAAGCGGAAGTTGCGGTTGCGCAGCTGGTCGCCGATGTTCTTCTCGGATGTAGTTCCGGCGTGCACGCAGATCCGCGCCCCGTTGAGGTTATCCAATCCCCGGATGTTCGAGCCCGTCTTCACCAGCAGACGCTGGCCGTCGTAGAACGTCACCGGCCCGAAGTCGACCTGCTCGTTGCGCGATACGGTCACGGTCGTCGTGCGGAACACCACGTCCACCGAGCCCGCGGTCACCGCGGGGATGCGGTTCGCGGAGGTGAGGTTGACGAACTCGACGCTGGGTACGTCGATGTAGGCGGCTACCGCGGTGCAGAAGTCGGCGTCGAATCCCGTCATGCGGCCGGACGCCGGGTCGGGGAAACTGAACCCGGGCGTGGCGCCCGAGACGCCGCAGATCAGCCGCCCCCGAGCCGCGACGGTCTCGAGCCGGCTACGCGCCTGCGCGGTCACCGTGTACGAGATGGCGGCGACGGTCAGGGCCACGGCCAGCGCGAAGGCAATTGTCTTTCGCACGATCTCCACCTCCTGAGGTTGTGAACTTACACTGGGTGATTACCGGAACTGTACGACGCGTGCGGAAGGGGTCCTCTCCTGCTCCGGCGCAAGAGCCGCACGAGCCCGACCGCCCCGGCAATCAACAGGGCGGCGGCGGCCCAGCGGGACAGCATCACGGCGGTCTCCGGTCCCAGGCCAACGGTCCGCACCAGCGGCGGCCCCAGGACGAGGCTGCCCACGATCGCCGCGGCCACCGTCGTCGTCAGCACCGATCCCGCGGAGATGTCTTTGGCGATCTGGGCGGCGGAGTGATGGTTCTGCTGCACCAGCAGGTCCACCACCGCTTCGATGCCCGTGTTGAACAGTTCCGCGGCGATCACCAGCGCCATGGCCATCACGACGACCGCGGCGTCGACGGCGTCGAGGTCGAGGGCGAACACCAGCACGGCGATGACGGCGGCAATGATCAGGTGGATTCGAAAGGTGCGCTGGGTGCGGATCGCATAGCGCAGGCCGTCAAAGGCGTTCGCGAACGCTCCGACCAGCCCCCGGTCCGGTTTGGGCCTGCTCATCCCCGGACGTCCTCGCCGAGGACGCGGAGGATCTCGCGTTCGCGGCCGTGCATGCGGCGGGCGCCGGCGGATGACCTATCGTCGAACCCGGCCAGGTGCAGCACCCCGTGGACGGCCAGCAGCGCCACTTCCGTGCGGACGGCGTGCCCTGCCGCCTTCGCCTGTTGTCTCGCGCGGTTGATCGAGATCACGATCTCTCCCAGAAGCCGGTGACGGTGATTCGACGCGGGGCGGGCTCGTTCCCGCGTCGGGGGTCCCCCGGGCAGGAGCGGGAACGCGAGCACGTCGGTCGGACGATCCTTCCCCAGAAACCGCCGGTTCAGCCGCCGGATCGAGGCGTCGCCGACGAGAATGATGCTGACCTCGGTCTGGGCCGGCATCCGCTCCGCGCGCAGCGCCGCCAGCGCGATCCGCCGGAGCGCTCGGGCGGCAATGCCGGGCCGCCGCACGCGGCTGTGGACGAGGACACGCATACGGCTCAGCGCGCGGGAGCCCCGGCCGCCCGGCGGCGGCCGGAGAGATCGCGTTCGAGATCCGGGTATTCGACCCTGGGATGGAACATGCTGGCCAGGAGGCGGGTGAACGTATCCGTAATCACGGTGAGGTCGTGGAAGGTCAAATCGCACTCGTCGAGCTGCCCGTCTTCGAGCTTTTCGCGGATGATCCGGCGCACCATCTGCTCGAGGCGGTCGGGGGCGGGCCGGGTCATCGCCCGCGCCGCGCCTTCCGCGGCGTCGGCCAGCATCACGATGGCCGTTTCCCTCGTTTTGGGCCGCGGTCCCTCGTAGCGGAACGCCTCCTCCTCAGGCGCGTCGCCGCGCTCCACCGCCTGATGGTAGAAGTACGTCACCAGATTCGTGCCGTGATGCTGGGGGATGAAATCGGCCACGGCCTGCGGCAGCCGGAACTCCCGCGCGTACTCCAAACCGTCGCGGACGTGCGCCATGACGGTCAGGGCGGAGAGGTTGGGCGACATCTTGTCGTGCGGGTTCTCCACGCCCACCTGGTTCTCGATGAAGAACACGGGGCGCTTGATCTTGCCGATGTCGTGATAGTAGGTGCCGACCCGGGCCAGGATCGCGTCGGCGCCGACGGCCTCGGCGGCGGCCTCCGCGAGGTTGGCGACCATGATGCTGTGATGGTACGTCCCGGGGGCCTCCATCTGCAGACGGCGCAGCAGCGGGTGACCGGGGTTGCTGAGCTCCAGCAGTTTGATCGGGGTCACCAGCCCGAACAGGTGCTCCAGGTACGGCAGCGCCCCGATGGCGATGATCCCGACGAGCACGCCGTTGCCCACGCCCAACATGGCGTCGCCCAGGACTTCCGGATAGATGGGGACGCGATCGGCGAGGCCCAGCGCGAGGATGGCCAGCGCGTTGGCCCCGCCCACGCGCAGCCCCGCGATGATCAGATCGGTACGGTGGTTGATGCGCTTGATGGCGTACGCCCCGACGGTCGCGCCGATGAACGCCACCAGGCCCAGCGCGACGCTGCCGCCGGCAATGACCGCGAACAAGAGACTGAGCAGCGCCGCGGTATACAGCGCGATCCGCGGCCGCAGCAGCACGGCGATCAGCGTCGTGCCCGCGGCGATTGGCGTCAGGTACGGATTGAACCGCGTCACCATGACGCGGGCCAGGATCAGGGTGGAGACGACGCCCAGACACCAGGCCAGCAGGAGCTTGTCCTGGGCCCAGATGTCGGCGTGGTACTGCCGCAGGTACGCGGCCGTCACCGCGAGCATGAGGAGGGAGATCAGGCCCATGCCGGCCAGGCGCGACCACGAGAACGGCGGGACGGTGAGGCCGATGGCGGCGAGCTTCTGCATCTGCGCCGCCGTGATCACTTCGCCCCGGCGCACGATGACTTCGCCGCGGAGGATCCGCTCGTTGATCGGCTTCACGTCGTCGCGGGCCCGCCGCCGCGCGCTCTCCGTGGCCCGCTCGTCGATGACCTGATTCGGCCGCAACGCCCCGGCCACCGCCGCGCTGGCGAGGGTCAGCGTGCGGCCGGCCAGCCCCTGGCTGCGCAGCAGCACTTTGGCCGATTCCTGCGCCTGGGGCAGTCCGTCCGGACCGATCCCCTGCTCCATCATCTGCGTGACGACCAGCCCCGCCACGCGGCGCGCCGCGTCCAACTCCGGCCGCGGCAGGGTCAGCGCGGCCAGGGTCGCGGGGTCGCTCAAGGGCACCGGGGACTCGCGGCCGAGTTCGGCGGCCCGATCCTCTTCCAGGGCCGGACCGGATCGGACGCGGCCGATCACTTCGAACAGACGCAGGATGGCTGTCTTCGCCGCCTCGGTGTCCGCCGACGACGCACGCGTCACCGGCCGCACCGAGGAGGCGGCATCCCGCCGCGCGCGCTCGGTCGCCAGGACGTCCACAAAATCGACGGTGCGCGACGCTTCGACTTCGCGCGGACTCACCTGACCTTCGCGCAGTTCGGTGCCCGAGGGCAGCTGCTGAACGCCGAGGATGATCGTCAGTGCCAGGAAGGTACCGAAGCCAATCAATGCCTTCGGCAGCCAGAGCGGGGGAGTCCGGAGGACCTTCATCCGTTCAATTATACCCGTGAATGGTGAATCGTGATTCGTGAATCACTTCGGTGCTAGCCGCATCGATTCATGATTCACCATTCACGATTCACCGAGTAAGTGGCGCAGTCGGCGCGCGATGATGCGCTGCGCGGTCCGGCGGCGGGGCACGACGATGATCGTGTCCTCACCGGCGAGCGTTCCGGCGATCTCGGCCCACTGAGCGTCGTCGATGGCCTGCGCGACCGGGGCCGCGCCGCCGGGCACGGTCTTGACGAGCACCAGGTCGAGGGCGGGATCGACCGAGCGGGCGAATTCCCGCAGCACCGAGCCCAGGTGTTGCTGGGCGCGCGGGGCCGCCGCGGTCCGTGCGGCATCGGGCAGGGCATAGCGGTATGCTCCGTCCGGTCCCGGAACCTTTACGAGGCCGAGCCGCTTGATGTCCCGGCTGACCGTCGCCTGCGTGACGGCGATCCCTTCCCGGCGCAACGCGGCAACGAGATCGTCCTGAGTTTGGATGGGGATCCGCTCGATCAAACGCAGGATCGTCCTGGTCCGAGCGGCGCTGGTGGCCATCGCCCTCACCCTCCCCTCTCCCAACGGGAGAGGGGAATCGGTTGGCCGCGGCCGCGGCCTCTCACGACCCGTCCAGCAGCGCCCGGGCGCGGGCGACGGCGAAGGACGCAGAGCGGACCCACTCGCCGACGTCGCGTGCGCGGACCGCGGCGGCATCCAGTTGATCGGCCACCGCCCGCCGCCCCGTCCCGCCCGCGGCCTCGCGGGAGTCGACCGAGGCCTCCAGCGTCACGGCGGCGAGCACGTCGGCGTCGAAGAGCGGGCTGACTTCTTGGAACACTGCGACCGGCAGGTCCTCGAGCGTGCTGCCTCGCGCCAGGGCGGCCTGGACGACCGTGCCCGCCAGCGCGTGCGCTTCGCGGAACGGCACGCCCTTGCGCGCCAGGTAGTCGGCGACGTCGGTCGCCGTCAGCCATCCGCGGCCGGCCGCCTCGCGCATCCGGAGCGGATCGAACTGTAGGTGCGCCAGCAGCCGCGTCATCGCCCGCACCGACGAGCGGGCGAGATCCGCCGCCCCGATGACGATCTCTTTGTCTTCCTGGAGATCGCTGTTGTACCCGGACGGGAGCCCCTTCAGCACGGCGAGCAGCGCGACGAGGGCGCCGATCGCCCGGCCGGCGCGCCCGCGGATGAGTTCGGCGGCGTCGGGATTCTTCTTCTGCGGCATGATACTGCTGCCGGTCGCGGCGCGATCGGGCAGGTGCACGAACCCGAATTCGTCAGATGCCCACAGCACGACCTCGCCGCTCCAGCGCGACAGATGCACCATCAACACCGCGACGGCCGACACGAGGTCCACGGCGAAGTCGCGGTCGCCGACGGTGTCGATGCTGTTCTCGGTCATGCCGGTGAACCCCAGGAGGCCGGCGACGCGGGCCCGGTCGACCGGGTACGGAACCCCCGCCACCGCGCCGACCCCCAGCGGGAGAACATCCGCGCGCCGGAAGCAGTCGGCCAGGCGGTCGGCATCACGGCTGAGGGCCCAGAACTGCGCCAGCAGGTAGTGGCCAAGCCGGACGGGCTGCGCGTGCTGGAGGTGCGTGAACGCCGGGAGCACGACGTCCACCGTCTCCACGGCGCGTGCGCGGATTCCGTTCATCAGCTCAAGGAGGCTGCCCGTGAGGTCGACGGCGGCATCCTTAACAAACAACCGAAACGCGGTGAGCACCTGGTCGTTCCGGCTGCGGGCGGTGTGCAGGCGGCCGGCGGCGGCGCCGATTCGATCGTACAGCGCGGCTTCCACGAACGAGTGCACGTCCTCGAACCCGCCCTCGAGGGACAGCCGTCCGGACTTCGCGTCCGCGCCGATCGCACGCAGGCCGGCGACGATCTCCGCTGCGTCGCCGGAGGGAATGATGCCGGTTTCTCCGAGCATCATCGCGTGGGCAATGCTTCCCGCCAGGTCCCACGCCAGCAGGCGCCGGTCCGTGGCAAACGACGCCGTGAACTCGAGCAGACGGGGATCGGTCGGCTCGCCGAAGCGGCCGCCCCACATCCGATGGACTCGCGTCGCGTCGTCCATCGGACTAACGGGCCTCGGGCCTCGGGCCTCGGGCCTCGGCAGAGAAAAGCGATATGTTCGTGTACTGACGGTACGTGGCCAGCGATTTGAAGCCCGAAGCCCGGAGCCCGAAGCCCGTCATTTCACCGGCTGGCGCAGGTACTTGCGGATGAGCGCGGGGTTGGCCGCGGCGAACGTGCGCGTCGGCAGGCCCCACAAGTTGATGAACCCTCGGGCGTCGGTCTGGTCATAGACGGCGTCCTGGCCGAAGGTGGCGAGTGCGGGATCGTACAACGAGAAGGGAGAGCGCCGCCCGACCACCGAGGCCGTGCCTTTGAAGAGCTTGACGCGCACCGTTCCCGTCACCGTCTGCTGGGCGGCGGCGACGAATCCGTCAAACGCCAGTCGCAGCGACGAGTACCACTGTCCGTAGTAGATCAGTTCGGCATACCGTGGGGCGAGCAGCGCGGCGTAGTGCAGGGTGTCCCGATCCAGCGTGATGGATTCGAGCCCGCGGTGGGCCATCTGGAGAATGGTGCCACCCGGGGTCTCGTAGACCCCGCGTGACTTGATGCCGACGAGCCGGTTTTCGACCATGTCCGCCCGTCCGACGCCCGCACGGCCTCCCAGGCGGTTCAATTCCGCGACGAGTTCGGTCGGTGACGCGGCGGTCCCGTTGACGGCGATCGGCGTCCCCCGCTCAAACTCGATGTCCACGTAGTCGGGGTGATCCGGCGCCTGGTCGGGGGCAACGGTCAGTGCATACACGTCGGGGGGCGCCTCGAGCCAGGGATCCTCGAGCACGCCGGCTTCGACGCTGCGGTGCCAGAGGTTCTGGTCCACGCTGTACGGCTTCTCTTTGGTCACGGGGACGGGGATACCGTGCGCGGCCGCGTACTCGATCTCATCGTCGCGAGACCGCAGCGTCCACTCACGCCACGGCGCGATGACGGCCAGCTGCGGTGCCAGCGCCTGGTAGGTCAGCTCAAACCGCACCTGGTCGTTCCCTTTGCCCGTACACCCGTGGGCGAGGGCATCCGCGCCCTCGGCCAGCGCCACGTCGATCTGCGTTTTGGCAATCAGCGGCCGCGCCAGGGCGGTACCGAGCAGATACTGACCTTCGTAGACCGCGTTGGCACGGAGGGCGGGATAGATGAACTCCGTGACAAACTCCTCGCGCACGTCGGCCACGTGCGCCGCGTCGGCGCCGCTGGACAGCGCCTTGTTCCGGACCGCGGCAAAGTCTTCCGGCTGCCCGACGTCGACGATGACGGCAATGACCCGGCAGCCATAGGTCTCCGTCAGCCACGGGATGATGACCGACGTGTCCAGCCCGCCGCTGTAGGCGAGCACCACTTTCTTCGGCGCGCTCATGTGTGCTTCTCCTTGCTGAGTTTCGTTCATCGTTCATCCTTCATCGTTCGTGGCCACCCCGTCCCGACGATGAACGAGGACCCATGAACCAGGAACGGGCCTTCAGGCCGTTGCCGGCTGCGGCAGCGCCGCCAGGACGGCATCCAGGATCCCGATCGCCTCGTCGACGTCGGCCGGCGTGACGATCAGCGGAGGCACCAGCCGCAGCGTCGCCGGCTGCACGGCGTTGACCAGCAGCCCCCGCGCCCGGCAGGCGTCGACCACCAGAGCCGCCTCCGTGGCCAGATCGACGGCCACCATCAGCCCCCAACCCCGTACGCCGGCAACGACGGGGTGGTCGTCGGCCAGGCCGTGGAGACGCTGGAGCAGGTAGGTGCCGACGTTGGCGGCATTGTCCACGAGGTGGTCGCGCTCGATCGTGGTCAGCACGGCCAGCGCGGCCGCACACGCCAGGGGGTTGCCGCCGAATGTCGATCCGTGATCCCCCGGATGAAAGGCCTGCGCCACGGCCTCGGTCGCCAGCATCGCTCCGATCGGCACGCCGCCCCCCAGCCCTTTCGCCAGGGTCATGATGTCGGGGGCAATGCCGGCGTGCTCGTAGGCGAACAGCCGGCCCGTCCGGCCGACGCCGGTCTGAATCTCGTCGAGGATAAGCAGCAGCCCGGTCTCGTCGCACAGCGCCCGGACGCCCTGCAGATACTCCGGGTTAGCCGCCTGCACGCCCCCCTCACCCTGCACCGGCTCCAGCAGCACCGCGCACGTCTGCGGAGTCACCGCCGCGCGCAGGGCGTGGAGATCGTTCAGGGGCACTGGGATGAACCCCACCGGCAGCGGCGCGAAGCCTTCTTGATATTTCGGCTGCGCCGTCGCCGCGAGCGCGGCCAGCGTCCGCCCGTGGAACGAGCGCTCGGCGACGATAATCTCAAACCGCCCGCTGCCCGCGCGGCTCGCGAACTTCCTGGCCAGTTTGATCGCCGCCTCGTTAGCCTCGGCGCCGCTGTTGCAGAAGAAGACCCGGTCCAGCGCCGAGTGCTCGACCAGCCACCGCGCCGCCAGTGCCTGCTCGGGAATGACGTACAGGTTGCTGGTGTGCAGCACGCGCGCGGCCTGCGTGGAGATCGCCTGCACCAGCGCGGGATGGTTGTGGCCCAGCGCGCTGACCGCGATGCCCCCCACGAAATCGAGATACGTCTTGCCCTCGACGTCCGTCAATCGCATCCCCTGCCCGGAAGCAAACGCCACGGGGGCCCGCCGGTACGTATTCATGAGGTACTTTTCGCTCATTTCTGCTGCGGTCTGCGTTTTCATGACGCGCTCCCTTCGAAGTTACCAAGTGAATCGTGAATCGTGCTGCCGGGCTGCGCGTCGCTTGACCTTATCGATTCACCATTCACGATTCACGATTCACGGTGTCAGCATCGTGCCCACGCCCTCTTCCGTGAACAACTCCACAAGCAAGGCGTGGGGAATCCGGCCGCTGATAATGTGGGCGGTGGGGACGCCGGCGGCAAGGGCGGCGAGACACGACTCGACTTTCGGAATCATCCCCCGGGAGATAACGCGCCCGGCGATGAGCCCGGCGGCCTCGTCCGCGCTGAGCACGGAGATCAGCGACCCCGGGTCGTCGCCGTCTCTGTAGACACCGGGCACGTCGGTCAGCAGGATGAACTTGCTGGCCCCCAGCGCAGAGGCCAGGGCCCCCGCGGCATGGTCGGCGTTGAGGTTGTAGCTTCCACCGTCCGGCCCGATGCCGATGGAGGCGATGACGGGGATGAACCCCGAGCCGGACAGCAGCTCCACGAGGTGCGTCTCCACCGTTTCGACCTCTCCGACCCGGCCGAGGTTCTCCGACCCGGTCAGCTGCCGCGCCCGGAAGACGTTGCCGTCCTTGCCGCTGATGCCAACGGCGGTCCCGCCCGACGCCGCGATGGACGAGACGAGCGCTTTGTTCGCGCGGCCGGCCAGCACCATCTCGACGACCTCCATCGTTTCCTCGTCTGTCACCCGCAGGCCGTCAACGAACCGGCTCTCCTTGCCCAGCCGCTCCAGCGTTTTCGTGATCTCCGGCCCCCCGCCGTGGACCAGCACGGGGTCCACGCCGACACCTTTGAGCAGGACCAGGTCTTCCACCACGGTGCCCCCGGCTGCCCCGTTCTCGCCGTCCGGAGGACCGCCCGGCATCATGATGCTGCCGCCGTACTTCACCACGACGGTTCTGCTCTTCCAGGCGTTGACGTAGCGCAGCGCCTGCGCGAGCGACGCGCCCAGATCTATCGCTGCTTTTGTCTCGATTGCCATTCCCACACACCTCACCGGGCTTCGGGCTTCGGGCCTCGGGCCAACATCGCGGTTCCCAATACGATGCCCGATGCCCCGATGCCCGAGGCCCGATTCCCGTCAGTTAGGTCATGTAGCCCGCATTGATCTTCACGTAGGCTTCATTGAGATCGGACATCCATCCGGTGAAGGATCCGTCGCCCAGGCCCAGGTCGACGACAATCTCGAACTCCGCGGCCTGCATGGCCGCCGCGGCCGGACCGGCGGCTCCGGCGGCGATCCCGCCGTCTGCGACCTGATGGCCGCCAATCCAGATCGCCACCCGGTCTTCACGGATGTACGCACCCGATCGGCCGGTCGCGGCAAGAATGCGTCCCCAATTCGGCTCGCCCCCGTACAGCGCCGTCTTCACGAGCGGGGACGTCATGATGGCGTTGGCGGCGAGGCGGGCCTCACCGGACGACCGCGCGCCCTGGACTCTGACGGCGACCACCTTGCTCGCGCCTTCGCCGTCACGCACGATCATGCGCGCGAGCGCGGACGTCACATCGCGGAGACCGGCGGCAAACCGCGCCCAGGCGTCGCCAGGCTCGAGAATGGGAGGATGACCCGCGGCGCCGTTGGCGAGCACGATCACGGTGTCGTTGGTGCTCGTGTCCCCGTCGACCGAGATGCAGTTGAGGGACCGGTCAATCGCCGAGCGCAGCGCCTCGCGCAGCAGCGCCGGAGACATGGCCGCGTCGGTCGTGAGGAAGCACAGGGTCGTGGCCATCTGCGGGTGGATCATCCCCGCGCCCTTGGCCATTCCGCCGATCGTCACGGGCGTCCCGCCGACGTCGACACGCACGGCCGCGGTCTTGGGGAAGGCGTCGGTCGTGAGGATCGCCTGTGCCGCGGAGCGGCCGTCGCGGCTGAGCGCGCCGGCTGCGGCGGGAATACCGTGGCGGATCGGGTCCATCGGCAGGGGCACACCGATGATCCCGGTGCTGGCGACGAGGATGAATTCGTCGGCGATCCCCAGCGCACGGCCGGCCAGCGCCGTCATCGCGCGCGCGTCGGCGAGTCCCTGCGCACCGGTACAGGCGTTGGCGTTGCCGCTGTTCACGACGACCGCCTGCGCCGCACCGGTCTGAATCTTCTCCTGGCTCACCAGCACGGGGGCGGCGCGTACGGCGTTGGTCGTAAACATGCCCGCCGCCGTCGCCAGCGTATCGGACACCAGCAATGCGAGGTCCGGCTTGGCGCTTTTGATGCCACAGTGGATGCCGGCGGCCCGGAATCCCTTCGGCGCCGTGATGCCGCCGTCAACCTGCTGCACTCGCTCGGCCTCGATCACCATGTGTCACCTCAGGCGTTCTTCGTTCATCGTTCATCGTTCGACGAACCATTCACGATGAACCAAGAACGGTAGTCAAGGGTACAGCGCCGGGACGCGCAGCCCCAGGTCCTCCGGGAACCCCAGCATCACGTTCATGTTCTGGATGGCCTGCCCGGCGGCGCCTTTGACGAGGTTGTCCAGCGCCGCCATGGCGATGACGACGCCGTTCCGCTCGTCGACGCGGACCGCGACGTCGCAGAAATTCGAACCGCAGGTGGCCTTCGTTTGCGGCAGACCGTCGCCCAGCACCCGCACGAACGGCTCGGCGGCGTAGGCTTCCTCCAGCAGCGCCGTCGCCGCGGACGTGGTGAGGGGCTTGCCCAGAGGCAGATACACCGTCGCAAGAATGCCCCGGGTCATCGGGATGAGATGCGGCGTGAAGGTGACTGCGGCGGGCGAGCCCAGATGGCGCGCGAGTTCCTGCTCGATCTCGGGTGTATGGCGGTGCGCGGCAACGTTGTACGGCTTGACGTTCTCATTGACCTCGGCGAAGTGGGTGCTCAAGGATACTCCCCTGCCCGCCCCCGACACGCCGGACTTGGCGTCGACAATAATCCCCTCCGGCCGCACACACCCGGACTGCAGCAGCGGCAGCATGGCAATCAGGGCGGCAGTCGGATAGCACCCGGGATTGCCGACGATGTCCGCCCGCCGGATCTCGCTGCGCCGGTATTCGGTGAGGCCGTAAGCCGAGCGCTCCAGCAGGTCGGCGCTGCGATGCGGAATCTTGTACCACTGCTCGTAGACGTGAGCATCCCTGAACCGGAAGTCGGCGCCCAGGTCGATCACGCGGGCGTGGGACAGCAGCGGCGGCACAAGCTCCATCGCCTTCCCGTTCGGCAGGGCCAGGAACACGAGGTCGGAATCGGCTCCGATCTGCTCAAGATCCGCGGGCTCGGTCAGGAGGTCGGTGAACGTGCGCAGATTGGGATAGAGGTCAGCCATCGCCTCGCCGGCTTTGGTGTCGGCCGTGAGGTGCACCAGCTCGACGGCCGGATGGCCGACCAGCAGCCGGGCCAGTTCCCCGCCGCCGTATCCCGAAGCCCCGATGATGCTGACTCGAGCCGACACTCCGCCTCCTC
>DASYRL010000108.1:0-11779 GCA_036004445.1 bacterium
ATGGACGGGCTCGCAGTACTCGAAAGTGTATCATGCACGAATGAGCCGAACAATCAGCCGCAAACTTCCAGCGGAATTACGCGAACGTACCAGGCCGGTCGAGGCATTTCGCGCGCGAATGAAGGACTCCGGTTGCCCGCACAAGAATAAACCTAGCCTAAGCTGAACGCGCGATGTGCGCTTTCTCAGCTCCCCGAGGATCCCCGACGCTCCCCGGGGAGTTCGCTTTGCACGCACAGTTCGCTCGACACCAACGAAGGGGGTGACAACCTCGAGGGAGGGCGACGCGAATTCCCGACGGTTCGCGAGGCAGCAGATCGGTACGGCAGACATCCGTTTCACTCTCAGGAGGGTACATATGAGATCACCCCGCACTTGGCGGGCGTTCGTAGTACCGGTATTGATCGTCATCATGGCGACGCCGGTGATGCTCATGCAGTTCCCGAGCGTTGCCCAGGGACAAGCCGGCGTCCAGTCCCAGGCCGGCCAGTCCGGGTCGATTTCCCCGGCGGGCGTCTACACGCCGCGGTGGTCCTCGACACCGCCGCAGCCGAGCGCCGCACAGATCGCCGCGGCGCAGGCCGAGCAGCAGCGAATAGACGCAGCGTGGGCCTCGCGGCCCCTGCCCGCGACTCCGCCCAACCTCGCCGGGCCTCGAGCCGGCACGGAAACCATTGCTGACAGCCGGGCGCAGGCCCCCGGCACGTTTACCATCTTCCGCAACACCGCGCCCAACGGCTCGCCGGCCGGATTTCGATCCAACGTCGCCGAGCCCGCAATCGCGCAGAACGGCAAGTTCGTGTACTACACGCACAACTGGTACGTCGCCCGCTCGATCAACGGGGGCTCGACGTGGGTCTACATCAGCCCGTTTGCCGACATGGCGTTCTTCTGCTGCGACCAGGACACACTGTTCGATCCTGCGCGCAACCAGATCATCTGGTACCGTCAGGGGCTCTATGGCACCCCGGCGGGCCGCAACACGATCCGCATTCAGCGCTCGATCGACGGCGGAGCAACCTGGTGCACCTATAACCTGACCCCGGCGAACCTGGGTTACCCGACCGGGCAGTGGTTCGACTACCCGCACCTCGCCGTAAGCAACGACTTCCTCTACCTCACGACCAACATGTTCACGGCCGCGGGCGCCTTCCTCCGCATGGTCCTGATCCGGTTCAACCTGGACCAGATGCGCTCGTGCGTCACCGTCGGCTTCACCTTCTGGACGCGCACGACCGGCTGGTCCTGGACACCGGCCCAGGGCGCGACCGACCGGATGTACGTCGGTGACCATGAGTCTCCCGGCGCGACGATGCGCGTCTTCTGGAACGATGAGGCCAACACTACCCTCAACAGCGTGCTCATCGACCAGCCAAACTTCACGCCGACCAACCGTAACGCCATCTGCGCGTCGCTGGGCGGCAACAACCCGTGCCTGCGGGCCGACATGCGGATCCTGAGAGGATGGATCCTGCGGAATGCGGCTACCAATACGATCCAGGTCGGCTTCTTCTGGAACGTGAAGGAAGGCGGCGCCTTCCCACGACCCTATGTGGACGCGGTCCTGATCAACGCGAACACCAATACCATCGTCGCGGGCGCGGCGGGACGTCCGTTCATCTGGAACGGCACGGACACCTGGTTCTACGCGTCGGCCTCACCGAACGCCCGGGGCCACCTGGGCATCAACGTCTCCCTCTTCGGGGCCAGTTTCTATCCACGGCTCTATGTAGGGATCGACGACGACTTCAACGCGGCCCCTCCGGGCTGGGAAGTGTCGCTTGCCGCCGCCGGCACCGGACGGGCTGCGGCCAACGTCTGGGGCGACTACAGCCGCGTGGTGCCATTCCGGCCAAGCGGCCTGTCCTGGGTCTCCAGCGGCTTCGTGTCCACCGGGAGCAGCAACAACACGAGCCTGAGAGCGACCTGGTTCGGCCGCGGCCGCGATCAGGACGACTTCAACTACTGGAACAACAAGTAGGGTAAGCGGAACCGTGAAGGTGAACGAGGCCGGCCTTGGTGGCCGGCCTCGTTCTTTGTCGAAGTGCTACCGAATCCGGAACTCAGCCGAGTAGGCGGTCTCCGGTTCCACTCCCGACAGCGCGCGGGTAAAGCTGTACGTGAATTTGATCCGGTAGAAGCCCTCTTTGAATCCCAGTTGGCCGGGCTCAAACACCAGGTGTGAACTGCGGGGATCGATCGTCACCGTCCTCCGTGCACCCGGTTTCATCTCAACGACCAGCGGCGGGCGGCCGAACCGACACCCGGTGATCGTTTCCCAGCCTGCCGGGGACCGCCGTTCCAGCTCGATGATCGAGCAATCCGTCTTGGAGTCGTGGCTGTACACGGACGCGGTGGTCCCGTTGGCAATGCTGGCCACCACCGGCTGTCCCACGGCGTAGCCTGAGGCGCTCGTCGCGATCGCCACCTGTCCCCTGACTGGGCCGGCGGTCTGCGTCGAGATGGCGACCGTCCGGTCGGCGGCCCGCCAGACGACGTGCACGCCCAGCGCTTCGCTGACGAACCGCAGCGGCACAAGCACCCGACCCCGGAGAATCCGAGCCGGCACGTCGAGGGGAACCGGCGCTCCGCTCACCGAAGCGGTCCGCTCACCGACCCGCAATTCGACGTAGATGCCGGGGCGCAGGATGATCACGGTGCGGGTGAGCGGTTTCCATTCCACCAACGCACCGATCTGCTCGAATACGCCGCGCAGTGGGACGAGCACGCGGCCGCCGACCATGACCGGCGGCTGGTCCAGCCGGACCGGAGATCCATCGACGACCACGCGGATCGCCGTCTGACCGGCGGCCGGCGCCGGGGCGTGAATCGTGAATCGTGAATCGTGAATCGCCGCGACTCCCAGCACGGCGAGGACAATCAGCCATGCAACTCCGCGCATACGGTTCCCTCCTATCTCTGTGCCTTCCTGACCGTCACCGCCAGTCTTGGAGTGGTCAGCAGCGCGGATCCGGGCGCCGTCCACACCGCGTATCCTTCCACCAGATATTGGCCCGCGGCGGCCTGCGGGCTAACCTGCCACACCATGCTGGCCGCGGTAGATTCTCCGGGCCGGAGTACGCGGACGGCTTGACGCGCCAGCAGGCGCCGCTGAGACATCGACGGCCGGATCACCGGCCGGCCGAGTGCATCGTAGACGGCAAAGTCGAATAGCACGGCGGAAACGGACCGTAGCACCGCATCCGCCGTCCCGGTGTTACGAAGCAGCAGGCTGACCACCATCGGCGAGCCTGCCTCCACGTCTGCACTGGACACCGTCAGCCTCAGCACGAGGTCGCCCGACTGCGCACTGGTTTCTGTGGCGGGCGCGGGGAGCGGCGCCGCGGCCGGAGTCGGGGCCCTGCATCCGGCCGACGCGAGGGCGGCCATAAGCGCGCCGATGATCACCCAAGCAAACCCTGAGAACCTCATTGCTCCCTGCGTTCCGTTAGACGGCCACCCGCGTGGAATCGTTCCACCAAAGGGAAGACCCGCGGGGGTCGCCCGCGGGTCTTCAGCCGTCGGCTCGGATTACGGCAACGTGATGCGCGCCAGGAAGTTGTCCTGCTGGCGGATCGGAAACGCGCCGCCCAACAGCGCGGCGGATTTCGCGGCGTAATTGGCCGTGTAATGGACGTAGGCGAAATCGCCCTGACAGGCGACCTCCAGATAGTCACCGATGAAGAAGTCGGACAGCAGCGGGTCGGCCTCGGTGTCGTTGGACACGAGGGTCACCCGCGTCGCGGCATACGGCGGGTCGCCGGTGACCGACGTCGCAACATAAACATCCTGCGAGTGTGACCACGTCAGATCGTTTTCGTTCGAGTAATAGGCCACGATCACGTGGCCGCTGTCGAAGTTCCCGCAGACGCTGGGCTGCGATTGGTGTCCCCACGCGCTAGAGATGACCTTCAGCGCGCTGAACGTCGCGCCGTCGTTATCGGTCGTGCGGGAGACGATCGACCCGCCAGTGCCGTAATCGAACCACCAGAAATCGAACAGGACGTCCTTGGTCGTGCGCCGGTCCCAGACGATGATCGACCGCCGCGCGCCGAAGACCGCCACGTGCGGGTAGGTCGCCGACCGGTAGTTCGCCGGATACGGCGCGGTCCCCCACGGGATGGGCATGGACTCGGTCGCGACCGTACGCCGAGGCTCCAGCGTGCCGATCGACGCGGGATCCGCCGTGGGGTAGATCAGCTGATACCTGATCCGCGCCGTCTGCGTCAGCGGCCCGTCCCCGTCGTGCTTCACCCACGTGACGTACACTTTTCCGGTCGGCGCGACGACGATGTGCGACAGCTGCACGAAGTCAAATGCCGAGCCGGTGCCCGGCGTGGTCTCCAGCGTCACCGGGGCCGTGCAGGCGGCGAGGTTGGGCCGGCACTTGGCAATCAGAATGGAGGAACTGAAGTCGCCGGACGCGCACGGGAACCGGGTCCAGACCACGTAGACCGACCCCGGCGTGCCGATGCCCACGACGGAGCGGTCTACAGCGATGTAAGGCTTGTCGTCGAAGAAGCCGCTGGACGCCGTGCAATTGTTCTGCGTCACCGGTTTGCGGATCGGCCAGCAGTCGTTGTCGGCCCCTCCGCTGCAGGCGGGCGAAAACACCCCGTTGGCCGATCCGGCCTTGGGCGATTTCGAGATGGTGATGCCGTTCGGGTTGAAGTCGTCCCCGTCGAAGTGGAATGATCCCATGAAGAAGTTCCCGTCCTGGTCGGCGGCCACGACCGGATCGCCCTGCGACGGCACGAGCACGCCGAGCACTGTCGTCGGCGGAATCTGGCCGTCTCTGAGGATCGAACTCCCCCGGTCCCTCGACGCGGTCCAGCCCGTGAAGTTGTCCGTGACCAGCCCGCGGTAGTCGTTGTAGCCGCCAACGATGCGCCGGCCGTCCGTAGGATCGATGGCGATCGTCGTCTCGTTCTGCGGCAGCGGCAGGGTATCCTTATTGAACATCTTCATCGACATCACGACGCTGGGCACCGGCGGTGCTCCCGCAATCCCGGGCGCTCCCAGCCCGCGCCGGCGAAACTGTTGCCGCAGCGCCTGAAACCGGGTCGTCTGGCGGAACCACACCGGGGAGGATGCACGGCTTGCCCATCGGAACGCCCCGGCCGAGGGCAGCAGGCCGCGCTGGCTGAGTGCGGGATCGGCGCGACCCTGCGCCGAGGCAGGCTCGACCATACCGGTCGGGCTCAGGCTGGTCAGAACGACGGACAACACAGCGAGGACGGCCCAAGGCCTGGTGGGGTGACGCACAGGTATGCTAACCTCCCTGAGTCAGCAAGTGGGGTCTCGCCTCCGTTTCCGCTGCGGGACCGGCTTCTCCTGCCCGCAGGGAGCGCGCGAGGGGTCGTGGAAGTGTCTAAATCTTCCGGCGACAAGGAACGTGGAAGAGGGAGAGGCATCGATGCGCGCGGCGAGTGTATTTCTGTCGATTGTCGTGGCGGCGACGGCGCTGCTGGCGCCATCTCTCCCTGCGCATGCCGCGACGGTTAGCGTGACCGCGCTGACCGTCAAGCAATTCCCGGGCAAAGAGCAGCTCGCCGTGGCGGCGACGGGGCCGCTGACGTACACCCTCGCCAACCGGCGCAACCCACTGCGGGTCGAGCTGCGGCTGGAAGGCGCTACCCTCGCCGCGCCGGTGGAGACCGCGGGCATCGACGTGATCAAGTCCGCCCGGGCAGAGCCGCGCAACGGCGCGGTTGAAGTCACCATCTTGCTGCGCCGCGAGGCACCCTATGACGTGACGTATGCGGGGAACCGCTCCGTGCTCGTCCTCGGGTTTGCCACCGGCGCAGTGGCGGGCGCCACCCAGCGCTTCACCCTCGAGTTCCGCAACGCGGAGATCGTGGACGTCTTCCGCACGCTGTCGGAGCTCGCCAACGTGAACATCGTCGTCGGCGCCGACGTCCAAGGCAGGGTGACGATGCGGCTCGTCGACGTGACCTTCGAAGAGGCCTTGCGCCTGATCCTGGAAGCCAACCGGCTGGGCGCGCTGCGGATCGGCCGCAGCGTGGTGGTGATGCCGCTGGAGCGCCTCCCCGCTCCCGACGCCGTGGGGAAGACGTACCGCCTCCAGCACGCGAACGCCACCGACGTGGCGACGATGATCAACACGCTCCAGCAGCAGGCTGTGGGCGGGCGGCCCGGGCAGGCCGCGGGCCAGCGCGGGCTGGCGGTGGCCGATCCGGATACCAACTCGGTCTTCGTCGTCGCCCCGCCGGAAGACCAGGTCATCATCGAACAACTCATCGCCAGCGTCGACCTCCCCGTCCCGCTGCGTGTGGTGAAATTGAACTTCCTCGACGCGAAGCCGACGGCGGATCTGCTGCGGGAGATGCTGGCCAAGGAGGGCGCCATCGTAATAAAGGAAGATATCCGCGCCAACGCCCTCGTCCTGGCCGGGCCCGAGAGCCTGCTGCGCCGCGCCCAGGGGCTGCTGGCGGAACTGGACGTGGCCCTCCCCCAGGTCATGATCGAGGCGCGGGTCGTCGAGCTCAACAAGGGGGCGTCCCGGGAGCTCGGGCTGACCAGCCTGGTTCAGGTGCGGCCGCCCGCGATCATCATCCCGCCGGTCGGTGACATCTTGTTCGAAATCGCCGCCGGCACGCTGGAGGCCTTTCTCCGGCGGCTGCAGCTCCTGATCAACGAGAACAAGGGGCGCGTGCTCGCGGCTCCGCGGATCGCCACGCTGGACGGTCATGAAGCGGTGATCACGGTCGGCAAGACCATCAGCGTCCCGGTCGTCGGTCCTCAGGGCACCGTCGGCGTGCAAGAGATCAACGCCGGCATCACGCTGGCGATCACCCCGCGGGTGAACACCGACGGCCTGATTACCGCGCGGATCAACCCGCAGGTGCGCAGCATCAGCGAGATCCGCGCGGAAGGGTTCGTCATCGCGGAGCGCTCGGCCGACACCACCCTGACGGTGCGCGACGGCACGTCGATCGTGATCGGCGGGCTCATTACGACCGAGGAGCTCGAAACGATGACCCGCATCCCGCTGCTGTCGGACATTCCCATCCTCGGCGAGCTGTTCAAGTTCCGGCGGCGGGAGGTCCGCGAGTCCGAAGTGATCATCATCATCACGCCCCGCATCCTGACCAGGATGGCGCCCGCGCCGTAACAGGGCCGTCTCCTCCGTCTCCACCGTCTTCTCAGTCTCCTCAGTCTCAACCAACCCGAGTAGGATTGAGGTCTCTGGGGTAGACGGAGAAGACGGTGTAGACTGAGAAGACGGTGTAGACGCCTTTGAATACCCTGACCCAATTCGAACAATTGGCGGAGATTCTCGTCGACAGAGGGCTGTTGACTCCTGATCAGTTGCGGCAGGGGCGGCGGCTCCACGACGAGACGCACGAATCTCCCCTGGAGATCCTCACGCGGCTGGGCAGCGTCACGCCGGAAGACGTGGCCCGCGCGGTGGCCGACGCCTACCACCACCCGTACGTCGATCTCACGACCGCGGCGATCGATCCCAAGGCCGTCGCGGCGGTGCCGGCCCATCTCTGCCGCCGTCACGCGCTGATCCCGATCGAGCAGGGCGCACGTTCGCTGGTGGTCGCGATGGCCGATCCGCTGGACCTGCTCGCAGTGGACGAGATCCGCCTGATCACGGGACTGGACGTGGAGGTTGTCGTCGCCTCGCACGGCAAGATTCTGAACGCGCTGGCCAAGTACCAGGGGCTGCCGGACTCTGTGACCCGCGCCGTCTCCGATCTCGGGGTCGACTACACAACGCTGGCGACCGGCGACGAGCCGGCCGGCGCCGTGGCGGCCGCGGCCGACGCCCCGATCGTGCGGATGGTCCAGACGATCATCATGCAGGCCGCGCGCCAGGGCGCCAGCGACATCCACGTCGAGCCGCTGGACGACACGCTGATGATCCGCTACCGGATCGACGGCGTGTTGCACGACGTGATGACCCCGCCGAAATCGGTGCACGCCGCGCTGCTGTCCCGCATCAAGATCATGGCCAGTATGGATATCGGCGAGCGCCGGCTGCCCCAGGATGGACGCTTCCGGCTGGACATCGACGGCCGGGAGTTCGACTTCCGAGTCTCGACGATGCCCACGATCTGGGGGGAGAAGGTGGCGCTGCGGCTGCTGGACAAAGTCGGCGGGTTCCTCAGTCTCGAAGCGCTGGGGATCGTCGCCGACACGATGGAACGGTTCCTGCCGCTGGTCCTCAGCCCGCACGGCATGGTGCTCGTCACCGGGCCCACGGGCAGCGGCAAGAGCACGACCCTGGCCAGCGTGCTGGCGAAGATCAATGCTCCTGACAAGAACATCCTGACGATCGAAGACCCCGTCGAGTACCGCATCCGCCGGCTCAACCAGGTCCAGGTCAACGTCCGCGCGGGCCTGACCTTCGCCCGGGCGCTGCGGCATTTCTTGCGGCAGGACCCCGACATCATCATGGTCGGCGAGATCCGCGACTATGAGACCGCCGAGGTCGCCGTCCACGCTGCCCTCACCGGACATCTGGTGTTCACCACCCTGCATACCAACGATGCGCCCTCGGCCGTCACGCGCCTGGTCGACATGGGGGTGGAGCCGTTTCTCATCGCCTCGTCGGTGCTGGGCGTGCTGGCGCAGCGGCTGGTGCGGGTGGTCTGCCCGCGGTGCAAGGTGCCCTACCACCCGCCCGCCGACGCGATGGAGCGTCTCGGGCTGCGCCCGCCGCTCGATCAGCCTGCCGTGTTCTACCGCGGCATCGGATGCGAACACTGCGCCCACACCGGATACCGGGGCCGCACCGGCGTGTTCGAGCTGCTCGTCGTCAATGAATCCATTCGCGACCTCGTGATGCGCCGCGCGCCGTCGACGGTGATCCGGCAGCGGGCGCTCGACCAGGGGATGAGCACCATGCTCACCGACGGCCTGGCGAAGGCCGCGGCGGGCGTGACCAGCGTGGAGGAAGTGCTGCGGGTCGTGTACACGGAGGAATAGTGGGCTCCTTCGCCTACCGCGCCATCGATCCCTCAGGCCGTCCGGTTGCGGGCATCGAGGCGGCGGAGAGCTCACGCGAGCTGCTCGAACGGCTGCACGTGCGCGGCGTGCTGGTCACCGACGTCCGCGAGGTGGGCGGCGCCGGGGCGCTGGCCCGGTGGCAGGAGGCGCTCCGCGGGCCGAGCAACCGCGATCTCGCGCTGCTGTTCCGGCAGCTGGCCACGCTGCTGCAGTCCGGCATGCCGCTGGCGCAGGCCCTGGCCGTGCTCGAGGCGCGCTTTCCCCAACCCCGTCTGCGGGCGGTCATCGCGCAGGTGCGGATCGACGTGGAGGAAGGCCACGCGCTGTCGGCGGCGCTGGCGCGGCATCCTCGTTACTTCAGCGCGCTGGTGGCGCCGACCGTGCAGGCCGGAGAGGCCGCCGGCGCGCTCGACGTGATCCTGCCCAGGCTGGCGGCGCACTTCGAAAAAGAGCACGGGCTTCGCCAGAAACTCCGGTCCGCCGCCATCTACCCCGCGATCGTCGGCGCCGTCTCCGTGGCCGCCATTACGTTCCTGATGACCTACGTCGTCCCGACGCTGGTGGGGATTTTCGAGGGCCTCCAGGCGACCCTCCCGTGGCAGACGCGGCTACTCATCGCCGTCGCCGATGGGATCCGCGACTACTGGCCGGTCCTGCTCGCGGCGATCATCGTGGTCGCTGGGGCCCTCGTGGTGATCCGGCGCCGGCCGTGGGGATCGGCGGTGGCCGACCGGCTCGCCCTGTCGCTGCCGGCGGTGGGGCGGTTCAACCAGCAGGTGATTACCTCGCGCTTCTGCCGCACCCTGGCCACGCTGCTGGCCAGTGGAATTCCGCTCCTGCGCGCGCTCGATATCGTCGCCAACACCGTCGGCAACCGGATCGTGCGCGAGCAGGTGCTGGAGGTGCAGGAGGGCGTGCGCACCGGCGGCCGGCTGGGACGCCTGCTGACCCGGCAGCCGGTGTTTCCGCCGCTGGTGGGCGAGATGGTGACCGTCGGAGAGGAGGCCGGCACGGTCGACGCGATGCTGGACCGGGCCGCCGACTTTCAGGACGTCGAGGTCGACTACGCGCTGCAGGCGCTGACGACGGCGCTGGAACCGACGCTGATTCTGGCGATGGGCGTCATCGTCGGGTTCGTCGTGGTGAGTATGTATCTGCCGCTGTTCGATCTTGTAAAGGTGGTACGGTGATGATCAGCCGGAAACGCGGAAACGGGGAAACGCGGAAACAAACCCGGCGCCGCGCACTCCGCGATTCCGTGATTCCGCGATTCCGTGATTCCGGATTCACGCTTGTGGAGCTGATGGTGGTGCTCGCCATCCTGGGCATCCTGGTGGCGCTGGTCGTGCCGCGGTTCCTGGGCACAAGAAAACAGGCCTACTCGGCGGAAGCGGTGTCGATCCTCAACGAGATCAAGGCCTCGGAGTGGTCGTATTTCCAGCGCCACGACACCTTCGCCAAGGAGCTCGACGATCTGGGCTTCAAACCCCCGGCGGGCTCCCGCTGGCGCTACTCCATCGAGGAAGCCAACGAAGATCGCGTCGTGATCAAAGCGACCGGAGCCGCCCGACCCCTGGAACCCACCGATACTCTGACCCTTACCCTAACGGCCGAGGGGGAAGCGAAACTCGAGAGCTCCTTCTGAAAACCCGGGATCACGGGAACCGGGGAACGCGGGAACGCGCAAGGTTTCGAATCTCCGAGGCAATCAGGGAAGCCGAGCTCTCCCTTTACCAGCAAGAGCTTCCATCAGATAATGTAACATCTTGCCGACTCGATCGTATGCCGACCGGTAGTCCGCAAGTTGCTGCTCGGTCAAGAAGTTGAGATCTCTCGCGAATCGCAGAAGAGATTGCACCTCTGCGAGAGATCCACGCGCGATGTGACAGAAATGAAGATATTCTCTGGTAGACGCGCGCGCGTTCCCCTCCGCGATATTAGTAGGTATAGCCAAAGCGGCTCGACGTAGCTGCGCGGTTAGGCCAAATTGCTCAGAACGTGGGAAGTCTGACGAGAGCTGATAGATGCGTAGGGCGCTCTGTTGAGCCAGCTGCCAAACTTCAAGTGACTCGAGCGGGGTCGACATCACAGTCTTTTCGGTAGGTGACCGTGATCTTATCGCATCGCTCGGCAATCCGCACTAGCTCAACTGAGTCGAATCCCATGCGCGAACCAGCGCGTTCCCGTGTTCCCGCGATCCCGCGTTCCCGGTGGTTAGGGGTTCAGGAGCACTTCGGCAGTTCGATGGTGATGGCCGCATTGAAATCGTAGTAATCGACGGTGACGGCGACCTTCTCGTCCTTGTCCAGCACCTCAATACGCCGCAGGAGGCCGCCGTTCTGCACGACAAACACCCGAATGGTGGTGGGCTTCGCGTTTGCGGACGGCGTGTAGACGACTTCGTAGCCCTGCGTCCGCGCGCCCTCGAGCGTGGCGAATCCCAGACGTGCCACCGTCACCTCGCCTTTGGCTGTCCGGGGATCCGGCGGCCACCCGCCGGGCCCGCCGACCATGCTGCCCGGCGCGAGCTGGCACTGCCAGGGCCCGTTCCCGGTGCGTGTCCGGCCCTCTTTGCCGACGACAATGGTCTCGAATCCCCCCTGGCCCATGGGAACCACGGTTCGCCTGCGGTCGGGGTTCACGATCTCGACCGTAATGCCTCCCGCCGGCACTCCCGCGCCCCGGATCTTCATCCGGTAGGTCCGCAGCGTGGAGAGGCGTTGGTACGCGGCGGTCACTTCTTGCCACGCGGCCTGCGGACCGTTCACCGTCAGTTGCGCCGCCGCCGGCTGCGCCA
>DASYRL010000109.1:0-62044 GCA_036004445.1 bacterium
CGTCCTCGAAGGCGCCTCGCGCCTCGCGGAGGCGCCCGGTGCGCTGGAGGCACGTGGCCAGCAGAAACGCGGCGCGGGCGCCCATGGCATCCGGTCGCGCCGCCAGCGTGCCCAGCGGGGCGAGCACGTCGCCGCCGCACCGTCCTCGCTGTACCGCCTCGACGTACGGCGTCAAGTCGCCGGGTGGGCGCAGGGGCGTCCATAATGTCAGCAGGGCGGCGGCGATCGACAGAACTCTCACAACTCTATTTACCTACACGCTTGTGGGGGAAAATGCGTTGGCGAACGAACGACAGGAGGTCGAAAATGGAATCGCTCACCGCGATGAAATGCACGGCGTGCCGGGAAGGGGAGCCGACCGTCACCGATGCGGAGATGGCCGCACTGCTGCCGCAGATCCCGCAGTGGAAGGTCGTCGAGCGGGACGGCATCAAACGGCTCGAGCGGGTCTTCACATTCAAGGACTTCGCGCAGGCGCTGGCCTTTACCAACCGTGTCGGCGCCGCGGCCGAGGACGAAGGCCACCATCCGGCGCTGCTGACCGAGTGGGGGAAAGTCACCGTCACCTGGTGGACGCACAAGATCCGCGGCCTGCATCGCAACGACTTCATCATGGCCGCTAAGACCGACCGCCTCCATACCGCCTGACGGGAATTACTTGCGACCCCGCGAACTGACGGGATGTGCGCCGCTGGGTCGAGCTCATCCTAGACATCGCCCTGGTGACCGCCGCCGTCGCGAGTGTTCCGCTCGCCATCGCGCAGGCCGGCGGCCGCAGCGATGCCTGGCTCATCGCTGCCGACTGGGCGGTGTGGGCCGTCTTCGTGCTGCAGTTCACGGTTATGCTCGCGCTCTCGAAGGATCGCTTCGCGTACGTCCGCGCGAACTGGCTCGGTCCCGTTGTCGTCATCCTGTCGTTCCCGCTGCTGCCGCACGTGCTGAAGATTGTCCGGCTGGCGGGACTGACCCAGCTGCTGCGGCTGCTGCAAGTGCCCGCGACGGCGACGCGAGGCGCTCGGGCCCTGCGCAAATCGCTGGTCCGTCCAGGGCTCATCGGCGTCGGTGTCACCGCGGCGTTTCTGGTCCTCGTCGGCGGCGGGCTCCTTGCCGCGTTGGAGCCGGATACGGTGCGGGGCGGGTTCTGGAGCGGGTTGTGGTGGGCGATGGAGACCGTGACGACGGTCGGCTACGGCGACATCATCCCCCAGTCAACCTACGGCCGGCTCGTGGCCGTGGGCCTGATGCTGACCGGCATCGGCGTCGTCGCGACGCTGGCGGGGGCGATTGCGACCTATTTCCTGGGACAGGGGAACGATCTCGCCTCGCTGGCGGACCGGCTCCGCCGCCTTGAGCGCAAACTGGACGCGCTCGCAGAGTCCCGTGGGGACGGGTCCCCCTCGATCCCGCGTCCCACCCCGCCCGCGGCCGGCGGACGCCACGAGCCCGGCAGCCGACGATGAGCGGCCGCGTCGTCGTCGTCACGGGCGCTTCCAGCGGGATTGGCGAAGCTACGGCCCGCGCGTTCGGCCGCGCCGGCGACCGCGTCGTGCTCGTCGCGCGGCGCGCCGCGCTGCTGGAGCGGCTCGCCGCCGAGCTCGCGGAGGCCCTGGTCATCCCGGCCGATCTCACCCAGGTCGACGATCTCGCGCGCGTCGTGGACCGCACCCAGGCCACGTTCGGCGACGTCGACGTGCTGGTCAACAACGCCGGCGCCGGGCGCTATGACTGGCTCGAGCAGCTGTCCGAGGACGACATCCGTACGCAGATCCGCCTCAACCTGACGGCCCCGATCCTGCTCACCCGCGCGCTGCTCCCGATGATGCTCCGCCGGCGGTCCGGGGTCATCATCAACGTCGGATCCGTGGCCGGCCGCATCGGCGCGCCGACGCTGTCGATCTACAACGCGACGAAGTTCGGCCTCGACGGCTTCACTGAGGCGCTGCGCCGCGAGGTGGGCCCGCAGGGGGTCTCCGTCTGCATCATCTATCCTGGGCCGATCGGCGGCACGGAGTTCGGTCAGGAATCACGCCGAGTCAACGTCGGAGTGCGGACGCCGGGGGTGCTGCGACGGACGGTCGAGCAGGCGGCCGCGGCGATCGTCGATCTGGCCGATCATCCCCGGCCGCGGAAGGTCCTGCCGGGGATCTACGGGGCGGCGATTGCCCTCAATGCGCTGGCGCCCTCCCTGGTTGACGCCGCCGTGGCTCGCGCGACGCGTCGCGCGCAGCAGGGCCGCCGCCGGCCGAGCTGACTGCCGCCCAGGCCGATACGAGCCCCGCGGCGACTCGGTCCACGTCGTCCTCGCTGTGCCCGGCCGTCGTGGTGATGCGCAGCCGGCTCGTGCGCGGCGGCACCGCCGGTGACACGACCGGCGACGCGAAAATCCCGGCATCGAACAGCATCTGCGTCATCAGCAGGGCGGCTTCATCACTGCCGGTCATCACCGGCACGATCGGTGTCGGATCATCGGTCGCTTCGATCCCTCCCGCGCGCAAGCCCGCCCGCAGACGCTGCGAGAGGGTCCGCAGCCGCTCCACCCGCTCGGGCTCGGCATCCAGCAGGTCAATCGCCGCAATTGCCGCCGCGGCGCTGGCCGGCGGCAGCGCCGCCGAGAAGATGAATGAGCGGGAGACGTGCTTGAGGTACGTCACGAGGTCGGCGCTTCCGGCGATAAATCCGCCCACGGATGGGATGGCTTTCGACAGCGAGCTCATCTTGATCGGGATCGTGCCGCTGACCTCGAAGTGCGACTCGAGGCCGCGGCCGTCGTGCCCCAGCACCCCCAGGGAGTGCGACTCGTCGACCATCAGCCACGCCTGGTGCCGGGCGCACACGTCGGCGACCGCGGGCAGGTCGATGATGTCCCCATCCATGCTGAAGACCGCGTCCACGACGACCATCCGGCCCGCGCGCTCGGGTACCGCCTCCAGCGCACGCTCGATCGCGGCGACGTCGCGATGCGGGACGCGCACGAATTCGGCGCCGGACAACCGGCAGCCGTCCACGATGCTGGCGTGGTTGAGCTTGTCGGAGATGACGACGTCGCCGCGTCCGATCAGCGCCGCGATCGACGCGACATTGGCCACGAAGCCGCTGTTGTACACGACGGCGGCTTCGGCGCCGACGAACGCGGCGATGCGGCGTTCCAGGCGGTCGTGGAGGTCGGTGTTGCCGGCGAGCAGGCGGACGCCGTGGGTCCCGCTGCCGTAATGCGCGAGCGCCTCGCGCGCCGCGGCCTCGATCGCCGGATGGCCCAGCAGGCCGAGGTAGGAGTACGAGGACGCCAGCAGCAGCCGGCGGCCGCTGATTACCACCGACGAGCCGGAGAGCGCCTCCACCGGCTCCAGGTAGAAGTAGAGGTTCTCCGCCCGTACGCGCCGGGCCCGCTCAGCCACTTCGCTGATGCGGCGGCTGATGGGATCCATGGTTGAGGGGCTTCGGGAGGATGCCACGTATTCCTGTGGTAATCAGCGGACATGCTCCTCGTCACCCTGGCGGTCGCGCCGGTGGCCTTCTGGCTCTGGTACTTCCAGATGCGGGACCGGCTGCGTCCTGAGCCCCGCACGCTGGTCATCCGCGTCTTTGCGCTGGGCGGGCTCGCGGCCATCCCCGCCGCGCTCGTCGAGTTCTGGTCGCTGGCCGCCACCGGGCTCACCATCGGGCAACCGTCGGCGTCGGACGCGATTGCCGCTGCGTTCCTCGTCGGTGTGGTCGAGGAATCGCTGAAGTTCGCGGTGGTGCTGGTCGGCGTGTACCGGCATCTCGAGTTCAATGAGGTCATGGACGGCATCGTGTATGCCGTGGCCGCCTCGCTGGGCTTTGCCGCCGTGGAGAACCTCTTCTACGTCCTCGAGGGCGGCGTCTCGGTCGGGCTGCTCCGCGCCTTCCTCTCCATCCCGGGACACGCATTCTTCGGGGCGATCATGGGTTACTACATGGGGCTGGCGAAGTTCGCCGGTCCGCGCGAGCGGCTGGTGCTCGCCGCCGCCCTGGCACTGGCGATCCTGGCGCACACCGGCTACGATGCCGTCTTGTTCGTCGGCAACTGGGTCGGGCTGATGGTGGTGCCGATCGTGCTCGTGCTGTGGCGTCGCGCGGTCGTCGGCGCCCGCCTCGCCGGCGCACTGGACGATCGCCGCTTCATTGAGAAGAACAAAGCGTCACAGTAGATCCCCCCGTGGCATGTGCAGGACCGGCTTTGCCGAGCTGATTGGGGAGGGAGAGGTTCGAGTCACGGCCGGCACTGCGGCAGCAGCTCGCGCAGCCGCGCGTGCCAGGTCTGCGCGAGCGCCGCGGTACTGGTGCCGTTGGCCTGCGCGTCTTCCTGCTGGACCGTGATGATCAGCGTGCTGCCGGCGTAGATTGACCACGTCCCCGCGGCCTGCCTCAGCGTGACACGGTCGGCGCTGATCCGCTCCTTGGCCCAGGCGGCCACGATGCGCTGATACACCGTGTTGATGCGCTGCTGCACGCTCATGCCGTCGGCGGGGACGCGAATCCGAAAGGCCACCTGGTTGCACAGAATGACGGCGTTCGCCGTCGAGCCGCCTGCGGGCGCCTGTGCCGATGCCAGCGCGGTCCACACCGTCAGCAGAATTGCCGTCGTCAGGATGAGCGTCCGCATACCGACCTCCTCCGAATCCGATGCGTCTGCCGATATTTCGCCCGCACGAGCGCACTTTCCCTGCCGGAACGACCTCTTCGCCACGCCGTGAGATATTGCGGATGCCGCAGGGTATATGAGAGGATAGAGGACAATAACTGCGGGGAAGGGTAGGGATTGATTTCGATGGCTACAGGGACGGTGAAGTGGTTCAACGCCGAGAAGGGCTATGGGTTTATCACTCCCGACGACGGCGGCAGGGATCTGTTCGTGCACTACACCGGGATCGAAGGAACCGGATACCGGTCGCTCAATGAAGGACAGAAGGTGGAGTACGAGGCCACGCAGGGGCAGAAGGGTCCCCAGGCCACCAACGTCCGCGTTGTCGGCTAGATCTTCGCGCGTCCGGTAATTCAGATGATCCGCTGAGCGCACGCCCACAACGGCGTGCGCTCCTGGTTTCCATCCTAACTTAACCCCGAATGAAGTTCGATCTCGTTTATGCAGGGTTTTGTTAACCTACGTCGAATCTCGTCTATCGGAGGGCAGAGGAGGCCCTGTCATGAGGAAGGTAATCGTTGGTCTGCTCGTGGGATTGCTGTTGCTCGTTGCGGGACCTGGTACAGCCCTGGCCGGCCACGGCGGGGGAGAACTCCTCGGAACCCGCTCCGCCGCGCCCCAGGGCGCCGGTGACGGCTGGTTGTTCTGACGACCGGATCCGCCGGCTTGACATCGATCAGCGGTCTTGCGGCTGCGGGCGCGAGACAGTCGGGAGGGAATCGGTGTGACGCTGGGACAACGAGTGAGATCGGCCCGGCAGGCCCGGAAGATGACCCAGCGGGATCTCGCTGACGGTACCGTGTCCGAAAGTTTCATCAGCATGGTCGAGCACGACAAGGTGCGGCCGTCACTGGCGACGCTGGAGGTGCTCGCGCGGCGGTTGAACGTCCCCGCGGCGGATTTTCTTGAGGCCGTCGAGCCGTCCCGGCGAGCAATCGAGGTGGAGCTGCGCCGCTGCGAGACCCTGCTCCGCCAGCACCGGTTCACCGACGCGCTGGAAGGATTTTCAAGACTCCTGCCGCCGGCTACTCGGGACGGGGATCTGGCCTCTCGGGTGCGATGCCGACTCGGGCTCGGGCAGGCCTTGGCAGGCAACCGCCAGTTAGGCCTGGCTGAGCCCCATCTGAAGCAGGCGTACGACGAGGCCCGCGGGGCGGACGACCCCGGTTTGATGGGCGCCGCGGCGAACGCGTGGGGATTCCTCTGCTTTCGCGCCCGGAGGTTCGCCCTGGCTCAAGAGATTCTCCACGACGCCGCCTCACGGTTGGAAGGCCGGGCCGAGTTCGGCGAGCTCTTGGGAAAAATCCTCGCCAATCTCGGGCGCGTCTACGTCGAGCTCGGCCTGCCGGCGCAGGCGATGCGGATGTACCGTGAGGCGGCGTCGCTGCTGGGGGCATCGGCCGATCCGTCCCATCGCGCGCTGCTGCATTTCAACATGGGCCTCGCCAGCGAGCGGCAGCGCTCGTTTGACCAGGCGCAGCGGCACTTCGACCAGGCGCTCGAGCTGTTCCGGCTCCAGGAGAACCTGCACCTGCTGTCGGTCGTGCAACGCAGCATCGGCATACTGCGGCTCGAGCAGGGCGCGGTCACCGAGGCCCTCGATCCGTTGGAGCAGAGCTTGCAGCTCGCCCGTCAGGTGAGTGATGACGAGGGGATCGCCCAGACTATGGTCGAGCTGGCCCGCGCGCGGGTCCGCAGCGGCGCCGCCGCCGATGGCCGGCGGCTGGCCGGCGATGCGGCCCGGATGGCCAACCGGATCGCGGACCCACTCGAAGAGGCCCGCGCCGTCGTCGTCCTGGCCGAGGCCGATGCGGCCGCCGGATCGGTCAGCGAGGCCAGGGTGCACCTGCGCCGCGCGATCGCGGAATTTGAGCGGTTGGGCGCGACAGCTGATCTTGCCCGCGCGCACCGGACGCTGGGGGAGTTACTGCTGCGGGCGGGGAAAGCCGCCGACGCTGCCCCCCACCTGGCGCGCGCGCTGGACCTGGCCGGGCCGTCGCGATGACCATCTATCCGCCGCGCCGGCTGAGCCCGCGGGAATGCGAGATCGCCGTCCTCGTGGCCCAGGGCCATCCCACCAAGACGATCGCGGCGATCCTGGGCATCAGCGCGTGGACGGTGATGACCCATCTGCGCCGCGTGTATGCACGGTTCGGCGTGCAGTCGCGGGCCGCCATGGTCGCGACGCTGCTGGCGCGGGGGCTGCTGGAGATACCGCGGGTATCTGATACCATGACATCGTGGATGCCGTCGGCGCCCTCCAGCGGTATTTCACGAAAGAGCCGGACGTAGCGGCCGTCTACCTCTACGGCACCTACGCGTCGAGCGAGACGTTTTCCGACTCCGACCTCGAGGTCTCGATCCTCTTCTCCGACCGGCTCAGTGACGACGAGATGGCTCAGTACCTGGAGGTCCTGCCCGCCGCCAACCCGTTGGGTGACACGCCGGGCATCCTGATGCCGTCTGCGCTCAACACGCATATCCTGCCGGTGATCTACGAAGTGCTGGCCGCAGGGACGGTCGTCGTCGACAACGATCCCAGTGCGCGCGCCGCGTTCGCCGAACGCTCGGCTGCGACCGTGGAGCGGGAACGGTCGACCCTCTTGAATGACGCGCGGGAGTCCATCGTCCAGGCAAGGACCCTCGGGATGATCGTGGTCCCGTCAGACGGCGTCGTGCTGCCGCAGCCGCCCCGTGCGCTCGACCCGCTGCGCATCGGATGGCGGCTGGCCCGGATCCTGGCGTCGGCCGCGGTCATCGACTCGCTGACCCGGTCGGGCGAGAGCGCCGATCACAATCCTGAACTGCTCGGCCAGCTGGTCGGGTGGTTCAGCAACGCCGTGGGCGCGGCCACCGGCATCGCTAAAGCCATGCTGACGATGTTTGAGATGCCGCGGCCGCCCCGGCGCTGGCAGGTGTTCATTCCATTGGCCGATGCCGGGCTGCTGCCGATGGAACTCGCGCTACAGATGGCATCGAACGTCGAGTCGCGCTGGCAGCTGGTGACCGGTGGGGGCATGACGTCGCCCGAGCGGATGGTGGCCACGATCCGGGGGTCGCTGGCGGCCGTGATCGCCTTTGCCCGCCTGGCAGCCTGGTACACCTACGTGCCCGGCGGGCGGACCGACCAGCACCTGCACTAGCCAACTACCCGGGCACGTCTCCCAGGCTCTTGTGGACGGCGTCCAGCAGTTCCTTTGGACTGAACGGTTTGGTCACGATGCGATCCGCCCCCGACTGCAGCGCCCGGGCGGTCATTTCAGTTGTCCCGAACCCCGTGATCAGCACGACGGCGATGTTGGGCCGCAGCGCTTTCGCGGCTTCCAGCACTTCCAGCCCTGAGACCACCGGCATCCGCAGGTCACAGACGATGAGGTCGAAGGTCTCGTCTTGGATCAACTGCAGTGCTTCGACCCCTCCGGGGGCCACGGTCACCTGATACCCGGCCCGGCCGAGAACGCGGGCGCACAGCTCGCGGATCGGCTGCTCGTCATCGACCACGAGCACGTGTGCCGCCGTCACCGCCGCCTCGTCCGTCTGCTGCGTCACCGCTGCGAGCTCCCCCATGGGTGTTACTGCGAGACCGCCGGGATCCGCAGCACGAACTTCGTCCCCTGCCCGGGGACGCTGGCGACGTCGATCGTCCCGCCGTGCTGCTCGATGATCCGCTTGCTGATCGCCAGTCCCAAGCCCGTGCCCTGGCTGCCCTTCTTGGTGGTGAAGAACGGATCGAAGATCTTGGGGAGGTGGGCCGGGTCGATCCCGACGCCGGAGTCCTGGAAGACGATCTCGATTTGCGGCGTGCGGCCGTTCGCCGGCGCCGTCCGGGCGGTGATGTCGACCACGCCGCCCCGCGGCATCGCATCGATGGCGTTGTTGAGGAAGTTGATGAACACCTGCTTCAGCCCGTTCACGTCGGCGAGCACCGGGGGCAGCGGCGAGTCGAAGTGCGTGGTCATGGTCACGTGCTGGGCACGCTGCTTCACCAGCGGGAGGACGCTCTCGATCACGGTTTCGATCTGGGTAGGCTCCTCCTCGGTGCCGGTCTGCCGCGCGTAGTCCAGCAGGTTGCGCACGATCTCCCGCGCGCGGATGGCCTCGTTCTCGACGACCTGCAGGTCGGCGCGAATCGGGCTGTCTTTGTCGGCCTCGCTGAGCAGGAGCGACGTGTAGCCCAACACGCTGGTCAGCGGGTTGTTGATCTCGTGGGCCACGAACGCGGCCAGCTCGCCGATGGTCGCCAACTTCGCTGACTGCACCAGCTGCAGCTGCGTGCGCTCCAGTTCCTCCATCTGCGTGCGCTGGCGCTCGTAGAGGCGGGCGTTCTCGATGCCCACCGCGATGCCGTCGGCCAGCATCTGCAAGATGGACACGTCGTCAGGAGAGAAACTCACGCCCGGCCGCTGCCAGACACGCAGCACCCCGCTGGCGCGGTCATGGGTGAGGATGGGGATGTCCGTGCACCGCTCGTCCCGCCCCACGGGCGGCAATGGGTCGTCGCCGGAACGGAGGATGACCTCCACGCGCGAGAAGCCGAACGACTCCTCGATCAGCCGCGAGGTCTGCTGCAGCAGGATGTCGAGGTTGAGGATCGTCGCGATCTTGCGCGTGGCCTGGGTGATGGCGCTGAGCAGCGCGCTGCGGCGGCGTTCCTGTCCGAACAGCTGGGCTTTTTCGATGGCCACGGCCGCCTGGCTGGCCATTGTGGAGAGCAAGTCGAGATCCGACGCGGTCGTCCGGCGGAGGTCGCCGCCGATGATCACGAGCCCGATGAGGTGGTCGCGCAGCTTCATCGGCAGCGTGATGACCGCCGTCGTCTCGGGCAGCATCTCCCCCAGACAGAGGTCGCCGGCCAGTTCGGGGTCGGTTGCCGCGTCGATGACCACGGCCCGCGCGGATTCCACGGCCTGGCGGATCGCGGCATCATCGACCGACCGCACCCGTGCCGGCCGTCGACGGCCGTGGACCTGCCAGATAGGGAACGAGACCCGCCGGGCGCTGGCATCGTACAGCCCGATGCCCAGCAGATGCAGCCGCACGGTCGACGCGATCTGGGTCGCGAGCGCCTCGTTGATCTGATCGAGCTCGATGCTGCTGGTCAGGGTCCGGGCGAGCTCGTTGAGGCTGGCCAGCTCCCGCGCGCGTTCCTCCGCCTCCACCTGGCTCCGGCGGATGCTGTCGGCGGCCTCGACCTGGCCGCGGAGCATCTGCGACAGGGCGACCATCGGGACGACCAGCAGCGGCGTCAGCCACGGGTTCACCAGCCAGAGGTTGGCGACCAGGACGCCCATCCAGATCAGCACCACTTCGCGGAAGAAGTTGACCCGCGAGATGGCGCCGGTCTGGAGGAACGTGCGGCCCGTGGACAGCACGACGACCTGGCCGACGAGGATGATGTTGACGATGTAGAAGGTCAGCCCCGCGAGCAGCGCCAGGCCGTACCACTGCAGCGCCATCACCCCGGAGGAATCCGCCGGCCGCAGGGTTTCCCACAGCAGGGCGGCGGGGATGACCGACAGGACGTGCTGGGAGATGTTGAACAGGCCGCGCCACCAGTTGTAGTGGCGCTTGACCCAGTAGGCGACCATCGTGATGACGGCAATCGCCAGCGTGCTGGCCAGGGGCAGCAGCAGGACCGAGGCGACGAGCACCGCGGTCAGCAGGGAGTAAGAGATCCGTGCCTCCGCGGTCGTGGTCGGCATCTGCACGCCCACGAGCTGGGCGACCAGCGCGGCCGCGAGCAGGAGGACGAACGGGACGTCGATCTCGAGCCCGCCCGGGGCGAGGACCGCGGCGACGGGCGCCGCGAACGCGGCGAGCACGACCACCCCCACGATGTAGTATCGGGCGGCCTGGGGGAGTGTCGGCAGTTCCTGCCTGGGGGAGGCCCGGGTAAGCAGGCGCCGGCCCCACCCCCACAATGGGCCGATGATCGTTGCCTCCGGCCTGCTCACGTGTTCACCTCAGCAATTTTGGTTCGTCTTCCCTTTGGGGTTCCCTACGGAGGATAGAGCAACTTTCATGCCAGGGCAAGCCAGCGGCGGAGGCCTGCCTGCACCCGCGTATTACGGTGTGCTGACAGGCTCCGCCGCCGTTGAGCCTTCGCGCCGAAGGATGCAGCTACTCCCAGGTTGCGCCGAGGAGCGAATAGCCGCCGCCGTCTCCCACGAGCGCGGGGTCCTTAGTGTTGCCGTTTGCGCCCCAGGAGATCGACGTCGCCGCCAGCAGCATCGCTGCTACCAGCAAGGCCGTCATGAACTTCTTGATCATCTGCGGTTTCCTCCTTTCGGTGTTGGCTCACCCGAATGAAGGAGCAAAAGCTGTGCCGCGGCGGCGCGGTCGGGCCAAAACGAACGACGACGGCCAGCCGCAGCGGGCTGACCGTCGCCGAATGGCTGTTCGCTGTCGCTCTATTCCCAGGTCGCGCCGGTGCTGTGACCGCCGCCGTTGCCATTCCCGTTTCCGTTGCCATTCCCATTCCCGCTGCCGGCCCACGAGAGCGACGGCGCAGTCAGCAGCATCACTGCGAGAGCCAGGACTGCCAGAAGTCTCTTGATCATGTGAGGTCCTCCCATCACCGTTCGCCTACTCCCAGGTCGCGCCGAGCAGAGAGTACCCGCCGCCGTCTCCCACCAACGCGGGGTCGTTGCCGCTGCCGTTGCCATTTCCGCCCCAGGAGATCGAGGTCGCCGCCAGTACGATTGCCGCCACCAACAGGGCCGCCAGGAACGCCTTCACAGTCTTCATCGTCTGCCTCCCGAGTGTGTCTACTGCCCAATAATAAGAGCAAGAACCGTGCCATGGCCGTCCGAGTTTTGGGCCAGTTTGGGCATTGTGTCACCGAGTCACTTTTCTCGGCAGCGTGCGGCGTGGTATCGTGCGTGCGCATTTCCCAATCGGGGAGGGTCGGGTGGCGTCACGTGCGCTCGTCGTCGACGACGAAGAGAACATCCGCGGTCTGCTGGAGAAAGTGCTCACCGACGAGGGGTTTGCCGTCGAGACGGCCAGCACCGGGGAAGATGCCCTCGCCCGCTACCAGGCGAAGCCCTTTGACCTCGTCCTGACCGACCTCCGCCTGCCGACCCTCAGCGGCCTCGACGTCCTTCAGGGCCTTGTTTCGCTCGACCCCGACGCGCTGGTCATCATCCTGACCGGGTACGGCACGGTGGAAACGGCGATCCGGGCGATCAAACTCGGAGCGTACGACTACATCGCCAAGCCTTTCCGGCCCGAGGAACTGATGGTGGTCGTCAACCAGGCCCTCGAGCGCAACCGCCTGCTGAAAGAAAACCAGCTCCTGCAGCAGGAGCTGATGAGCGCCTTCAAGTTCCAAGGCATCGTCGGCAACTCGTCCAAGATGCGCGAAGTCCTCAACCTCGCCGCCCGCGTCGCGCCGACCGACGCGACCGTGCTCATCTTCGGGGAGACCGGTGCCGGCAAGGAGCTGCTCGCGCGGTCGATCCACGCGCAGAGCCAGCGGGCCAACGGTCCCTTCGTGGTGGTCAACTGCGGGGCAATCCCCGAGACCCTGCTGGAAACCGAGCTGTTCGGGCATGAAAAAGGCGCGTTCACCGGCGCGGTGACCAGTCACATCGGGCGGTTCGAACGGGCCGGCGGCGGCACCATCTTCCTCGACGAGATCGGCGACATGAGCCCCGCGATGCAGGTCAAACTGCTGCGGGTGCTCCAGGAGAAAGTCATCGAGCGCGTGGGTGGAAGCAAGCCGATCGACGTCGACGCCCGCGTGCTCGCCGCCACCCATAAGGACCTGCGTGAGGCGATCACCACCGGTCAGTTCCGCGAGGATCTCTATTACCGCCTGAGCGTGATGCCGCTGGTGGTCCCGCCGCTGCGCGAGCGGGCGGACGACATCCCGATCCTCGCCGACTTCTTCATGAACAAGTACGCGGTCGCGTTCTCGAAACGGATCAAAGGGTCTTCCCCCCTGGCAATGCGGCGTCTGCGCGCCCACCACTGGCCCGGCAACGTGCGCGAACTCGAGTACACGGTCGAACGCGCGGTCATCCTCGCCGGCGGGCAGGTCGTCGAGGCCGACGACATCTGGCTGGACGGGCAGAATGCGGATCCCAAGAAGTTTCCCAAGGCGTTCTCGCTGGTAGAATCCGAGCGCCGGCACATCCAGGCGGTCCTGAAGATGACCGGCTGGAACCTCGATGACGCTGCCGGCGTGCTCGGTATCGACCGCGACGCAGTGGCTGCGAAGATCACCGAACACCGCCTCGAGCCCGAGGCCTGACCGCCACTTTCGGCATGGCCCACCCGCCCGACCGTCCCCCAAACACCGTGGCACGGAAATTGCTACAGCCCGTGGGCGGGACCTTAACCGCGAGCGTGGTTGTGCTGAGGTGACGCGAGTGACGCCGAAAGCGAAAGTGCTCATCGTTGACGACGAACCATCGATCCGCGAACTCTGCGCGAGAATTCTCGGTTCCTCCTACGACGTCGATACCGCTCCTGACGGTATGACCGCTGTCCGGATGGCCAGCGCGAGCGCGCCTGACCTGCTGCTCGCGGACCTGCGCATGCCCGGGATGAGCGGATTGGACGCCGCCCGGCGGATCGTGGCGGACGCACCTGAGGTCTCGGTCGTGATCATGACCGGCTTCAGCCAGTTCGACAGCCTGCTGGAGACCGTCCGGTTCGGCGTGAACGGGTTCGTCCTCAAGCCGTTCACGCCCGACGATCTCCGGCGAACCGTCGAAGACGGTCTGCGGCGGGGTCAGTACTTCAAGCGGACCGCCCGGCTGCGGTCGCTCGCCCCGCTGCTGGACCTGCGCGAGGGCCAGGTCAGCGGCGATCCCACCCGGATCTTCCAGACAATTTGCGAGACGGTGCTGCGCGAGCTCGACGCCGATTCCGTGACGCTGTTCGCCCTCGATGAGGACGGCCAGGAGGTCGCGCTAACGTCGTCCGTCGTCGCCCCGGACGCTGAACCGGTCACGGTGACCCGCCGGCCCGGCGACGTCGACTGGATCGCGCCGACGGCATCGCGCATCGAGACCGGCAACGGCAACGGCAACGGATCGGCTCCGCACGACGACGGGCGGACGCTGTCGATGCCGCTGCGCACCGGCGGCACCGTGGTCGGGGCGCTGACAGTGAAGCGGGCCGACGGTCCGTTCACCGCGACCGACCGGGACCTGCTGCGGCTCATCTGCGCGCAGAGCAGCATCGCCATCGAAAACATCCGGCTGTTCACGCACCTGCGCCAGTCCTACTGGAATACCGTCTACGCCCTGGCGGCGACGGTGGACCTCCGAGATCATCCGACGCGGGGCCATTCCGACCGGCTGGCTCAGTACGCCGTGGCGATCGGGACCCGGCTGGGGTTGAAGCCCGACCGGCTGGACGATCTGAAGATCGCGGCGCTGTTGCACGACATCGGCAAGATCGGGATCAACGACGGCGTCCTGCTCAAGCCCGGCGACCTGACCAGCGAAGAGTACGACCAGATGAAGACCCACACCCTGATGGGTGCGAAGATCCTGGCCATGGCCGGGTTCTCGCCGCGGGTCGTGGAGGCCGTGCTGTTCCACCACGAATGGTACGACGGGTCGGGTTATCCCCTGGGGCTGCGCAGCGATCAGATTCCGCTGGAAGCCCGCATCCTCACGGGCGCCGACGCGCTGGAGAGCATGACCAGCCCGCGCATGTACCGCGATGCGATGCCCGTCGCCGCGGCCGTGTCAGAGCTCGTCGACGGGCGGGGGACGCAATTCGATCCCCAGATCATCGACGCACTGCTGGCCTGCCTCGAGTCGGGTGAGTTTCACCAGTCGCTGGCCGGGGTGCACGACTCCCTGCAGCTGCTCGCGGAGACGCACTGATGGAACTCCGCATCGCGCCGCAGGTCAAAGCCGGCCTCCACACGCGGATGGTGCCGAAGCTGATGATGGTCAACACGCTGCTCGTGCTGCCGCTGGACCAGCTGCTGGCCCGCATCGAGCAGGAACTGGCCGAGAACCCGGCGCTCGAGCGCGACGAGACGATCCGGCCCGATGAGCTCGCCTGGTCGCGCGTGGAGGACCGGTCCGCCGCGTCCTGGACGCCCGACGACGAGGACCGCGATCCGTTCGCCGGCCTCTCGTCGTCGGTGAGCCTGCACGACCACCTGCTGCTGGAACTCCAGGCCGAGCGCCTGTCGTCCCGCGACCACGCCATCGGCGTGCGGCTGATTGGGTACATCAACGACCGCGGCTACCTGGAAGTGGCCACGGTCCAGGTGGCCCAGGAGCTGCGGGCCGAACCGGAAGACGTCGAACGCGTCCTCGGCCGAATCCAGCGGCTGGACCCGATCGGCGTCGGCGCTCGCTCCGTACAGGAATCGCTGCTCATTCAGCTTGCGATGCTCGATGACTCGCCGGCGCGCGCGCTGGCCCAGCGGCTGGTCCGCGATCACCTCGCGGCCCTCGCCGACCGCCGGTTCGAGGAACTCGCCAAAGCCACTGGCGCGCGTCCGGCGGAGGTCAAGGAGGCGCTGGTCTTTCTGCAGACGCACTGCGACGCGTCGCCGGGCGAGCGCTACAAGGCCGATCAGAGCGGCGGCGCGGTGGCCCCGTCCGAGGTCGCCTATCCCGACGTCCTGATCCGCCGCACCGCCGACGGCTTCGCCGTGGAGCTGACCCACCAGGACGCCAGCGCCCTGCGCGTCAGCGCGTTCTACGATCAACTGCGCCGGCAGCTGCGCCGCAACGGGGAAAACGGCGAGTGGTCCAAGGATCACATCCGCCACTACGTGTCGCGGGCCAAGCTGTTCGTCGAGGCCCTGCAGCGGCGCAACTGGTCGCTGGCCAACATCGTGCAGGCCGTGGTCAGCCTGCAGTGGGAGTACCTCGACCGCGGCGACGCGCATTTGAAGCCGCTGACCAAGGCCATGATCGCCGCCGAGCTCGGCATCAGCGAATCGACGGTGAGCCGGGCGCTGGACAGCAAGTTCGTGCAGCTCCCCAGCGGCCGGGTGTCGAGTTTCGACGTCTTCTTCGACCAATCCGTGCCCGTCAAGGAGAAGATCCGGGCCATCGTCGCCGCCGAAGCGCACCCGCTCACCGATGAAGAGATCGCCGTGGCCCTCACCCGCGTCGGGTACCGGGTAGCCCGCCGGACCGTGGCAAAGTACCGCGAGGCGATTTCGATCCCGCCGTCGACCAAGCGCACCCCCGCACTGTCTGCCGTCTCCTAACTGCGTCCACCCAGTCTGCCCAGTCTACCCAGTCCTACAGCCATAGGTTCTTGGTCACCGATTGTGGACTGGGAAGACTGAGAAGACTGGGAAGACTGAGAAGACGGAGTTCAAAGGTGGCACGCCGTTTGCTTCTTACTTGGATGGGAACAACGACGCAACTTCTTCGGACCCCGGGAGGACGTCTTAATGGCGGAACGGATGCAGGCAAAGCGAACGGCGGCACCCAACGCAGCACGATCCGGCTCCCGAGCCGCCCGCGGCTACGCCGGACCGCGCGCCGCCGGCGCCGCGACGCTGACCGAGATCGAACGCGAACCCCTCGTCAAGACGCTGGCCGAGCAGGCCGAGGAGATGGCCCTGCAGCTGGAATGCATGAAGCTGGTGGACGAGGGACTGCCGCCGGACCAGGCCTACAAGCAATTTCTCGACGTCATGCACCGTGCCGTGTCGTTCGATCATGGGACGCTGTACGTCGCGGAGTGGGAGACCGGGCGGCTCGCGCCCGTGGCGGTCCGGGGCGCGCGCGTCGAGATGACGATGCGCCGGCCGCAGTCGGTGGCCGGTCCGGGCGGCTGGATGCTCGACACCCGCGCCGGTGCCCGCGCCGACGCGCCCCCAGCCGACGGCCTCATCGTCGACGGGACCCGCGGGGCGCTCGCGTTCCCGCTCATTCACAACGGCCTCGTGGCCGGCGTCGTGGCCCTGGCCCGGCGCAACCGATCCTTCTCTGAAGATGAATCCGCACGCCTGGCGCGCCTGGCGAACCCGCTGGTTACGACGCTGTCGCGGCTGCGCCGGGAAGCGCGCCTGCGCGAACTGGTCTTTACCGACGCCCACACCGGATTGAGCAACCGCCACCACTTCGTCGCCCGCATCGAGGAGGAACTCCAGCGCGCGCGCACGCAGGGTGGCGAGTTCGCGGTCGCCGTGCTCGAGCTCGAGGATGGCCCCGGCGCCGACGGAGTCTCGGAGCCGACGCGGACCCGGCTCGCGCAGTTGTTTGCCCGGGTGCTGCAGCGGTCGATGCGCGCGAGCGACGTGGCGGCCCACCTTGAGCAGCGCCGGTTCGGCCTGCTGCTGACCGGCGTGGGGCGGGAACAGGCGGTGGCGATCGTCGACCGGATCACGCGCAAGGTGCTGGCGGATCCCGATCTGGCCGACGATCGCGAGGCGATTCACGTCCGGACGGGACTGTCCGGCGGAGCCGGCGGTGTGCATTCCGTGGACGCACTGCTCGACGGCGCGGCGGCGGCCCTGACAGCCGCCATGGTGGCGTAACGCCAACACCGGGAGTGGTAGAGGAGGCACGGTCATGGAAACGTTGACGGCGGTTCTGAAGACGATGAAGACACGCGCGCTCGCCGACGCCGCGTTCGTGGCGTCCGGGGACGGATTGATCCTCGATGCCATCAGCGACAACGGGATTCCGCTGGACTCCATTGCCGCCTACGCGGCGGGCAGCGTTTCGGTGTCGGAGCGGATGGGCGAGGACGCACGGCTGGGCGTCCCGCAGTCGGTCATTCATCTCTACGCGAACAAGACGCTGATGATCGCGCCGCTGGGTCCGGCGCTCGTGGTCCTGGTCGGCAACGGCCGCTCGCAGCTGGGCATGATGCGCGTCCAGCTGCAGTCCGGCCTGCCCGACCTGCAGGCCGCGCTGCAGCGCGATCTGTTCGGTACCACCCCGGAGGAGGCGGCCACGAACGGGCACGTACCGGCCGCGGAAAATCTCGGGGCGATGCTGGCCGCAGCCGGGTAGCGGCACGGAAGTTGCTCGAAATGCAGAATTGCTCGGCGCCTGTCGCGCCGCGGCATGAAATTTGCTCACGGAAAAACTACTTGCCTTTGCCTCCGCGCGCCGATAGCATGAGGGCGTGCGACGCAGCCGGACATGGATCATCGCTGCCGTCC
Organism: bacterium; assembly: GCA_036004445.1. Taxonomy (GTDB): domain Bacteria; phylum Sysuimicrobiota; class Sysuimicrobiia; order Sysuimicrobiales; family Kaftiobacteriaceae; genus DASXUC01. The sequence continues at coordinate 17,778 of DASYRL010000109.1, forward strand.
TCATCGTAGGGGCGGCGCTGTTGGGCATCTCGCAGGCGCCTGTCCGCGCGCAGTCATCGTCTTCCGCGGTCACGATCGGCGTGCCGGTGACCGTGCAGTTAGAAGGAACCACCGCGCTGTCGATCCCCGCCGGATCTCCTGTCCTCGGGCAGCTGACCGTCAAGAGCAACGTCCCTTGGATCCTGGCCGTCGATGTCGGTCCCACCGCGCCGGCGCTGGTCGCGTGGTCTGACGGCGCGTGGACCCCGCTCCCATCGCACGGCGTCGTGCTGCAGGGCCCCAAAGGCATTCACCGCATCACCTACCGCCTGCGCACGTCCACGAACGCCGCCACCACCGTCCGGTTTGCCGCGTATCTCGCTCCTTAACCCACGTTAGTCTTCACGGTCTCCAGGGTCTGCACGGTCTTCACGGTCTCAATACATCCTCGTTTGAGACCGTGCGGGTGAAGACCGTGGACCGTGAAGACTCGCCTGCTCCGTGGCACCGAAGTTGCTGTTCTTAGTGTCGGGAAGCACGTAGATACCACCGACACCAAGGAGGCACTGAGATGAGCAACGGAATCGCAATCATCCGCATCGGCGCGCTGGCGGCTGTGCTGGTCATGGTCGTCGCCGGCGCGGGCTACGGCGCCGCGGGCGGCTCACAGAGTGTGACCACTGCCGCGGCGGCAGGGATCGACATCGACGTCTCCGGGTCCGCGTCCATCGGCTCGACGGCACCGGGGGCGTGCGGGACCACGAGCTCGACGGTGAACGTGAAGAGCAACAAGGCCTGGAACCTGCAGGTCCGCTCCGAGCCGGCCAGTTATCCCAACGGGAAGGCGAAGAACGGCGGCACCGAGATGACCGATGCCTTCCAGTTGATGGGCGGCGACATCTCCTCGTTCACGAACGTCACCTCGTCTTACGCCAACCTGTTCAGCTCCAACCAGGCGAAGACCACCGGGTTGGGCGTGGACGTGGACCTGGACTACCAGCAGTGCGTGGAGTACGAAGATTCGCCGGGCAACTACACGATCGTGATCGAGTACCTCGGCGTCCAGCCGTAACTCCGACACGACACGACGATGATGAGGGCGCGGGACCAGATGCAGGCAGGCAAGCGGGGGGTGATGCTGGCCTGCGCCCTCGTGCTCTTCGCGGCGGCCACGCCGCAGCTCCAAGCGCAGGACCTGCAGTTCGGCCTGACTCCTCCCGACGTCGAGCTCGTCCCCGCCCCGGGCGGAACGGCCAGCGGCGTGCTGGTCGTCTACAACCGGTCGCCGCGGTCGCTGCACTTCCGGATCGCGCTGCAGGACGTCTTCATCCGTCCCAGCGGCGTCATCGAGATCCTCAAACCCGCGAGCACGCGCTGGTCGGTGGCGGGGATGACCCGGGTGAGCCCGAGCGAGTTTGATCTGGAGCCCAACCGGCAGATGCCGATCCGGGTCCTCGTCACGGTGCCCAAGGACGCCCGCGGCGGTCTGTACGGCGCAATCGTCGTCTCGCCTTCCCCGATTCTGCAGTCCAGCGGGCCGCGCGGCACGTTCGCGGTCGTAGCCCCGAAGCTCGCGGCTCGGCTGCTGGTGCCGATCAGCGGCACGGGTACTCCGCAGGGCGCGGTGGTGAATATGCTCGCCGCGAACCTGCCCGGCAAGGGCGTCGACGTGAAAGTCGTCTTCCGCAACGCCGGCAACGTGCACGCGCGGGTGGACGGCATCGTCACACTGCTCCGCGGCGGCGAAGTCATCGCCAAGGGGCTGCTTGAGGAATCCTTGGTGCTGCCGGCAAGCGTGCGCGAGTTCCGCGTGCTGCTCCCCGGCCGCCTGGCACCGGGCACGTACACGATCCGCGCCGTGATGGACTACGGCGCCGACGTCCTCGTCGCCGGAGAAGTCACCGTCACCGTCCGGTGAGCCCGTGCCCGCCGCCGTGCGCACTGTCCGCTCGCTCGTCGCCGGGTGTCTGGTCACCCTGCTGATCTCCGCGATGCCCGCCGCCGCCGGCAACCCGCCGGCGGTGCGCGTGTTCATTGACGAATCACCCACGCCCGCGCTGACGGCCGTCATCCTCGACGGGGTCCTGTATTTTCCGCTGCGGGCCCTGACCGAGGCGCTGTCCGCGACGCTGGGCTTCACGAGACCCGACCTCGAGATCCGCCGAGCGGACGGCGTGACGTTCCTGCTGCGCGTCGGGCGCCGTGAAATCTGGGAAGGCGGGCAGGTGACGGCGCTGGCCGAGGCCCCGGTGCGGTTGGTCAGCGGCGTGACCATGGCGCCGCGGGGCTCGGTTGAATCAGTCTTCAGCGCCTTGGTCGTTTGGACGCCGGGCGATCCGACAGCGACGATTGTCACGCAGTCGGCGTTCCATCCCGCCCCGCCGGTTCCGGCCCCCCCGCGGCCTGCGGCGAAGGTGCCGGTGGCGAACGCCTCGACCAGGTTTGTCCCAGACTTCGTTCCGTCCACGGACCGCCCGCTCGTCGCGTCGGGAAACGTCGGGGTCACCCTCTCGGCGAGCGGCGCCGGTCTGTCGCTATCCTCCCGCGTGGCATTTGTCTCACGCGGAGCCGATGGTACGGTCAGCGGCGCGTTCGGGATCGGCACGGGCAGCAATGCCCCCGTGGGAGCCGACGGCGTGTTCACGTGGCGCCGGGCCGCATCGACGCTCTCCGCGGGCGTCCTGTCGATGTATGACTCGCCGCTGACGCTGTACGAGCAGGGATTCGTCGGGTTGATCTATGACCAGCGGTTCGGTCAACTCCAGGCGCGCTTCTTCGGCGGCGTCCTGTCCGGATCGGGCGGCTCGGTCTACGGGATGTCTTTCCGCCTACCGCAGATCGGGGCGCTGCTCGCGGAGGCCACGTTCCTGTACAGCCCCGAGACCAACGCGACGATCACGCGTGCCCGCATCGATTGGCGTGTCCGTCCCGGCTTCACGCTGTTCGGCGAGGCGGCGTATGGAAGCTCGTCGCTGGGATCTGGGCTCGCCTGGCGGGTCGGCGCCCAGTACTCCTCAGAGCGCTGGACGGCGTCGGTCAGCTACCTGGCCCTGTCCGCGGGTTTCCCGACGCTGGGGAACGCGGCGGTGTTCGCCGGCCGGCACGGCCCGGTGCTGGAATTCGTGTACCGTCCCAGTTCCCGCTTCTTCGCCCTCGCCAGCGCCGCGCTGCTCACCGGCACATCGGATGCGCAGCGACGGCTGGCCTACCGCCTGTACCTGCAGTACCAGCTCTCTCCATCCCTGGCGCTGGTCGGAGAGGCCCGGAGCACCGACGAACCCGTCGGCGGCGTCCGTATTCGTCGCGACACGGCACAGGCGGCCCTGCTGTATACGTCGGGCCGGTGGAACGCCTCACTGACGGTGGGCGCCGGCATCGACGAGGAGGTAGGCCGGAGGACGGCCAACAGCCGATCGGTCTCGCTGCGCGCGGGCTACACGCTGTCGAACGGATGGCCCGTGTGGAGCGAGGTCACGTTTCTGACCGGCGACAGGAGAGCCTGGGTGGTGGGAGCGGGGACGCGGATCCGGCTCAACGAGCGGTTTGATCTCACCGCGCAGATGCGGGCCAAAACGATCCTCGGCGACAATCCCTCCACCGAAACGGCGCTCGAACTCGGTGTCAGCCATCCCATGGCGTCCGGCGGGCGGCTGACCGTTGGCGCCGGCGTGCGCATGACTTCGTCACCCCGGACATCGTCCGCCGCCGCGCCGTACCTGACCATCGGGTACACCCGGCCGTTTAACGTCTTCGGTCCTCTGAAGGTTGGCCGGGTGGCGGCGGACGTCTTCATCGACGCCAACGGCAACGCCCGCCGCGATGCCGACGAAGCCGGCGTTGCCGGTGTCACGATCCGCCTCGACGAGCGAAGCGCTTCGCGGACAGACGCGGCCGGCCGCACGACGATCGACGGCGTCCGGGAAGGCGAGTACCGGATCTCGGTCGACGAGAACAGCATCCCGGTGGGATTCGTCGTCCTGCAGCCCGAGGTCCGCGCCCGCGTGACCGCCGACGGGAAGACTCCAGTCGCGTTCGCGCTGACCCCCGGCGCGACGCTGCGCTGCTTGGTGTACCTGGATGAGAACGGCAACGGCGTCCGGGACAAGACCGAGCCGGGAGTTGCCGATGTCAACGCCGCGCTGCAGCCGCTGGGTCGGGTGACGGCCACCGATCTGGACGGGTTCCTGCTGTTCCGGGATCTGAAGCCGGGGACCTACACTATCACGCTGGACGGGCGCATCCTCCCGAACAACATCAAGCTGGCCGGCGTGACCTCATACACGGCCACACTCGCGGCCGGCGCGACTGCCACGTGCGAACTGCCCGTCGTCAACGCCAAGAAGGTGGTCGTTACTTTCCCGTAAGCGCGATCTCAACTTGCGGACGCCGTGGCGGCTGGGCGCTCGGAGGCGTCCCCTCGCTCCGAGTCGGGCGGCTCGGATTGACCATGCAGGCCTCACGCTCCCTTCCGCGCTCGTCTGCCAATCTGCGACGGGATTTTCACTGCCGTTTCTACCGCTCTCCGCTTCCCTGGCTGCGGCGATCCGGGGTTTCACGGCCTGCTCTATGGTTGCCGCCCTCCAATCGTCGCTCGGGCCGCCCCACTCGCCGCCATCGAGCTTCACGCCGCACCTTGTTGCTGGCGAACGGTCAAGGTAGATTGGTGGAGAGGTGTCGGATGACGGACGATCTCACCATCGAAGTTCAGCCAACCCCAAACGTGAACGCGCTGAAGTTCGTGACGAACCGGCGGGTGACCGAGGGGCGATCTCAGACGTTCCGCTCAGCCGACGATGCCGCGGAGTCGGCGCTGGCGACGACGCTGCTGTCGATCCCCGGGGTGGTGCAGGTCTTCTTCCTCAATGACTTCATCACGGTGACGCGCGACCCCGCGGCGGATTGGAACACAATTGCGGGAGAAGTCGAGCGCCTCATCAGAGGACACCTCTCCACTACGCGATAACGTGATAAGGCGATAATGCGAGAAGGCGACGGCACCAGCCGGGTGTTCCGCGCTCGTGCGTTATCGCTTTATCGCGCCGCTTCCGTTAGAAGAAGGACCGGGTTCTCCAGCAGCCGTTTGACTTCGCCAAGGAAGCGGGCAGCTTCGGCCCCGTCGGTGACGCGGTGATCGCCGGACACCGTCAGGTTCATCATCGTGGCGACGTCGACTTTTCCATCTTTCACGATGGGCGTGGGTTTGGCGCTGCCCACCGCGAGGATGGCGGCGTGCGGCGGGTTGATGATTGCCACGAAGCTGTCCACGTCGTACATCCCGAGATTGCTGACCGTAAAGGTCCCACCTTCGTAGTCCTCACCGCGCAGACGTCCGGATCGGGCGCGCTCCCCCAGGGCTCTGGCCGCTTCGGCGATCGCCGCGAGGGATTTCCGATCCGCGTCGTGGATGACCGGAGCGATCAATCCCTCGGGGAGGGCGATCGCCACCGCCAGGTTGATCCTGCGATGCCGGCGCAGCTGGCCGTTGACGAGGGCGGCATTGAGGTTTGGGAACGACCGCAGGGCCAGCGCGGCTGCGCGCAGGACGAGGTCGTTGATCGAAATTTTGCGCCGGTCGTTTCCTCCGGCGTTGAGCTGCTGGCGCACCCGCAGCGCCTCGTCCATCGTCACGGTGATGCTGACGTAGAAGTGCGGCGCCTGCTGCTTGCTGTCGAGCATCCGCTTGGCGATGGTTTGCCGGATCTTGGTGAGCGGTTGCTCTTCGAACTCGGCGCCGGCCGGCGCCGCAGGAGCGGACTGCCGGCCGCCGCCGACGGCAGCCTCGACGTCTTCCTTTGTAATACGCCCATCCGGCCCGGTGCCCCGGATCGTGGAAAGATCGATCCCGTGGTCGGCCGCGACCTTGCGGGCCACCGGCGAGGCCTTGACGCGTTCATCGGGTCTCGCTGCCGGCGGAGTGGGTGCAGCGGATGAGGTCGCCGCGTCCGGCTGTGCGCGCTGCGGTTCGGGCTTCGCGGGCTGCGCCTTGGGGCGAGGTTCCACCTTCTGGCCCGGCTCGCCGATCACGGCAATCGTGCTGCCGACTTCCGCCGTCTCCCCTTCGCCGACGACGATCTGCAGCAGCACCCCACCGTCCTCCGCTTCGAGATCGACGTTGACCTTGTCGGTTTCGATCTCCGCGATCGGCTCGCCCTTGCTGACCGCGTCGCCGGGGCGCTTCTTCCACTGCAAGACCTTGCCCTCGGTCATTGCGTCGCCCATCTTCGGCATGATCACGTCCACGACGACACCTCGGAGCGGGAACAGCGAACAGCGAACAGGGAACAGGCAATGCCGCCGGATCCGTGCCTGAACCGTTCCCTGTTCCCCGTTCCCTGTTCCCGCATTTCAGCTTCTGTAGAGCGTTTTCCGCGCGGCCTCGACGATGTCGCGCTCGTGCGGCGTGGCCAGCAGTTCCAAATTGCGGGCGTAGGGCATCGGTACGTCGGCGCCGGTGACCCGCGCGACCGGGGCGTCGAGTTGGTCGAAGGCGTCCTCGGAGATGAGGGCGGCGATCTCCGCCGCGGCCCCATACGGTTTCCACTGTTCCTGGACCACGACCGCCCGATGCGTTTTGGCCACCGACGTCAGAATCGCCGCCGTATCCAGCGGGCGCAGCGTGCGCAGGTTGATCACCTCGGCGTCAACGTCTTCTTCGGCGAGCTGCTTCGCCGCCGCCAGGGCCAGTAACAGCATCCGGCTGTAGGCAATGATCGTGACGTCGGTCCCCTCGCGCGCGACCTCCGCGCGGCCGAAGGGCAGCGCAAACTCGCCGTCGGGCACCTCCCCCTTGGTCCCATACAGGGCCGCGTTCTCGAGGAAGATGACCGGATCGCGGCCGCGGATCGCCGTCCGCAGCAGCCCCTTAGCGTCCGCCGGCGTCGCCGGAGCGACCGCGTACAGCCCGGGGAAGTGAGCGTACGTGGCTTCCAAGCTCTGGGAGTGCTGCGCGGACAGCTGCACGCCCGCTCCATTCGGGCCGCGGATCACCATGGGGACGTCGACCTGCCCGCCGGAAAAATAGCGCAGCTTCGCCGCATTCTGCACGATCTGATCCATGGCCAGCAGCGAGAAGTTCCATGTCATGACTTCGACGACAGGCCGCAGCCCCAGCATCGCCATCCCGACGGCGGCGCCGACGAACCCAAGCTCGGAGATGGGCGTGTCGATCACCCGGCGCGAGCCGAAGCGTGCGTAGAGCCCCGCGGTGACCCGGAACGTCCCCTCGTACACGCCAATGTCCTCGCCCATCAGGAGGACGTTGCCGTCGCGGTCCATCTCTTCGATGAGCGTGGATCGCAGCGCATCGCGGTAGGTGATTTCGGCCATGGCTACGATCCGTACACGTCGGTGTGGAGTTCCGAGGAGTCCGGGGCGGGACTCTCCTCGGCGAAGCGCGCGGCGTCGGCCACCGCGGCCGCCGCCTCGGCGTGGACGGCGGCGACGGCCGCGTCATCGAGCATGCCCGCCTCGCGGAGCGTCGCCTCCAGGATCGCGATGGGGTCGCGCGACTTCATCTGCTCGATTTCCTCCTTGGTGCGGTAGGGCTGGAAGAGGTCGGCGGCACCGTGCCCGGCAAACCGGTACGTCATCAGTTCAATGGCATAGGGGCGGCCCGTGCCGCGGACGTCTGCGATGATCCTCGCCGCACGGTCCGCGACCTCGACGAAGTCCATCCCGTCGGCGCGCTCGTGGGCGATGCCGTGCGCGCCGAAGCGCGTGGCCAGGTTGGTCACCGCGTGCCCGCGCTCGACTGGGGTACCCATCGCATACTTGTTGTTCTCGATGATGTAGACGATCGGGCAGAGCCCCTCGCGTCCCCACAGCGAGGCCATGTTCACGGGCTCGTGAAAGGACCCGCTGTTCATCGCGCCGTCCCCGAGGAAGCACAGGCACACGCGGTCGGTTCCCTGATAGCGCAGCGCGTAGGCCGCGCCGGTGGCCAGGGGGACATGGCCGCCGACGATCCCATAGCCGCCGTAGAATCCCCGGCTCACGTCGAACAGGTGCATCGAGCCGCCTTTGCCGCGCGCCAGTCCGGTGACCTTTCCAAACAGCTCGGCCATGACCGCCCCGGGCGATGAGCCACGGAACAGCGCATGGGCGTGATCGCGGTAGGCGGTAAAGAAGATGTCGTCGGGGCGCAGCGCGGCGAGGAATCCCGCGGCGACCGCTTCCTGGCCGGTGTAGACGTGGAGGTAACCGCCAATCTTGCCGCGGCGGAACGCGCGCTCGGCCTCGTCCTCGAAGTGCCGGGCCAGGACCATCTTCGCGTACCATTCGCGAGCGAGCGTCCATGCCGGCGCGCTGCCGCGCGCGCGGGCTGCGGGGGCCGAGGTGCGCGAGGGTGCGGCGCGCGACCTGCCGTCTCCTGCTGCCCGGTTGCTCATCGCGGCACGATCACCATCCGGCTAGCCCTGTACCCAAGGCGTCGCGACTGGGACAGGGGAGTGCGTGCGGAAAGCACAAACGGAACTATACTAGCATATATGGCACGACCCATTCCGACAACGGCCGAGCTGCGCGCGTTGCTGGACGCGCGCCTCGCCGAGGCCGAGCAGGCGATGCGCGAGGCCGCCGCGGCGGGCGTGGTTCCCGATGACCTGACCGCGCGCGCGGCCGCGGTGCTCGACGACTTGATCTCGCTGCGTCGCGAACTCGAGGCCGCCCTGTGACGAAACGGCCCGCCGTCCCCACGCCCGAGCAGATCCGGGCGCTGCCCAAAGTCGAGCTGCACGTCCATCTCGAGACGTCGCTGCGCCTTCGAGCGCTGGCCGAACGCGTGCGCAACCCGCGTCCGCCGGTCGCCGAACCGGCCCTCATCGCCGATCCGTTCAAATTCACCGGCTACGACCGCTTGCGGCGCCTTCGCTATGCCAGCCGGGCCGGGCGGATTCCCGACGAACTCTACACGCCGGAGAATGTCGAGCAGATCACGCTCGATCTGCTGCGCGAAGCCCATGCCGATGGATTGAAGTACCTTGAGGTGCGCGTCGGCGGCCGGCGCGGATTCGCACTGCTCGGCACCCGGCGCATGCTGGGCGCGATGGCGCGGGCCCGCACCCGCGCCGAAGCAACGCTGGGCGTGCGCGCGGGGTTTCTGATCACCATCGTCCGCGAGCGTGGTCCCGAGGAGGCCGACGCGCGCGTCCGTGAGGCGGTTGCCTGCATGGACGACGGAGTGGTCGGCGTCGATCTGGCGGGCGACGAGGAAAACTATCCTCCCGCGCTGTTCAGCCGGGCCCTGGCGCGCGCGCGCGACGCGGGCCTGGGAATCACGGTGCACGCCGGGGAGTTCGCCGGCCCGGCCAGTATCTGGACCGCCGTGTACCAGCTCGGCGCGCAGCGGCTGGGCCACGGGATCCGCGCCGTCGAGGATCGCGAACTCATGGCCTACCTTCGCGAGCACCGCATCACGCTCGAGGTCTGTCCATCCAGCAACATCCGCCTGGGACTGTGCGGCGCGATCGGCGACCACCCGCTGGGGATGCTCATGGCCGAGGGCGTCCCGGTCACGATCAACAGCGATGATCCGGTGCTGCTGGGGACGGATCTGTCACGGGAACTGCATGCCGTCGCGGCCGCATTCTCCCTCCCATGGTCGCGGCTGAGTGAGTTCATGAACGTCGCGGCCCGCGCGGCGTTCATGCCGCCAGATCAGTCCCACGTGCTGGCCGGACAACTCGCCGCGCCGGTTTCTTGACACCCCCATACCCCCGTGCCAGAATGAACCTGGGCGGAATTGTTGAGTAAATTAGTCCAGAATCGTTTTTGGGTGCGATGGCTGATCTCGAGATCAAAAACCTGACCGTTCAGGTGGAAGACAAGGTGATCCTCAAGGGCGCCAACCTCGCCATCAACAAGGGCGAGATCCACGCCCTGATGGGCCCCAACGGCTCGGGGAAGTCGACCCTGGCGAACGTGCTGATGGGGAACCCCTTCTACCAAGTCGTCCGGGGCGAGGTGCTTTATAAAGGAGAGGACCTGCTGGCGATGGCTCCCGACGAGCGCGCCCGCAAGGGACTGTTCATCGCGTTCCAGTACCCTGTGTCGATCCCGGGGGTGACCATGGCCAGCTTCCTGCGCACCGCGATCTCGGCGCGGCGGGGCTACGACAAGGAGCTCATGCCGGTCGGCGAGTTCCAGAAGCTGCTGCGGCAGAAGCTCGACGAGCTGCGTATCGAGCCGGCGATCGTCTCCCGGTACGTCAATGAGGGGTTCTCCGGCGGTGAGAAGAAGCGGGCCGAGATTCTGCAGATGGCCTTGCTGGAGCCGGAGATCGCGATCATGGACGAGACCGACTCGGGTCTGGACATCGACTCGGTCAAGATCGTCGCCGACGGCGTGAACCGCATGTATGATCTGGCGGCCGGGAACATGGGGATGCTCGTGATCACGCACTACTCGCGCATCTTGCAGTTCATCAAGCCGTCGTTCGTCCACGTCATGTTCGACGGCCGCTTCGTGGTCTCCGGCGGACCCGAGCTCGCCGAGGAGCTGGAGGACGCCGGCTACGAAGGGATCAAGAACCAGTTCGAGGTCATCGCCGCCGAGGTCCGCTCCGACGGGGCCGTGCGGCGCGCGGGCAAAGTCTTTTGGGTTGCACATTGAGGAGCGGGTAGATGGCGGTCACCAATCAGCTGGGCATCGATCTCGAGAAGTACAAGTGGGGCTTCCGCGAGCCGGAGAACTACGTGTTCAAGGCGCGCCGGGGTCTGGATGTGCGCGTGGTGGAGGAGATCTCCGCCATGAAGGACGAGCCGGACTGGATGCGGGCGCTGCGGCTGCACGCCTACGAGCACTACACGCAGCGGCCGATGCCGACGTGGGGCGCGGATCTGTCCTCGATCGACTTCAACAACATCTTCTACTACATCAAGCCCACCGACAAGCAGGCCGCTTCGTGGGAGGAGCTGCCCGTCGAGATCAAGCGCACCTACGACAAGCTCGGCATCCCCGAAGCGGAGCGGAAGTTTCTCTCCGGCGTCTCCGCGCAGTACGAAAGCGAAGTGGTCTACCACAACTTGAAGGCCGAGTGGGAGAAGCTCGGCGTCATCTTCGTGGATACCGACACGGCGCTGCGCGAGCATCCCGACCTGGTGCGGCAGTACTTTGGCACGGTGGTCCCCCCGGAAGACAATAAACTGGCCGCGCTGAACTCCGCGGTCTGGTCCGGTGGGTCGTTCGTCTACGTGCCGGAAGGCGTGCACGTGGACATCCCGCTGCAGGCCTACTTCCGCATCAACGCCCAGAACATGGGCCAGTTCGAGCGCACGCTGATCATCTGCGAGCCGGGCTCGTACGTACACTACGTCGAGGGCTGCACGGCGCCGATCTACACCACCGATTCGCTGCATACCGCGGTGGTGGAGATCATCGTGAAGGAAGGCGCGCGCTGCCGCTACACGACGATCCAGAACTGGTCCACCAACGTCTACAACCTGGTTACCAAGCGCGCGGTCGCCTACCGCGACGCGACGATGGAGTGGATCGACGGGAATCTGGGCTCGAAGATCACGATGAAGTACCCGAGTGTCTACATGGTCGAGCCCGGCGCGAAAGCCGAGATCCTCTCGGTCGCGTTCGCCGGCGCCGGGCAGCACCAGGATCCCGGCGGCAAGGTGATCCATGCCGCGCCGCACACGCAGTCGGTCATCGTCAGCAAGTCGATCAGCAAGGACGGCGGGCGTGCCGGCTACCGCGGTCTGGTCAAGATCTACAAGGGGGCCAAGGGCAGCAAGTCGGCCGTGCGGTGCGACGCGCTGATCCTCGACGATCACAGCCGATCCGACACATACCCGACGATGGAAATCGATGAGGAAGACGTGTCGATCACGCATGAGGCCACCGTCTCCAAGGTCTCCGACGAGCAGCTGTTCTACCTGATGAGCCGAGGGGTCAAGGTTGACGAGGCGATGAACATGATCGTGCGCGGCTTCGTCGAGCCGATCGTGAAGGAGCTGCCGCTGGAGTACGCCGTCGAGCTGAACCGCCTGATCGAGCTGGAGATGGAGGGCTCGGTCGGGTAATCCCGCGTTGACGGACCGCATCGCCGCAGCAACCGAGCTGACCCGCGCCGCCGTCGAATCCCTATCCGCACGGCTGGACGAACCGGCCTGGTGCCGGGACCGGCGGCTGGCTGCGTTCGAGGTCTTCGAACGGACGAGCTGGCCGACCACCCGCGACGAGCGGTGGCGGCGCACCGACCTCAGCGGTCTGCCCGTGGATCGCCTGCGCCCGGCGGTGGAAGGCGCCCCCGATCCGCTGCCGGCCGCCGTGCGGATGGCGCTGGACAGCCTCAAGCCGGCCGGGGGCGTGCTGGTCCAGCGCAACGCGACGACCGTCAGCACTGAGGTCGACGCCGATCTCGCCGCCGCCGGCGTCGTGTTCAGCGACGTGCACGCTGCGGTGCGCAACCATCCGGACCTCATCCGGCAGTACATGCACCACCTCATCCCCCCCGACGACGGGAAGTTCCAGGCACTCCATGCCGCGCTGTGGGCCGGCGGGACTTTCGTGTATGTCCCCGCGGGCGTCGAGGTGGCACTGCCGCTGCTGGCGCTGTCATGGGCGGACGCGGATGACGCCGCGTTCTTCCCGCCCGTGCTGGTGATCGCCGGACGGGGCAGCCGGGTGACGCTGATCACCAGGGCGGGCGTGGGGACGGGCACCGGCCGCGCCCTGGCGGTGCCGGTTGTCGAGATCCACTGCGGTGAGGGCGCGGCGGTCCGCCACGTGCTGGTGTCCGACTGGGGTCGGCAGGCCTGGGAGATCGGGTCGCTGCGGGCGCGCGTCGAGCGCGACGCCACGTTCCACAGCCTGCTGGTCGGGTTGGGGGGAGCGGTCGTCGCGACCACTGTGGAGTCGATTCTGGCGGGGCCGGGGGCCTCGTCGGAGATGCTGGGGGTCGTGTTCGGCGACGGCACGCAGCATTTCGACATCCACACGCTGCAGGAGCACGCGGCGCCGCATACGCTGAGCGACCTCCTCTATAAGAATGCGGTGGCCGGCCGGGCGGTCAGCTCGTTCATTGGCATGATCCGCGTGCACCCGGGAGCGCAAAAGACCAACGCGTTTCAATCCAACCGCAACCTGATCCTCTCCGACGCGGCTCGCGCGATCTCCGACCCCAAGCTGGAGATCATGGCGAACGACCTGCGCTGCACGCACGGGTCGGCCACCAGCCGTCTCAACGAGGAGCATCTGTTCTACCTGATGAGCCGCGGGCTCCCCCGGCAGGATGCCATACGGATGGTGGTGGAGGGCTTCTTCGCGGAGCTGCTGGACCGCGTCCCGCTGGAGCCGCTGCGAGAGCGCCTGCGCAGCGAGATCGCGGCGCGGATGACCCTTTGATGCGGGAACACGGGAACGCGGGAACGCGGGAACACGATGCGGCAGGGTACGTTCCGGTGGCGGCGGTGGAAGAGATTCCGCCGGGCACAGCGAAGTTAGTGCACGTCGGCGGCTACCGGGTCGCCGTGTTCAACGTCGATGGCACGTTCCACGCCATCGACGACGTGTGCACGCACGAGGAAGCGTCACTGTCCGCCGGACCGATCTACGGCGACATCGTGGCGTGCCCGAAGCACGGGTCGCGGTTTCACGTCCCGACCGGCCGGGTGCTGTCCCTGCCGGCGGTGGTCCCGGTCGATACGTATCCGGTCAAGGTCGCATCCGGCCGTGTCTGGCTGCTGCCTGAACCGCAGCGCGGCCGCGGGATGCCGCATAAGGCCTGAGCGAGAGGGCGCGGAGGAACGAACGATGATTCCTGAAACGATCCGGGCGGACTTCCCGCTGCTGCAGCGGAGCGTGCACGGCAAGCCGCTCGTCTATCTCGACAGCGCCGCCACCTCTCAGAAGCCACGCCGCGTGATCGACGCGCTGGTGCGCTACTACCAGGAGTACAATGCGAACATCCACCGCGGCATCTACCTCATCGCCGAGGAGGCCACCGCCCGCTACGAGGCGGCGCGTGCCAAGGTGGCCGCCTTCATCAACGCGGCGCGCCCCGAAGAGCTCGTCTTCACGCGCAGCACGACCGAGGCGATCAATCTCGTCGCCTACGCCTGGGGCCGGACGCACGTCCGCGCCGGGGACGAGATCATCCTGACCGAGATGGAGCACCACAGCAACCTCGTGCCCTGGCAGATGCTGGCCGCCGAGCGGGACGCGCGGCTGCGGTACGTGCCCTTTGACGGCCGCGGGATCCTGCAGCTCGACGAGTTCGATCGGACGCTCACGGAGCGCACGAAGCTGGTCGCCGTCACGCACCAGTCCAACGTGCTGGGGACGATCAATCCCGTCGAGGACATCGTCCGCCGGGCGCACGCCGTGGGGGCCAAGGTCCTCGTCGACGGCGCGCAGAGCGCCCCGCACATGGCCGTCGACGTGCAGGCACTGGGCTGCGACTTCTTCGCGTTCTCCGGCCACAAGATGTGCGGGCCGACCGGGACCGGCGCGCTGTGGGCGCGCTACGCGGTGCTGGACGCGATGCCGCCGTTCCTCGGCGGTGGCGAGATGATCATGCTGGTCCATCTCGAGCGGTCCACGTACAAGGAGCCGCCCCTGAAGTTTGAGGCCGGGACGCAGAGCATCGCGGACTGCATTGCGTGGGGGGACGCGGTCGATTACCTGCAGGAGATCGGCATGGACGTGATCCGGCAGCACGAGCGCGAGCTGACGGGATACGCGCTGGACCGGCTCCCGGAGTTCGTGCCGGGGCTGACGATTTTCGGCCCGAGCGACCTCGACGTCCGCGGCGGCGCCGTGTCCTTCGAGCTCGACGTCGCGCATGCGCACGACGTCGCGCAGGTCCTCGATCGGGAAGGGATCGCGGTGCGCGCCGGGCATCACTGCACGCAGCCGCTGCACCGCCGCCTCGGCGTGTCGGCCACCGCGCGGGCCAGTTTCTACCTCTACAACAACACGGAAGACGTCGACGCGTTGGTACGCGGGTTGCAGGCTGTGCGAGCGATGTTTTCACCCCGGACCACCCCCGTCTCCAGCGCGTAGCCGATTCGCGCACCCGACGCGCGGAGGACTGAAATCCCAGACGCAGAACACACTGGGACATCCGGGAGGTCACGTGCGCTCGTGGCAGCTCCGCCTCTGGGTCAGCGTCGGGCGACGCTGCCTGCTGCTCGGACGAGTTTCCTAGGCCGCGAGGAGGACGTTGCCGCCCTCGCGGAACTCCTGCTGCGTCCCGGCGTTCAGGTCGTCACCTTGACGGGAGCGCCGGGGATCGGTAAGACGCGCCTGGCGCTCGAAACGGCCCGCATCGTCGCCGGCCGCTTTCGCGACGGGGCCGCGTTCGTCGATCTCAGCACGGTGTCAGACGCGGCGCTCGTCACGCCGGCGATTGCCCAGCGGCTCGGCATCCGCGATCTCCCCGGCCAGGATCTCCTCGACACGCTCCGTGCGGCGCTGACCGATCAGCATCTCCTGCTGGTCCTCGATAACTTCGAGCACGTGATTGCGGCGTCGCAGGAGGTGGCGGCTCTGTTGGACGCCGGCGCGCGTCTCACGGTGCTGGTGACGAGCCGGGCGCCGCTGCACGTGGCGGGCGAGCATGAGTTTCCGGTCCCCCCGATCGCGCTTCCTTCGGATCGAACGGCGCAGCGGCCCAAAGCGCTGATCGACGTGCCCGCCGTGGCGCTGTTCGTCGAGCGGGCCCGAGCGGTCCGGCCCGATTTCGCACTGATCCCGGAGAACGCGGGCGCCGTTGCCGATCTCTGCGTACGCCTGGATGGACTTCCTCTGGCCATCGAGCTCGCCGCCGCGCGGGTGAAACTGCTGACGCCATCGATGATCTTGCACCGACTGCTCTCGAACCTGGACCTCCTGGCTCGCACGGCTCCCGACGTCCCGCCCCGCCATCAGACCCTGCGGGAGGCGATCCGGTGGAGCCATGATCTGCTGGGTCCTGCGGCCCAGGAGATGTTCCGGCGCCTTGCCGTGTTCCACGGCGGGGGCACGCTGCAGGCCGTGGAGACCGTGGCCGGCGGGACCGCGGGGAACGTGCTGGATCCGCTCGCCTCCCTGGTGGACAACAGCCTCCTGCTCCATGACCCGCAGCCCGACGGCGACTCGCGCTTTCGCCTGCTGGACACCATCCGCGAGTTCGCAGGCGAACAACTCGAGGCCTCCGGAGAGCGGGAGGACCTGCGATCCCGCCATGCGCAGTACTACGGGGCGCTGGCGGAGACGGCGGAACCCGCGCTGAGCGGTCCCGATCAGGCGGCGTGGCTGGAGCGGTTGGAACGCGAGCACGATAACTTCCGGGCCGCCCTGGCGCACGCCGCCGAGCGCGGACAGCATGAGGCGGGCCTCGCCCTCGCCGCCGCGCTGGGCCGGTTCTGGGAGCGGCATGGATACTCCACCGAGGCGCTCTCCTGGCTCTCGCGGTTCGTGGACCGTGCGGCCGGCGCGCCGCCCACCCTCCGCGCGAAAGCGCTGAACGTTGCCGGCAATCTGGCACGCAGCCGCGGCGAGTATGCCGTGGCAATCGAGCGCTACGAACAGGCCCTGGCGTTGCGGCGCGAGGCGCAGGATCCGCGCGGGATCGCCATCGCCCTCAATAACCTGGGCGTCGCCGCAAAGGACCAAAGCGATTACGGTCGCGCGCGCGCGTTCCTTGAGGAGAGCCTGGCCATCAAGCGCGAGCAGGGTGAGCAGCGGGGGATCGCCGTCACGCTGAACAACCTCGGCCTGACGGCGAAGGCGCAAGGCGACTTCGCCGGTGCCGCCCGTTACTTCGACGAGAGCCTCGACCTCTTTCGCGACCTCGGAGACGGCTGGGGCCAGGCCCTCATTCTCAACAATATCGCCACGCTGGCGTTTGCCACCGGCGACTTCGAGCGGGCCCTCGCCCTGCACAAGACCAGCCTGGCCGGCCGGCGCGCCATGAAGGAGAAGTGGGGCGTGGCGGAGTGCCTCGAGGGCTTGGCCCGTGTCGCCGAAGTGACCGGCGCCCCGGCGCCGGGGGCGCAACTGCTGGGGGCCGCGGACCGGATGCGGCAGCTTTATGGATTCCCCCTTCCACCCGACGAACGGCCGCTGCTGGAACAGCAGATGGCCGCGCTGCGTGCCGCGCTGGGCGAGGACGCCTTTCGGGCGGCCTGGGAGGTTGGGCAGTCCTGGACCCCGGAGGAGGCACTGGAGGCCGGGCTCGCGCTTGCCTCACCGGCGACGCCCCGGACCGCCCAGGCGACCGCTCGCGTGCGCATCCACCTGCTGGGTCGGTTCCGCATCGTCGTGGACGGGCAGATGGCGCCGGATGCCGTCTGGACCCGTCCCCAGGCCCTCAGCGTGTTCCAGTATTTGCTGCTGCATCGTCATCGGTACGCCACCGCCGAGGAGATCGTGGCGGCCTTCTGGCCCGATGCGCCCTCGGTCCAGGCCACGTCGCTGTACACGGCGCTCTCGCGCATCCGGCGTGCGCTGAAGGATTTGTCGATTGCTACGGAGGTCACGCTGGAGAGGGAGCGCGCGGGGTACCGGTTACGCGTCGCACCGGACGTGTGGCTCGACGTCGACGCGTTCACGCAGGGACTCCTGCCGGCAGCGGGCCGCGACAGCGGCGCGGTCATCGCCGCCCGGCGCGAGACCGTGGCGCTCTATGGGGGTGACCTCCTTGCCGGTGCCGACAACGCGGACTGGTGCCTGGAAGACCGTGAGGCGCTGCGACGGAAGTGGGTCGAGGCCAACGCGGACCTGGCCGCGGCGTTGGAGGCGCGGGGGAACGCGGATGAGGCGATTGCGATCTACACGCAGATGCTCGAACGGGAACCACTCCTCGAAGACGTCCACCGCGGCCTGATGCGCTGCTACGCTCACATCGGACGCCGCGATCTGGCCCTGCGGCAGTATCATCTCTGCGAAGGTCTCCTCGCCAGCGAACTCGACGTCGCGCCCGAGGATGAGACCGTCGCACTACACGCTGCGGTCAGTCAGAATCAGGCGGTGCCGCTGCTGGCCTCAGCGGGCCGGCCGCGGTGAACTAACCAGCAGGGCCCGAGGGCACGCATCGCCCCTCCGGGTGTCCGCTCGTTCAGGTTTTGTTCAGGTTCCGGCGGTAGGCTGGCCATGATGAGCCGGGACGTCCTGGAAGAGATTCTATCGCGCGCCATGGAAGACGACGCGTTCCGCACCCGCCTGCTCACCGCGCCGGCCCAGGCTCTCGAGAGTTATCAACTCAGCGCGCAGGAGCGCGAGGCGTTCATGTCGGGCGACTTGCGGCAGATTCTTCTCGCCGCCGATCTCGCCAGCGGGGATTCGGACGCGTGAGACTGATCGTCCTCCTCACCCTCCTGTTCGTCGTGGCGCCCAGGGCCGACGTGCTCGCGGCCGACCCGACCTGTGCGTACATGGACCGCCTCAAGCGGGTGTGGGATGCTACGGAGCCCTCGACCTACGAAACGCGAACGCTCCGCCAGCTGGCCAGCCAGTTCCAGGAAGGCACCGTGGAGCGTCCCGAGTTGGCCACGCTCGACGCCGTGCTCGCGGGTTTTGCGAAGAAGGTCGACCGCCGGACGGGCGGGACGCGCGCCGCCCAACCGCCGGCGGCCGCCCGGAACGTCCACCGCCTGGGCCTCGAGTTCCTGGCCCGCGTCGATGAGACCGTGCGCCTGTCACGCCGTCTTGTTCAGGAAATGCGGTCGGCGACACCCGATGCCGCGCTGATCGAGCGCGGGCGCGACCGCCTGCAGCGACTTGACCGCGAGGTCCGGCGGCTAGGCGGTCTCTTCAACAGCGAGGTCGTGCGGATCCGGAACACCTACAGGTGTGGGCCACCCTGACCGTCTGGCTCCGAGCGGTCCGCAAAGGCTGAACACATCTCACGTCGCGAGGCATCCTGACCATGGACAGACCTGTTTCACGGGTTGCAGCAGCGCTGGTTGTCGCGGCGGTGCTCCTGATCGCCGCCTGTACAAGTCCGCAGGGGCGCGGCCCCTGGGGCGGGCCGGGTCCCGCGCCCACGCCGCCGCCGGCTCCGGCTCCTGAATCAACGCCGCCCCCGCCGCCGGCTCCTGCGCCCGCGCCGACTCCACCTACGCCCACCCCGGCCCCCGCGCCGAGTCCACCCGCGCCCAGCCCGGCTCCAACTCCGGCTCCCGTGCCCGCTCCGGCGCCGCCGGTATCCACCGCGCCGTCGTTTGAGGCGGTGCTGGCACGCGGCGTCAATGAGGCGCACGAACCCGTGTCCCCGACGAGCGAGTTTCCCGAAGACGCCGAGAAGATCTATCTCGCCATCCGGTCGAACTCCGCGTCGTCTGAGTCCTACACGTCGACGTGGATCGCGGTCAGCGCCGAGGGCTACGACCCCAACCAGGAAATCGGCCGGTTCAACCTCAACCTCGCTGCGGGAGCCCGTGGTTCCATTTGGATCGGCCCGCCGCGCGGAGGATTCGCCCCGGGGGAGTACCGGGTCGACGTGGATCCCGCCGGGGGCGTCCCGCCGACGTCCCTGACGTTCAAGATCGCGCCGCTCCTGCCGCCGGCAGAGCTGGTCACGCCTGACAACGCCCCGCGGGGGCTCAACATCGCCCTGGCGGCGCTGGGCGGCAAGGTGGTCGCGGTGTCCTCCGAATACAACCAGAAAGACTGGGCCGCGGCGAACCTCGTCGACGGCGACCCCGAGGGGTGGTCATCACGGGATGACACCGTGCCGCAGGAGATTGTCTTCACCTTCTACCAGGGGCGCACCGCGCAGGTGGCGGCCGTCGCCATCGATACCGCGACCAAAGAGACGCTGAAGGATCCCAGACGAGCGCCCAAACACGTGGAAATCTGGGCATCGGTGACCAGCGCCTCCGATGGGTTCACGAAGGTCGGCGGCGCCCGGCTCGTGGAGCGTCCGGTCTCGCAGTACATCACCTTTCCGCCGGCGGCGGCGAAGTTCGTGAAAATCCGGTTCCTCTCCAACCGCGGCGGGCCGTACACGCAGGCCGGCGAGATCAGGATCTTTGAGGCTCCCACCGCGGCGTCCATTCTCGCCGACGTCCCCAAGAACATCGCCCTCCCCGGATTGGGCGGGTCCGTCGTCCGGTTCACTTCACACCGCGGCGGCGATGCGAGTGCGATCCACCTGGTCGACAACAGCGCCGACACGCGGGGATGGACCTCCACGGACGGTTACCTCCCACAGGAGATCGTCTTCGGATTCCGCGGGGATCAGGTCGCCCTCGTGGACCGTCTCGTGCTCAATCCGAAGACCTCCTCCGATCCCACGACGTGGGTGAAGACCTTCACGGTGGCGGTCTCCACCGAGAACCCGCTGGACGGGTTCACCGAGGTCGGGCAGTTCACGCTGACGCAGCGCCCGCAGGAGCAGGCCTTCCCGATCGGCCGCCGCGCGCGCTTCGTCAAACTGCGCATCCTCAAGAACTACGGTGGATCGTCGACCACCTTGGGGGAAGTGAGGATCATCGAGGGATCCGAGCCCGGATACGAATCCATTCTGCTCACCCAGCTCGCGGCGGCGGGGTCCACGGCCGCTCAGGGCTTGCGGCCCGTGGATGAAACCGGCATCGCGGTCGAACAGGAAGCGAACAATACCCCGGCCGAGGCCAACCCGCTGGCCTGGGGCCGGCGGACAAAGGGGACGATCGACCCGCTGGGCGAGGTCGACAACTTCAAGCTGTCGATTCCGTCGACGCCGTCGTCGGTCCTGACCCTCGATCTGCTCGGCCGTCCCTACATCCGGACGTCGCTGGCGCTCCTCGACGACCAGGGCAAGCCGGTCAAGCGATTCGACCCCGGCGCCGTGCCGTCGGATCACGCGGCCTGGACGTGGGCGCTCCGGCCGGGAGACTACACGGTGCAGGTGACCGAGCCGCCGATCTCCATCGTGCTGATCTGGGACACCAGCGGCAGCATGTCCGGCAGTTACAAGGACCTCGAAGTGGCCGTGCAGTCGTACCTCGACCAGGTCGGCCCCAGCGAGCGGTTGGCACTGATCCGGTTCAGCGACAAAGTCGAGGTCTTGCAAAGCGAATTTACCAGCGACCACGACCGGCTGAAGGCCGCGGCGCAGGGGAAGTTCTTCGCCAGGGGCGGGACGCCGTTCTACGACGCGGTGGCGAGAGGCATCGAACTCCTTAGGGGAGTCTCCGGCAACCGCGCGATCATCGTGATGACCGACGGCGAGGACACCGCCAGCAAGCTGAAGTACCCGGAATTCTGGCGGCTGCTGGACGAGCGGCGAATCCGCTTGTACACCATCGGTCTGGGCGAAGAGCTGCAGCGCTTCTCCGAAGACATCGCGACCAGCCCAAACCAGATGATGGCGCACATCTCGATGGCGACGAACGGGCGGTTCTTCTTTGCCAGGAACAGTGAAGATCTGAAAGGACTCTATCAGCAGATCGCCGCTGAGCTTCGGGCGGTCTCGACCTATTACCTGACGCCGACGCTGGCGTCGGGGCCGGGGACGCTCAACGTCGTTGCCACCGGTGAGCGCATCGCCGCGGTCGCCGCGCCCAGCGCGATCGAACTGATCCTGGATGTGTCCGGGTCGATGAAGCGCACGATCGAAGGCCGCCAGATGATGGACATCGCCAAGGACGTGATGGTCGGGGTCATCAAAGGTCTGCCCGACAACTCGCGGGTGGCGCTGCGTTTCTACGGGCATCGAATCCGGGAGGGCCGTCCGGGCGACTGCCAGGACAGCGAACTCGTCTTTTCCTTCGGCCGGATCGACAAGGCGGCCATGATCAACCGCGTGCGCGCCGTCCGCGCTTTAGGGACCACGCCGATCGCTTACACGCTGCGCCAGGTCCCCCGCGATTTCGGTTCGGCCCCGGGCGAGAAACTCGTGATCCTGGTCACCGACGGCAAGGAAGAGTGCGGCGGCAGCCCATCGGCGGTCGTGTCGGAATTGGTGGCGAAAGGGATCAAGATCCGCCTGAACATCGTGGGGTTCGCCCTGGCGGAGGCGGCGGTCCGGCAGGAGATGGACCGTGTCGCCAAGCTCACCGGCGGGAAGTTCTACGATGCGCGGAACGCGCGCGCGCTGCAGCAGGCCATCCAGCAGTCACTGGCCGTGCCCTACGACGTGCTCGATGCCGCGGGGACCAGAGTCGGCGGCGGCGTGACGGGGCAGGGGACGGTGAAGGTTCCGGAAGGGATCTACACGGTCGTGGTGCGGGCGGCGGGGACGCCGATTCAGATCCCCAACGTGCGGATCACGGCGAACGGGTTCACGAAAGTCGTGCTAAAGAAGGAAGGACAGGAGATCGGCGTTCAGGTTCTGGGGCCTTAGGCGACCGCGATGCGTAGGCCCCTTACTCCACTTCTCAAGGTGACAAGCATGCGGAGAGTGTGGAGCATTCTCGTTGCAGCTGCGATTGCTGTGGCAGGCTGCGGGGGACCTCGCCAGGCACAGCAGACAGGGCCGGGGACCGCCGGCGTCCCGGTCAGCGATCGGGGGCCGGGACTCAGGCCGCTGCGCTTGAGCGATCTCCCGGTATCGGTCCCGCGGACGAGCGAACTCTCGCACGTCACGCCGGAGGTCTTCGCGAAGGCGCTGGGCAGTGATGTCACCCGCATCTTCGACTTTGTGCGGGACAACGTCGCATTTGAATCGTACGCCGGAGTGCTCCGCGGGCCCCGCGGGACGCTGCTGGCGATGGCCGGAAACTCCGCCGATCGCGCCGCGCTGCTGGCGGCCATGCTGACCGCCGCCGGCCAGCGCGTGCGGATCGCGAGAGGGACCCTCCCCGACGCGCTGGCGGGGGAACTCGTAGGCTCGATGTGGGCTGAGCGGCCCGGTCCACCGAAGCGGCAGCCGGGCGACTACCCGGGCTGGGCCCGGACGGCGCTCGACGCGGCGAAGGACTCAGTAGAGAAGAACTATGCGCTGGTGTCTGAGCCGCTGCGCACCCACCGCCGCACCGGCGGGCCGGCCGCCCCCACGGTGGAGCAGCTGCTGGGCGAGACACGGACTCACTTCTGGGTCCAGCGGGCGTCCGGCGATGCGTGGGAGGACCTCGACCCGTCCTTCGCCGACGCCGTTCCCGGACGCGCCTACACCCGGGCCGATGCGACCGCCGACACTCCAGGCGCCGCCGCGCATCAGATCCTGTTTGAGGTGATCGTCGAGGAACAGACGGGGAGCGCCGTCGCCGAGCGAACGATTCTGACCCTGACCGCGACGTCGGCCGACCTGGCCGGCCGGGATGTGACGCTCGCGCACGTTCCGGAGCAGTGGGCGGCCCCCGGACTGCGGGGGGCCCTACGGGCGGCGATTACCGACACCGGCCAGATCAAGCCGGTGCTGCTGATCGGCGCCGAGGCGCTCATGGGCGATCCCTTCCGACCCAAGATCAAGACCACGGGACTCGGCGGGATCGACCCATTGCTCCGTGGAGCCGGCACGCGTCGGGATGAGACCCTCGTGACGGCGGAATGGCTGCGGCTGACCTTCATCGATCCGACCGGCGCCCGCACGCCGATTGTCCGCGAGATCTATGACCTCGTGGGCCCGGCACGCCGGGCCGGCGGCGGCGCGCTGTCACCGGAGGAGGTCTTGGAGCGCACAGGGGCGTTCGATCCTTCACGCCTTACCAACGGACTGTTCGGCCTCTTCATCGCCCCCGGCCGCATCCACCCCGCCCACATGATCGATGCCACACCCGCGTGGCAGACCGGCCAGCCCGTCGATCTGCGTGCCATGCTGCTCGACGTGAACCTCGCGTTTACCGCGACCGCCGATGCCGTCCTCGAGAGAATCGTAGGCGCGAACGGGACCGCGGTGCGATTCTATCCGGCCACGCCGCGGGTGATCATCGCGGTTTTCACTGAGGTCGCGGGACGCCCCGAGATGACCCTCGATCTGCGGACAACCGTCTCGCGCGCCGTCTCGTCCGATCCGCACGTGGATCTCCCCGCCGCCCAGGCGTTTCGCGGGGTCGTCGAGGGGACGCTGGAATGGATGGTCATGACCCACCTCACCTCACGGGCACGCGAGCGGGTCGGTGGCGGGGACGTGGTCAGCACCAGCGCGATCTTCGCGAAGGCGCGGGCGGAAGGGATCGCAGCCGTGCTCCTGCCCGGGGGGACCGTCAGCGACGCCGCCCCGGACGCCGTGGCGCGGATCACCGCCGATCTCAAGCGTGGGTACCTCGTGCTGGCGCCCCTGCGGCCGGTCTCTCTCGGAGGTCGGCCACGGCTCGGCTGGTGGCGGCTCGACCCAACGTCCGGAGAGGTCGTAGGTGTCACGGATGAAGGGCTGCACGCGGCGGGAACGGAGAACACCCTGGAGATCGAGTACAGCGCCACCAAGACCGAGGTGACGGTGACGGTCGTCCAGCCCGTCGCGGGCACCGCCGGCACAGTCACATATTCGTTCACCGGAGGCATCCTGGAGATGGCAACGGACATCCGGGTGTTGACCGCGCTGGGCTACCAGGCCGGATGGATCGTCCGCGAAATCTGGCGCTGATGAGACCGCTTATCCTGCTCGTGGTGGGCGTGGTGATCATCTCGGGATGCGGCGGCCCCCGGCCGCCGGCCGCGGACGCGCCCGGAGCGGCCGCCATCGCTCCATCGACGCGGGGACCTGGTTTGCACCCCATCGACCTTGCCACGCTGGCGCTTCCGGCGCGGCCGACGCTCGAGCTGACCCACGTGACCCCGGCGGCGTTCGCGCAGGCGCTGGGCAAGGACATCACGCGCATCTTCGAGTTCGTCCGCGACAACATCGCGTATGAAGCCTACCCGGGCGTGCTACGCGGTCCGCGCGGCACGCTACTCGCCCTCGCCGGAAACTCCGCCGACCGCGCCGCGCTGCTGGCAGGGCTGCTCAGCGAGGCCGGATTCCGGATTCGCTACGCCCATGGGACACTATCGGATCCAGTCGCGCGGGACCTCGTGGGATCGATGTGGGCGGGCCCCGTCGCCCAGGCGCCGGCCGCAGATGCCGGGGGCGGGGCGGGTCGGGCCTTCGCGGCGGCCGCAAAGCGGAACTTCGAGCGGCTCCGGGATGCGCTGAAGGGGATCCGCCTTCCGGAGGTTCCGGTCGGGTCGTCGACGGAAGCCCTCCTCGCCGAGGCCCGCAGCCACTACTGGTTGCAGGTGGAGCAAAACGGCCGCTGGGTCGATCTCGATCCTTCCTTCGCCGATGCCGCAGTGGGAAAGACGTCCGCGGCCGCCGCCGAGACCTTCGACGCGCTGCCCGACGTGCTCTACCATCGCGTGACCGTCAGGGTGCTCGCGGAAGTGTCGGACGGATCCCAGGCGCAGACCACCGAGTTGCTGACCTATTCAGCCCGCGCCGCGGATCTCTCCGCCACGGGCGTGCTCCTCGCGCACGTCCCTGAAAACTGGCAGGGTCCGGTCCGCAACATCCAGAGCGCCCTGGGCGCCGCCCTGTCCGAGACCGGCCGGACCAAGCCGGTCCTCTTGGTTCCCGGCCAGCCGGCGGTCGCCGGGGCGGCCTTTCCGACGGAGATCAAAACGACCGGTCTCGGCGGGATCGGAGGGCTGCTGAGCGGGCAGGGCACGCGTGAGGCTGTCGCCTTGGCCACCGCGGAGTGGATCGAGTTCAAGTTTGAGACGCCCGGGGGCCAGAGCGAGACGGTCGTACGGGAACTCTTCGACCTCATCGGCAAGGCGGCTCGCGCGAAGGGCCACACGCTCACGCCAGAGGAACTCCGCGGCCTCGCCGGTGGAGAGCAGACAGCATTCCTCCGCGGAACATCATACAATCTCTTCTTCACGACCGGCCGGCTCGACGCCGCGTACGTGGATGGCGTCCAAGGTGCGGCCTCGCCGGGCGGAGCCGAGGAACGCGGGAGCAACGCGGCGCTGCGCCGCCTGGCGATCAGCTTCTACCTCGTCTCGGATGCGCTCTTCAAGAGGTTGCGGACGCAAGACGGCACAGTCGTCACCTTCTACCCCGACTCGCCCCGCGTGTTGATTGCCCAGGTCGCGGTGCAGGGCCAGGAAGGACGGCTGGCGATCGATCTGCGGCGCGATCACGTCAGGGCCGTGGCCGCCGGGCCGAACCGGCAGGCGCCGATGCTGGCCGGCGTGCTGCGCGGAGCCGTAAACGGGACGCTCGAGCAGGCGCTGCTCGACCAGGTGCGGGCCGGCGCCGTTGGGGCGGTCCCGTTGCGCTCGATCGTCAGCACGAGCCTGCTCTTCGCCGAAGCGGATGCAGGCAACGTGCCGGCCCGCCTCTTCACGAGCGATCCGGCGGACCTGGATCCGTCGGTCCCGGGCGATGCCGCGGCCCGGCTGCGCGAGGAGCTGCGGCGGGGAAACTACGCGCTCGCGCTCGAGCGGTCGATCGAGGTCGCCGGCGTCCCCCGCTACGGATGGTGGCGGATTGATCCGCGCACCGGCGAGACGGTTGCCGTGACGGACGAGGGGCTGCACAGCGGCGAGTACGTCCTGGTCGTCGAGGCCGAAGAGGGCAAGTGGGACGCGATCCTGGTGACCGGCACGGCCGTGACGCCGATCCTGGTTGGTGTGACCGAAGCGGCGATGCTCGTCTACATCCGCCTCGCTGCGGCGGGGGGATTGACCGTCGTCATCCCGGGATTCTAGGCCGGTTCGTCGTACAGTTAGGGCATGACGTCCGAGGAGGTGGGCAGATGGGGTGGTTGGACAAAGTGAAGGAAGGCATGGAGAAGGCGGCCGGGCAGGCCGAAGAGATGGCCGCGATCGGGAAACTGCGCGTGGAGATCCGCGGCCTGACCGGCAAGATGGAGGACGCCTTCAAGGTCATCGGCGCGAAGGTGTACGACCTGCATGAAGCGGGAACGACGTTTCCCGCGGAGGTCGAGCCGCTGGTCCAGCAGGCCGACCAGTTCGCCGATCAAATCAAGGCGAAAGAAGCCGAAATCGAGCAGTTGCGGAAGACCTAGCTCCCGTACAGGTTTTGTTCAGGTCGGTCTGATAGGGTCCGGGTAGCATGCCGGACACAGGGGGTGACGTGGTGAGGCAGGGAAGGCACGCATTGTTGGGGGCGGTGCTCGCCCTGGCGCTGCTGGTCGGGCTGCCGGTGCTCGCCGGGGCGCAGAGCATCGACCAGAGGCTCGCCCGCATCAAAGCCGGCCTCGAACGGGAAGGGCTCAAGGTGTTGGAGGTGCGCTACGCGCCCGCCGACCGCAGCGGTCCGGCGTACTGGTTCGGCGTGACCGCGGCCGCCTACAGCCAGCCGAGCTGGCCGGATGTCGCCAAGCAGGCGGTGGTCAGCTGGCTGGTCATGAACGAGACGACCGCCCCCGACCCTGCGGAAACGATGCTGATGTCGGCGCAGGTCTGGACGAAGTGGATGATCCAGATCGGCCAGCAGAACAGGCTCGTCACGGAGTTCGCCGCCCAGTTGAAAGCCGCCCGGACCGACGCCGAGAAGAACGCCGCCGTGAACAAGGTGCTGGGCAGGTTCCTGGTCCGGATCTTCGATCTGGAGCGCAATCAGTTCGTCGACGTGAAGGATTTCATCAACAAGAACTTCATCGATTAGGGAGGGAAACGAGATGACCTGGTTGTGGATCACCCTGGCACAGCAACTGCCGCCGTTCGCGATTCCGACGGGCGGCACCGATTACGGGCGCATCCTCCTCAATGCCGTCTTTCTGCTGTTCTGGGTCGTCGTCGCCGGGATCGCGTTTGCGATCATGGCCCCGATCGCGATGCGCGTGTTCAACCGCGTCACGCCCGGGATCGACGAAATGGAGGAGTTGCGGAAGGGGAACATGGCGGTCGCGCTGGTGCAGGCGGCGACGATCGTGGCCATGGCGATCCTGGTCCTCGCGGTCGTGTTGAAGTAACCGGATCATCACCGCACCGCGGGAGGACAGTCCGGGAGGACGGGCATGGAAATCACCGTCAGTGAGCAGAAAGTCTTCATGGTCCAGCCGCGGCTCACCGATGAGCAGGTGCGGGAGCGGGCCGTGGAGCACAAGGGCGCCGCGTTTGGGTCCGTCGCCCGGCTGCTGCTGCGTCCGAAAGGCGAGGAGATCAAGATCGTCGCCATCGGCAAACGGTTCGATCCGATCTGGCACATCGTCGCACGGAAGCACGTCGTCTTCGACCGCGGCCGCGAGTACCGGGTCCCGGTCGCGGACGCGACGGTGCAGCGCGTGACGGTGAAAGGCGACGATTACGCGGTCGCCGAAGGCCCGCCCCGGCATTTCATCATCCGCGGCGTGGAGCACTGTACGGACGACGCCCGGTTGGAGAAGATTGTCGACGCCGTGGGGGGCATGGATCTCGAGGCGAAGGCCGTCCTGGCCGCGCCGCGCGAGGAGATCATCGAACTCGCCGAGTTTGCGCCCTCCGACGCGATCGTCGTCCCGCCGGACGTGAAGGCCTCGACGCTCGTCCAGACGCTGGTGCAGCAGCTGGTGAAGCCGTATGAGGCCGATCAGGTCTTCGACGAGGAGATCGAGATCGAACAGCTCCACCTCATCTATCATCCCGTCTACGCCATCGAGTACACCTGGGAAGCCAAAGCCAAAAAGGCGGCGCTGGAAGTGGACGCCGTGACCGGGGAGACCAGCGCCGGCACCCGCGCGTTCCAGCAACAGATGCGCCGGATCTTCAACCGCGAGGTCCTCTTCGACCTGGGCGCCGAAACCGTCAACCTCGTCGTGCCCGGGGGCGCCATTGCGTTGAAAATCGGCAAGGCCGTCGTCGATCACCAGCGGCGGCAGCGCCCCGGCCGGTAGGAAAGGAGTCTGTCGATGGTGCATCTGCTGGCACTGCTGGCCGCGTTCATCCCGGCGATCTTCTGGCTGTGGTTCTTCTACAGCCGCGACCGCTACGAGCGCGAACCGAAGGCGCTCATCGGAAAGCTCTTCCTCTGGGGGCTGCTCGCCGGGCCGTGGGCGGCGGGGATGAACGAATTGCTGGGGGGAACGCTCGTGCCCATCGCCGATTCCTTTGGCCGCTCCGGCGCGATTCCCACGGCCATCGTCATCCTCTTCGGCAGCGTCCTGCTGCTGGCCCTCAACGAGGAGACGATGAAGTACATCGTGGCCAACAACAGCATCCGTAGCGATCCCAATTTCAACGAACCGCTGGACGGCATGGTGTACATGACCACGGCGGCCCTGGGATTCGCGGCCGGCGAGAACTTCATCTACATCGTGGGGCGCTACTTCGGTGTCCTGGAATCGGCGGCGCGCGCGGGCGCGCCCGACGGCGCCTCGGCCGCGATCGTCGGCGCATTTGTGATCACCGCCCCGATGCGCGCGCTGCTGTCGACCATCGGCCATGTGGCCTGGTCGGGGCTGGTCGGCTATTTCCTGGCGCAGCGGGTCATCGGCGGCCGGCCCGCCTCGGTCGTGACGGTCGGGATCCTGCTGGCCTCGGTCATGCACGCCGCCTACAACTTCCCACTCGAACTCCAGCAGCGGCTCACCGAGGCGACCGGGTTCATCGCGAGCGTGTTCTCCCGGTACTTCCTGGCGACGTTCATCGTGTGGTTGATCAGCGTCGGGGTCTACCTGCTGTTGTTCCGGCGGGCGCTGCGGAGGTCCCCGTTCCGCCAGGAACAGATCGCCGCGCCGGCGGTTCCGGAGCCCGTGAAACCATCGTAGACAGTCCTCCGCGTGCGTGGCACAATAGCGCGAGGAGGACGCATGGCACTGGACGAGCTCTACCGCGAAGTCATCCTCGACCACTACTCGCATCCGCGCAACAAGGGGGCGCTCGACGACGCCGACATCAAGGTCGAGGGCGCAAACCCGCTGTGCGGTGACGAATTGTCGATCTATGTGAAGCTCTCCGGCGGGAGAATCGCCGATGTGGCGTTCGTGGGCCGCGGCTGCTCGATCAGCCAGGCGTCGGCGTCGATGATGACCGAGCAAATCAAGGGCAAGACGCTGCAGGAGGCCCGCGAGCTCACCGGAAAGTTCAAGGCGATGTTGCACGGCGACCCGGTCTCCGAAGATGCGCTGGGAGACCTCATGGCCCTGCAGGGCGTGCGCAAGTTCCCCGTCCGGATCAAGTGCGCGACCCTGTCGTGGGTGGCGTTGGAGCAGGGCGTCGCCGAGTTTGAGTCGGCGCACGCCCCGGTCGTGGCCAAGGCCAGCTCCGAAGCCAAGTAGGATGACGGCTGCCCGGCGCGATCTCGCCCAACAGCTTCGCGTCGACAGCATCCGCGCCAGCACCGAAGCCGGATCAGGACATCCGACCTCGTCGTTATCGGCGGCCGACCTCATGGCCGTGCTGTTGGACGGGCACCTGCGCTACGACGTGGGCAACCCGAAGCATCCCGCCAACGACCACCTGATCTTCTCCAAGGGCCACGCCTCGCCGCTGCTGTACGCGCTGTTCAAAGCCGCCGGCGCGATCTCGGATGAAGAACTCATGACGTTCCGTAAGTTCGGCAGCCGCCTGGAGGGGCATCCCACGCCGGTGCTGCCGTGGGTGGACGTGGCGACCGGATCCCTCGGCCAGGGGCTGGCGATCGCCGTCGGCGTCGCACTATCCGGCAAGTACCTCGACAAACTGCCGTACCGCGTGTGGGTCCTGTCCGGCGACAGCGAGATGGCCGAGGGGGCGGTCTGGGAGGCCGTCGAGCACGCCGCGTACTACAAACTCGGCAACCTGACGTGCATCGTTGACGTCAACCGGCTGGGCCAGCGCGGGGAGACCATGGTGGGATGGAACACCGAGGCGTACGCCGCGAGGGCCCGCGCGTTCGGCTGGGAGACACTCGAAATCGATGGCCATGACTTTGATCAGATCGAGTCCGCCTACGCCCGGGCCGAGCGGGCGGCCGACGTCCCGACGATGATCCTGGCGCTGACCCGCAAAGGCCGCGGAGTGTCGCTCGTCGAGGACAAGAACGGCTGGCACGGTAAGACCCTCTCGAGAGAGCAGGCCCAAGCGGCCATCACCGAACTGGGGGGACCGCGAGATGCGCCCGTCACCGTCCATCCTCCCGATGCGGTCCCCATCCCAGAGCGGTCCTCCGGCCGACCGCTGGCGCTTCCTTCATATAAGAAAGGTGACGCCGTCGCCACCCGCCGCGCGTACGGCGACGCGCTGAAGGCCCTCGGCGAGGCCTTCCCCGACGTCGTCGTGCTGGACGGCGAAGTGAGCAACTCCACCTACGCCGAGACGTTTGCCGAAGCCTTCCCCGACCGCTACTTCGAGATGTTCATCGCCGAACAGCAGCTCGTCGCCGCCGCGGTCGGCCTGCAGGTCCGCGGCTGGGTGCCGTTTGCCTCGACGTTCGCCGCGTTCTTCACCCGCGCGTACGACTTCATCCGGATGGCGGCCGTGTCGCGCGCGAACGTCAAACTCTGCGGTTCTCATGCGGGCGTGTCGATCGGGCAGGACGGCCCCTCCCAGATGGGTTTGGAAGACCTCGCCATGATGCGCGCCGTCAGCGGCAGCACGGTGCTCTATCCCTGCGACGCGAACCAGACCGCGGGACTCGTGGCGGCCGCGGTCCGCCGGAGCGGAGTGGTGTATCTACGGACCACGCGCGAGAAGACCCCCGTCCTGTACGGTCCGGACGACGCGTTCGAGATCGGCGGCAGCGCCGTGCTGCGGTCGTCCAACCGCGATCAGGCCGCGATCGTGGCGGCAGGCATCACCGTCCACGAAGCCCTCAAGGCCGCGCAGGCGCTTTCGAGTGAAGGCATTGCCGTGAGGGTCATCGACGCCTATTCCGTCAAACCCATCGACGCCGCCACCCTGCAGGCGGCCGCGCGGGACACCGGCGCGATCGTGATCGCGGAGGACCACTGGCCGGAGGGTGGGTTGGGGGAAGCCGTGCTGAGCGCGCTGCTCGGCACCGTGCCGTTCCCGGCCGTGCACGCGCTGGCGGTGGGTGCGATGCCCGGATCGGGCACCCCCGACGAATTGATGGATGCCGCGGGCATCAGCGCTCCGCACATCGCCGCCGCGGTCCGAACCCTCGTGGCCGCCAAGCCCGAGCGCGCCCGCCGCTGACCGCGTCCGAGGTCGTGAGTCAGTCAGGCCGCGGCGGCTGGCCGCTCGGGAGCGGTACCGCGCTGCGAGTCGGGCGGCTCGGATTGACCATGCAGGCCTCCCGTTCCCTAGCCGCGCTCGCCTGCCAAACGTTAGTTACCCACCCGCCCGGCACGAATCGGGTGGTATCAAACCGGTACACCCCCCTCCCTTTGACGCGACGCAGCGGCGTCGCTATGCTGAAAGGGGTCCCACTCTTCATCTCGTATTCAGGAGGTCGGTGACGCGTGTCGACTGACCCGAAGGACATCCCCCGCAGTACTGCCCTGCCGCTGGACCGGGCGCTGGAAGTCCTCGACTCGCTGCCGGGTGGGGGCGTCATCCTGACCAAGGTCGAGCAGGTGCTGAACTGGGGGCGGGCCGCCTCGGTGTGGCCGCTCACGTTCGGGCTGGCCTGCTGCGCGATCGAAATGATGCAGGCCATGGCGACGCGCTTCGACTTCGACCGCATGGGGGTCATCCCGCGGGGGACGCCGCGTCAGGCCGACTGCATCATCGTCGCGGGGCGGGCGACCATCAAGATCGCGCCGATCGTGCGCCGGCTGTGGGAGCAGATGCCCGAGCCGAAGTATGTCGTCAGCATGGGATCCTGCGCCACCTGCGGCGGGCCGTTCTACTACGACAACTATTCCATCCTCAAGGGGATCGACCAGGTGGTTCCCGTCGACGTGTACGTCCCCGGCTGCCCGCCGCGACCGGAGGCGCTGATCGAAGGCTTCCTCAAGCTGCAGGACAAGATCAAGAAGGAGCCGTTCCTCCGCCGCCGGGTCTACAACGCCGCGACGGCGGAATCCTGATCCATGGTCTTACGCACCGAAGAACTGCTTCTGAACATGGGGCCGCAGCACCCGAGCACGCACGGCGTGCTGCGCCTGATCGTCACCCTCGACGGCGAGAACATCGTCGACGTCCGGCCGGACATCGGCTACCTGCACTCATCGGTCGAGAAGATGATGGAGCACCGCACCTATCTCCAGAACATCGCGCTGGTGGACCGCGGCATGGACTACCTGGCGGCGATGTCCAACGAAGAAGTCTGGGTGCTGGCGACCGAGCGCCTCGCGAAGATCGAAGTACCCGAGCGGGCGAAGTTCATCCGGACGATCATGCTCGAGCTGCAGCGCATCAGCAGCCACCTGATCTGGCTGGGGACCTTCGGGATCGACCTCGGGGCCTTCACCGCGTTTCTGTGGGCGATGCGAGAGCGCGAACGCATCATGGACCTCTTCGAGCAGGCGACCGGCGGCCGGCTGCATCACGTGTACTTCCGGCTCGGCGGCGTGAACGAGGATTTGCCCGACGGCTGGACGGCACGGTGCGCGGAGTTCTGCGACTACTTTCTCGACCGTCTGCCCGAGTACGACGAGCTGCTGACCGGCAATCCCATCTTTCTGGCCCGCACGCAGGGCGTCGGCGTGCTGCCGGCCGCGACCGCGATCCAGATGGGCGCCTCGGGTCCGGTCGCGCGTGCCTCGGGCATCGACTATGACGTGCGCAAGGCGCATCCCTACGAGGTGTACGACCGCGTGCAGTTTGACGTGCCCGTGCAGTCGGCCGGAGACTGCTTCGCGCGGTATCTGGTGCGGATGGAAGAAATGCGCCAGGCGGTGCGCATCATCCGGCAGTGCCTGGAGCGCCTCCCGGCGGGGGACATCCGCTCGCGCGTGGCCGTCACCCTCCGGGTGCCGAAAGGCGAGGTCTACGCGCGGACGGAATCGCCGCGGGGCGACCTCGGGATCTACCTGGTGTCCGACGGCAGCGACAAGCCCTACCGCGTGAAGATCCGTGCGCCGGCGTTCAGCAATCTGTATGCGCTGACCGAGATGATGCGGGGATGGAAGGTCGCGGACGTCATCGCCATCCTGGGCAGTATCGACATCGTGCTGTCGGATGTGGACCGCTAGGACCCGGGAACAGGGAACCGGGAACAGGGAGCAGGGAAGACCACAGATGCAAGAGCAAACAAACGGCAAGAAGGGGCTGGCGGAGCAGGCCTGGAACGGCGCGTGGGCGCTGTTGATCGGGCTGAAGTCGACGCTGCGCACGATGTTCGAGCGCAAGGTCACCGTCAGCTATCCGATCCAGAAGGTGAACGTCTCTCCGCGCTGGCACGGGCTGCTGGCCCTGCCGATTGATCCCGAGACCGACAATGACAAGTGCATCATCTGCTTCCAGTGCGAACGGGTGTGTCCGGATCGCTGCATCCACATCGAGGCGACCGGGAAGGGGAAGGACCGGCTGCTGACGCGCTTTGACATCGAGATGGACAAGTGCTGCTACTGCGGGCTGTGCGTCGAGGTCTGCCCGACGGAGGCCATCGTGTTCGTCCCGCATTATGAAGCCAGCACGTTCAACCGCGCGAATCTGTTGTACAATCTCGACGACCTGCACCAGGCCGCGCCCAAAGAACCGATTGCGACCGGCATCGTCAAGGTGCGGCGGTGAGCTGGGAGCTCGCCGAGAAGCTCAAGCAGCGCTTCGCCGACGTGGAGCTGTTTCCGCGCCCCGGACAGCAAGAACGGGAACAGGGAACAGAGAACAGGGAGCAGGAGGTGCCAGAGCCTCCTGCGACTGGATCCGCCCCGGAAGACTCACCCGCACCGCCGACAAGCCCCACCCCGCCGGCGCCGCCGAAGCGGCCGGCGCACGAGGCAGCTCCCGCGTTCCTGACGCCCGGCGTGTTCGTGCCCCGGGAGAAACTCCTGGAGGTCTGCCGTGTGCTGGCGACCGATCCGGACTTCGGGCTCGCGTATCTCTCGTTCGTCTCGGGCATCGACCGTCCCGAGAGCCACGAGCTCGAGGTGCTCTACCACGCGTACTCGCTGCAGACCCGCGACGACCTGGCCCTGAAGGTCCGCGTCCCGCGCGATCAGGCCGTCGTTCCATCGGTGACCGGAATTTGGGACGGCGCCAACTGGCACGAGCGCGAGGCGTACGACCTCCTGGGCGTGACGTTCGAGGGCCACCCCGACCTGCGCCGCATCATGATGACCGACGACTGGATCGGACATCCGCTCCGCAAGGACTACGTGTACGAGGATCCCGCCTGGCTGACCGAGGTCGCCAAGCAGCGGCAGCAGGAAGCCGAAGGCTTCGGGCTCGGCGAGCGGGCCTAAAGAGACGGGATCGCGGGAACGCGGAAACGCGGGATCGCGATGTGGACAGTGCCGGACGTGGCTCCCTGTACCTGCTCCGTTCCCGCGTTCCCGGCTGTTCATACAACCTTTACACAATCCACCTACTGTATGGTCGCCATGAGCC
Source organism: bacterium (assembly GCA_036004445.1). Classification (GTDB taxonomy): domain Bacteria; phylum Sysuimicrobiota; class Sysuimicrobiia; order Sysuimicrobiales; family Kaftiobacteriaceae; genus DASXUC01. Next base: position 52,974 of record DASYRL010000109.1, read on the forward strand.
AGACCGTCCTCGTCGTCGAAGATGACCCCAAGATCGTCGACCTGCTGCGGATGTACCTCGAGCGCGACGGGTTCGGCGTCGCCGTCGCGTACGATGGGCGGACGGCGCTCGAAACTGCGGCCCGGGCCCGGCCCGACCTCGTGATTCTGGATTTGATGCTGCCCCACATCGACGGGCTGGACGTCGCCCGCCAGCTTCGCGCGGGATCAGAGACTCCCATCCTCATCCTCACCGCGCGGGTCGACGAGATGGACAAGCTCGTCGGGCTGTCGCTGGGGGCCGATGACTACGTGACCAAGCCGTTTAGCCCACGGGAGGTCGTCGCGCGGGTGCGGACCATCCTTCGCCGCGCGACCCGCAGCGCGCCGGCGAGGGTGCTCCGCCGCGGCAATCTGGAGCTGGACCTCGACCGCCACAGGGTGACGCTGGCCGGTGATGAGGTGTCCCTGACGCCCATCGAGTTCAAGCTGCTCGAGACCATGCTGGCATCGCCGGAACGGGTGTTCACCCGCGACCAGCTACTCAACAGCATCTACACGATGCACGAAGCGGCCGTCGTCGATCGGACGATCGACGTGCACGTCGGCAAGCTGCGTCAGAAACTCGGGGACGATCCGGCTCAGCCGCGCTTCATCGCGACGGTTCGAGGGATCGGGTACAAGCTGCTCTAAATGGCGGGAACCGGGAACCGGGAACAGGGAACGGCGAAACGCAGCTTCTTTTGGCGTCTGGTCGGGATCAATCTGATCGTGATCGCCGTCGCCGTGGCCATCGTGGCGCTGGCGATCGGGCAGCTGGCTGACTCGATCTTCTCCAGTCTGATGAAGCAGTTTCACATCCAGACTGATGTTCTGCACGGCCTCTTCGTCCGCTCGCTGACGCAGTCGCTGCTCCTGGCCAGCCTGCTGGCCGGCGGCGTCGGCATCCTGCTCAGCGTGATCCTGTTCCGCCGCGTGACCAACCCGCTGCGCGGGATGATCGCCATGACCGAGCGCATCGCCGGCGGAGACTATACGGCCCGCGTCCCGGTGACGACCAGCGACGAACTGGCGTCACTGGCGCAGGCGCTGAACCGGATGGCCGACGCGCTGGCCACGCTGGACCGTCTGCGCAAGGACCTCGTGGCGAACGTCGCGCACGAGCTGCGTACTCCGCTGACCAACCTACGAGGCTACCTGGAAGCGATGGCCGAGGGCGTGACGTCTCCGACCGCCGAGGCCATCGCGTCGCTGCACGACGAGGTGATGCGCCTGGTTCGGCTGGTCGATGCGCTTCATCAGTTGTCGCTGTTCGATGCGCGGCTGAGCGAGCTGGCCGCGCGGGACGTCGACGTCGGCGCGCTGGTGCGGCGCCTGGTGGATCTGCGCCGGACCGAGTTTGCCTCCCGCGGGATCGCCGTGCGGGGCATGCCGGAAGGCAGTCCGGTCCATGCGGACCCCGACCTCGTCGCGCAGGCCGTCTCCAACCTCCTCGACAACGCGCTGAAGTACACACCGTCCGGCGGCGACGTCACCGTCGTCGTGCGCCGCGCCGACGGTGCAGTGCGCGTGGAGGTCACCAATACGGGGGACGGTCTCGCCCCGGCCGATCTGCCGTTTGTGTTCGAGCGATTCTACCGGGGCGAGAAGTCGCGTTCGCGGGAGTCCGGCGGGGCGGGCATCGGCTTGGCCATCGTGCGAGCAGTCGCGACGGCCCACGGTGGTGAGGTCGGAGCCCGCAGCGAGGCCGGCACGACGACGATCTGGTTTTCGCTGCGAGACAGGACGAACGGGGGAGGGACCGGTCATGCGTAGGCGGGGGTGGTGGATCGCCGTTGTCGTGGTGATCGTCGTCGGGGCGCCCATCGCCTGGTATCTGGCGTCGCCCCTGTTCATCAACCGCACCGTCGTAGAGGAGTTCCCGCTCAGTGGAGGCGGCGTGCTCCCCGCCGGGATGAGCCACCGTGAGGCGGAAGACACGATGCGCACGGCGGCCAAGCAGGAGCTCGCGATGGTGGAGCCGATGCCACCAGACGCGTCTCCCGTGGTCCGCGCGCGGGGCGCCTTTGCCGGCGCCGACTCGTTCCACATGGGATCCGGCGACGCCCTGATCCTTGTTGCGGGAGGACGGGCCGTCGTACGGCTGGAGAATTTTCGCGTCACGAACGGGCCCGATCTGTACGTGTACCTCTCATCCCACCCCAACCCGCGGACCCGCGAGCAGGTCCACGAGGGGAACATGGTCAACCTTGGGCGATTGAAGGGGAATATCGGCGCGCAGAACTACACGGTTCCCTCCGGCACCGATCCGGCTACCCTGCGGTCGGTCGTGATCTACTGCCAGCGCTTTCACGTCCTGTTCGCCACCGCCTCGTTGCAGCCGGGACCGTAGGGGTTACACTTTCTTTACGGAAGGTTTGCGCGGGCTTCATCCGACAGCCGCATCGTGATACGAAAGGGACATCAATGAACGCCAGCGGAACGATACCTGCGAGGCGCACGGCGCTTGCCGGGTTCGTCGCCGGTGCGGCGGGGGGCGTCGTGGTCGCGGTGATGCTCGTGGTCGGGCTGTTCACCGGAGGGATGCCCGTGATTGCGCTCGCCCTGTGGGAGCGGGCGCTGCGCGTCCTGCCGTTCCAGGTCTTCGGATTTCTGATCGTTCAGCTGAAGTTTCTCGCGAAGCCACTCGCGTTCTGGGGGATGCTCGTCTCGGTGGTCATCGGTCTGGGCGTGCTCGGCCTTGTGCTGACGCGTTGGCGCGCGCTGCGGGTCCGCCCGCTGCGTTCCGCGGTCGCCGCATTCGCCCTGTCGTTCCTCCCCCTCACCGCGCTGACCCTCGGACCGGCGTCGGATTTCCTCCAGGCCCGGCTGGAGGCTGAGGGAGTGTCGCCGACTGCCGCGGGCATCGCGGGACAAGTGCTGCTGGCGCTATCCTTGTATGCCCTTGCCTTTTCCGTGATCTTCACGGTCGGCCGCCGGCTGCTGCAGCCGCGCGAGCCGGCCGCGCCGTCGGCGAGCGACAGCAGTATGACTCGCCGGGAACTGCTCCACCGGTCCGTCGTGGTCGTCGGCGGGATGCTGGCCGGCTCGATGCTCGCCCGGGTGGTCTCGACCGCCGCACGCCCGGTCGTTGCGCTGGCGCAGAGCGTGTTTCAGAAGATCAAGGGACTGCCGCCGGAGATCACACCGACGAAAGAGTTTTACATCGTCAGCAAGAACCCGTTCGGCTTCGATCCCGTCCTCGACGCCGCGAAATGGTCGCTGGAGATCGGCGGGCTGGTCGGCAAGCCCCAGCGCCTCGCCTACCAGGATGTCAAAGCCCTGCCGGCCGTGGAGCGGTTCCACACGCTGGAGTGCATCAGCAACGAGGTCGGCGGCGATCTGATCAGCAACGCGAGGTGGAAAGGCGCCCGGCTCCGCGACCTGCTGGCGCTGGCCGGCGGCGCCGGACCGAAGACGACCAAAGTGGCGTTCCGCTGCGCGGACGGGTACACGGAATCGATTCCGCTGCCGGCGGCGCTGGACCCGGATACCCTCGTGGTCTACGAGATGAACGCCGAGCCGCTGACGCCGAAGCACGGGTTTCCCGTGCGGTTGCTCGTGCCCGGGTATTTCGGAATGAAGAATCCGAAGTGGATCACGAAGATCGAGCCGGTCGACTACAACTTCCTCGGGTACTGGGAGCGGTCGGGCTGGACCGATGACGCCGTCGTGCAGACGATGTCCAAGTTCACCACGCGCGTGACGGGCGCTCGGGTCGGGGAGGAGGTCGGGATCGGCGGCGTGGCCTACGCCGGCAGCCGCGGCATCCGCGACGTGGAGTTTTCTGCCGACGACGGCCGGACGTGGATCCCCGCTGCGGTCAAGCCCGCGCTGGGACCCTACACCTGGGTGTTGTGGGGAGCGCTGTGGAAGCCCCCCGCCGCCGTCGACTACACGTTGTCGGTCCGGGCGCGGGACGGCGCGGGCCGCCTGCAGACCGCCGCCGAAACCGCGACGCTGCCCAGCGGCGCCACCGGCTACCATCGCCTCCGCATCCGGGTCGGCCGCTAAACGGACCGCGTTCCGCGGCGGTTTGTATACTAGACGTATGAAGCGGGCGGTCACGCGTCGCGAGTTTCTGTCCCGCTCGGCGCTGTTCGCACTGGCAGCCGCCGGCGGTGCGTCGATCGCCCGGTGGGCGGCCCGCGCGGCGTCGGGAGGCATCGTCCTTGCGCAGGATCTGTTTGCGAGGATCAGAGGCCTGCCGCCGGAGATTACGCCCAACGACCAGTTTTACGTCGTCAGCAAGAACCCCCCGGGGTTCGATCCCCGCCTCGATGCGCTCAAGTGGTCACTGGACGTCGCCGGCAAGGTCGGCCGGCCCCTGCGGCTCACGTACGATGAACTCCGCGCCATGCCGGCGGTGGAGCAGCTGCAGACGCTGGAGTGTATCAGCAACGAGGTGGGCGGCGACCTCATCAGCAACGCGCGGTGGAAGGGGGTCCGCCTGCGGGATGTCCTGGCGCGGGCCGGCGGCCCCGCGCCCACGGCGGTGAAGGTGGCGTTCCGCTGCGCAGACGGCTACTCCGAGTCGGTGCCGATCGGCGACGCCGTCAATCCCAGTACCCTGCTGGTGTACGAGATGAACGGCGAGCCGCTCCCGGCCGCCCACGGGGCGCCGCTGCGCCTGCTGATTCCCGGACTCTTCGGCATGAAGAACCCCAAGTGGATTACCCGCCTCGAGGTCGTCGACTACGACTTTCAGGGCTACTGGCAGGCGTCGGGCTGGACGGACGACGCGGTGGTGAAGACCATGTCGAAGTTCATCGTCGCGTCTCAGACCAGCGGCGGCGACGTCGAACTCGGCGGAGTGGCGTACGCCGGCGACCGCGGCATCAAGGAAGTCGAATATTCAACCGACGATGGAAAGACCTGGACGAAAGCCGCACTCAAGCCCGCGCTGGGCAAGTTTACGTGGGTGCTGTGGGCGGCGGTCTGGAAGCCGGCGGCGGCGGGGACGGTCGTCCTGAAGGTGCGGGCGAAGGACGGCAACGCCGTGCTGCAGCTCTCCAAACCGGCTCCCACGCTGCCCGACGGGGCGTCGGGGTACCACACCCTCCGCCTCCAGGTAAGGAAGTAGCGGCGATGAGCGAGGGACGTCTGGTCACGCTGCAGCAGGTGACGCAAGCCCTGCCGGACGTGGAACGAATCGTGCTGCAGCTGCGCGAGCTCCGCGATGAGGGGCTGGCGGCGCGCGAGCGGCTTGAACTCCTGTGGGCCGCACTGGAACGCGGCGAGCCGGTGCTCGATGAGATCGGAACCCTGCAGCACGAGGTGGACGCCGGCACCGAGGAGTTCGGCACCCGTATGGTCGAGCTGGAAGAGCTCGGCGGCGTGCTGAAAGACCTCGACATGGGCCTCGTGGACTTTCCCACCGTGGCCGATGGCAGCGAGGTCTACCTCTGCTGGCGCCTGGGCGAAGACGGCATCCACTACTGGCACGGACTCGACGAAGGCTACGCCGGCCGCAAGCCACTGTGGACGCTGCCGGGAAGCCACCGGCACCTGGCATGAGGATCCCCTGGAGCATGCCCAAAGGCGCGGAGGCAGCGTGGCGGAGGAAGCGGCGCGGCCTCCACGAAGTGCACAGGGGAACGTCCCCTTCGCGTTCCCCACTCTTCCTGATCAATGCGTGAGCGCTACGATGTCGTGATCATCGGCGGCGGCCCCGGCGGATACGTGGGCGCCATCCGCGCCGCCCAACTCGGTCTGCGCGTCGCGCTGGTCGAGCGCGCCAAGGTGGGCGGGACCTGTCTGCACGTCGGGTGCATCCCGACCAAGGCGATGCTGCACACCGCTGAAGTCTTCGAGTCCGTCAAAGGCGGCAAGGATCTGGGGATCACGACGACCGGGGTGGCGCTGGACCTTGCCGCGGTCCACGCCCGCAAGGCCCGCGTCGTCGAGCAGCTCTACAAGGGCACGCTGGGCCTGATGCGCAAGCACAAGGTCGGCATGTTCGAGGGCGAGGGGCGGTTCCTCGCCGCGGACACGATCGGCGTCGCCCTGCACGACGGATCGGAGACGGAGCTCGCGGCCGCCCACGTCGTCATCGCCACGGGGTCGGCCCCGCGCAGCGTTCCGGGGATCACCATCGACAACGACCGCATCATCGACAGCACTGGGGCGCTCGCCCTGACCGACGTCCCGGGATCCATCGCCATCCTCGGCGCGGGCCCGGTCGGCGTCGAGTTCGCCAGCCTGTTCCGCGCCTTCGGCAGCGACGTGACCGTGATCGAACTGCTCCCCACCCTCGTGCCGCTGGAAGACGAGGAGATCGGCCAGGCGCTAGAGTGCTCCTTCGCACGCCGCGGCATCGCCGTCCGCACTAAGACGACGGCGACCGGGGCGGTCGTAAAGGACGGCCGCGTCCACCTCACCCTCGCCACGGGCGACCAGACGTCTGCGCTGGAGGTGGACTACCTCCTCGTGGCCGTCGGCCGCAGCCCGGTCACCGACGGCCTGGCGCCGGGCGAGGCCGGCGTGGCGGTCGAGAAAGGCGCCGTGAAAGTCGACGCGCAGCTGCGCAGCAGCGTGCCCACCGTCTTCGCCATCGGCGACGTCATCACCGGGCAGGCGCCGTACCGCCTCGCGCACGTCGCCAGCGACGAGGCCATCTCCGTGATGGAGCGCATCGCCGGCGGGGAGGGCCATCCGCTGAACTACGACGCCGTGCCGCGGCCGACGTTCTCGTTTCCCCAGGTGGCGACGATGGGACTCAGCGAGCGGGCGGCCAGAGAGGCCGGCCACGACGTCAAGATCGGCCGGTTCCCGTTTTCGGCGAACAGCAAGGCATCGATCGACGGCGCCCGCGAGGGCTTCGTGAAGATCGTCGTCGACGCGTCCATCGGCGAGCTGCTGGGGGTGCATCTCATCGGTCCGGGCGTGACCGAACTGCTGGCCGAGGGGGTGGCGACGAAATATCTGGAAGGGACCGTCACCGAACTGGCGGGCGCCGTGCATTCACATCCTACGCTCTCGGAGGCGGTCAAAGAGGCGGCGCTGGACGCGATGGGACGCGTCCTCCATTTCTAAGAGCGGGAACAGGGAGCAGGGAGCAGGGAACAGGGAAAAGCCACTCCAAGAGCAGTCAGGAGGGTTGCCGCAGTGGGTGCGACAAGTGCGAAGACCAAGGCGCAGGTGTCGCGGCACCAAGAGCTGGGGCTCACCGACGACGACGTGCTAGAGATGTACTACTACATCGCCCTGGCCCGGGCGCTGGACGACCGGATGTGGGTGCTGCAGCGGGCCGGGAAGGCGATGTTTGTCATCTCCGGTCCCGGCCACGAAGGATGCCAGGTCGCCGCGATGTGGCCCATGGACAAAAAGAACGACTGGCTGGTTCCGTTCTACCGGTCGGTCGCGGCCTGTCTGGTCAAAGGCATGTCGCCGGCCGACCTCCTGCTCGGGCTGTTCGCGCGCGCGAACGATCCGAGCAGCGGCGGGCGCCAGATGCCCGGACACTACGGCCACCCCGGCGTGAAGATCCTCTCGACGAGCAGCCCGGTGGGGACCCAGTACCCTCATGCGGCGGGGATCGCCTACGCGTCGAAGCTGCGGAAGACCGGTGAGGTGACGATGGTCGCCATCGGCGAGGGCGGCAGCAGTCAGGGCGACTGGCACGAGGCATTGAACTTCGGCGGGGTGCACAAGGTGCCGTGTCTGTTCATCGTCGAGAACAACGAGTACGCCATTTCGGTGCCCCTGCGCAAGCAGATGGCGGTAGACAGCGTCGCCGTCCGCGGAGCGGGCTACGGGATGCCGGGCGTGTCGGCGGACGGCAGCGACATTCTGGAGTGCTACCAGGTCGCGAAGGACGCCTATGACCGGGCCAAGCGCGGGGAGGGCCCGACGCTCATCGAGTTCCGCGTGCCCCGGCTGGGCTCGCACAGCAGCGACGACCAGCAAGAGCGCTACCGGTCGAAAGAGGAGTTGGAGCGCGTCCGCCAGCGCGATCCTCTCAAGACGTTCGGCGCGTACCTCGAGCGCGCGGGCCTGCTGACGGATGCGAAGAAGCAGGAGATCGCGGCGCGGGTCAAGCGCGAGATCGACCAGGCGACGGACGTCGCCGACCGCGCGCCCGAGCCGACGGCGGAGAGCGCGGCGCGCTACGTCTTCGCGGAGGAGGGACCCGCCGATGCCTGAGCTCCGCTACATCGATGCGATCAACGAGGCCCACCGCCTCGCGATGGCGCGGGACGACAGCGTCGTTGTGATGGGCGAGGACGTCGGCGTCAAAGGCGGCGTCTTCGGCGCCACGACGGGGCTGCTCGAGAAGTTCGGCGAAGGCCGGGTCATCGACACGCCGCTGGCGGAGTCCTCGATCGCCGGCGTGGCGATCGGCATGTCGGTCAACGGACTGCGCCCGATCGCGGAATTTCAGTTTGCGGACTTCATCCATCCGGCCTTCAACCAGATTGTCAGCGAGGCCGCGCGGATGCGGTACCGGTCCAACAACGGGTTCGGCTGCCCGGTCGTCTTCCGTGCGCCGTACGGGGGATCGCACGGCACCGCGCTGTATCACTCCCAGTCGATCGAGGCGACCTACGCGCACGTGCCCGGAATAAAGGTCGTGGCGCCGTACACCCCCTACGACGCCAAGGGGATGCTGCTGGCGGCGGTGGCCGATCCCGACCCGGTGCTGTTCCTTGAGCACAAGCGTATGTATCGTCTCATGCGCGGCGAGGTGCCGGAGCGCGAGTACACAGTGCCGATCGGCCCGGCCGAGGTACGCCGCGAAGGAAAGGATCTCTCGGTGTTCGCCTATGGGTGGATGCTGCACGAATCGTTGCAGGCGGCCGAGACAGCGTCGAAGGAGGGCATCGACGCAGAAGTCGTCGACCTGCGGACGCTCGCCCCTCTCGACACGACGACGATCCTGCGGTCGGTGGCGAAGACCAACCGCGCGCTGATCGTGTACGAAGACAACCGATTTCTGGGCTACGGGGCAGAGGTGGCCGCGCTGATCGCGGAAGAAGGCTTCGAGTCACTCGACGCCCCCGTCATGCGGCTGGGCGGGCCGGACGTGCCGGGCGTCCCGTTCGCCAAGACGCT
>DASYRL010000110.1:0-8845 GCA_036004445.1 bacterium
TGGATCGCCGCCCACAGGCAGACTGCGAGCTTCGTGTCGAGCCGGCGGACGATCTCGTATTCGCGCAGCGCGCCGTCGCGGTCGCCCTTCTGCAGATACGCGCGGGCGAGGTAATCGTGGGCCTGCACGAACAGGGGCCGCAGCGCGATGGCCACTTTGTACAGCTCGATGGCACGATCGACCTGTCCGACTTTCCGGTAGCAGTAGGCAAGGTTGTTGAACGCTTCGGGGAACCGCCCGCCCAGAGCAAGCGCGCGTTCGTACTCCGGGATCGCCGCCGCCCACTTCCTCTGGCGGTGCAGTTCCAGCCCGCGTTTGAACGCCGCCACGGCCTCCGAACTGATTCCCGCTGGGACTTCCGTGACGTCGGCGGCCTGCAGCGCGGCCGGCAGGACGGCGAGCAGCAATACGACGGCGATGAGGTGGCGCATTTGTCTGGTTAGAGGCCGGCGCTGGCTGCCGCGGTTTACTGAGCCGGCAGCTTCAGGACCCGCCGCGCGTTTCCACCGAGAATGGCCGCGCGGTCTTCCGGCGGCAGCTCCAGCGCGTCGAGCACGTCCAGCTGCTCCTTGACGATGTGGTGGCGGTAGCCCCCGTAGATCGTGGAGTCTGTGCCGAACAGAATCCGCTGTGCACCGAACGCGCGGATCGCGTCACGGAACACCTGTTCCAGCGAGGGTTCTCCGGGATGGAACAGGCGCCAGTTGTTCGTTCCCGACGTATCGACGCAGACATTCTCGGTGTGATACGCGAGGAACAGCGTCTCCCGCAGGAACCCCGCTCCGAAGTGCGCGATCAGAAACGTTACCTCGGGGAACTCTTTCACCGGGGCGGACAGCGGGAGCGGGCTCGCAAACGTCAGGTCGTAGAAGGCGCCGATCGTGATCCCGAAGTGGAACAAGATGGGCAGGCCCATCTCCGCGGCGGCCTCGTAGATCGGGTAAAGGGCCCGATCGTTCGCGAGGAAGCGCTGCGTCGGCGGGTAGAGCTTCAGTCCCGACAGCCCCATCTCGCGGAACTTCGACACCGTGCGCCAGGCGTCGGGATGCCGCGGGTCGGGCAGCGACCCCCAGCCCGCGAATCGGTCGGGGCGCAGTGCCACGAACTGCGCGAGTTCCTCGTTGCCTTCTCCCACCGCGATGAACGCACCGACGTCCACTCCGGCGGCGTCGAATTCCTTCAGCCAGCTCTGCGCGTGGTCGTCCAGCGTGCGGCCTTCGAGCTCGGCCAGCCGCTCCTCGAACGTTTTGCCGCGGATCCGGACCGCCTGGACGGCCTGGCGCCGGTAGCCCGGAGAGCGGTCCCGCATGCGGCGCAGCATCGCCGCGGTCACGAGATGGAGATGACTGTCGACGATGCCCACGGACGGTCCTACTTGATCGCGGGGCGCGCCTTCTTGACGAAATCGTCGACGGCTTCCAGCGTGGCTTTGCCGATGAGCTGCGAGTCGAAGTTGTTCACGGTCACGCTGCCCCACCAGTAGCCGGCCCAGATCGAGATGCTGGACTGCTGCTTGCGGACGTCCGCCGCCGGTTCGGCGACGAACGCGCCGGCGGCGACGTCGAGCACTTTGCCGCGCAGGTTGACGGTGGCGGTGATCGTGTACGCGCAGCCCACGATCGGCAGGCAGCCGCCGGTGTACTGCTGATCGAACGTGCTGACCTCACCCATCAGGACGTAATCGGCTTCCAGCGACTTGGCGACCTTCTGGGCATCCTGCCAGTCGAGCATCCCGGCGGACTCGATCCGCGCCTGCCGCAGCGCGTCCTGGACCTGGTCGCGGGAGAGCACGCGGACGTTGGGGTCGTCGCGCAGGCGGTTGATGATCCGGACGGTGACGGTTTCCCGCGTGTAGGTCCAGCCGCCGGCGCGGTCGGCGAAATCGACGACCATCACGGTCTTCCGGGGAGCCTGCGCGGCGGCCTGCCCTGAACCCGAGTCGAGCGATTGGTTGAGGGCGGGCCAAGCCGCCAGCAAGATGAGCACGACAGCAAGCGCTGCCCAGATCCGGGTGTTCTTCATAGGCGTCCTCCGCTTTGAGTGCTGTGTGTTGTTCCAGCCCTAGCGGAGAAGCCCCTGCCGGCTCATCAACTGCCCGGCGTGGTAGAGTTCGACGAACGCGCGGACGACCTCCGGATCGAACTGTGCGCCCACCTCGGATTCGACGTAGGCGAGGGCGCGCTCGATAGGCCAGGCCGGCCGGTAGGGGCGATCGGACGTCAGCGCATCCCACACGTCGACCACCGCGAAGATGCGGGCCGCAAGCGGAATCTGTTCGCCCCGCAGGCCGCGCGGATACCCGCTTCCGTCCCAACGCTCGTGATGCGCGTAAGGAATATCGATGGCGGCCCGGAGATAGGCAATGGGTGCCAGCAGTTCCGAGGCATAGTCGGGATGCCGCCGCATGACCTGCCATTCGTGCTCGGACAGCGGGCCGGGCTTCAGCAGCACCGCGTCGGGGATGCCCATCTTGCCGATGTCGTGCAGCAGTGCGCCGCGCCGGATGTGCACGAGCTCGGCGTCGGCGATCCCCATCGCGCGGGCCAGGCGCTCGGTCATCTCGGTGACTCGCTGCGTATGGCCCTCGGTCTCCTTGTCGCGAAGGTCCATGGCGCGGGACCATCCTTCCAGCGTCGTGTCGTAGGCCATCGTGAGGTCGAGGTTGGCGCGCTGAAGATCGCCGAACAGGGTGGCATTGTCGACCGCAATCGCCGTCTGCCCGGCCAGGGCCTCGAGGAAATCCAGCCATTCCTGGTCCGGATGCAGCGGCGACCGATGGGACACCTCGAGCACCCCGCGGAGATGCCCTTTCGCGATCAGCGGGGCCGCGTAGACGGCATCGAATCCCTCCTCGCGCATCATCGCCGCCGGCGGCCCTTCGCCGGCGGCCTTTCGGCGGACCCCCACCGTTCGCCGTTCCAGGGCCGCCCGCCCGGCGATCCCTTCGCCCACCCGAGTCACCCGTCCGGTGCCCGTCGTCCGGAAACCGCGGGTGGCGGCGTACGCGAGAGCCTGATCAGACGGCCGCAGCAGCAAGACCGCAGCGGCATCGACGCCCAGGTGGGTGGTGACCTGATCGAGCAGCACGTCGAGGGTCACCCGCAGGTCGAGGCTGGTCGAGATCGCGATATCGATGGCCCGCAGCGCGGCGAGCCGTTCCAGCCGTTTGGCGGTCGCGTCGTGCAGCCGGCTGGTCGCGATAGCCAGTGCCGCCTGGTTCGCAAACGCCTGCAGCTGGGCCGCGTGTCCGGCGGTGTAGAATCCGGGGTCGGCGATGATCAGGTGGAGGAACCCGATGAAATCGTTGCGCGCCCGTAGCGGCACACCCAGGTAGGACCGGGGCGGGGCCCCGCCCGGTGCTCTGACCCACTCCGCTGAGCGGCTGGTATCGGCGATGATCACCGGGTGGCCCGTCTCCCGCATCCGCCGGAGCGTCGGAAACTCCGCGATCACGAACTCCTGCTCCGCTTCAGCCCCCAGCGGGTGGCCGCCAACCCGGACGACGCGCGCGACGGCGTCATCGGCGAGCATGATCGTCGCCGCATCATGGGGGACGACGCGGCCGATATTCGCGAGGATGCGATCGAGCAGTTCGTCGCGGTCGAGCGTACCGATGAGCGCCTCGGCCGTATCGCGCAGCGCCTCGGCCAGCACTCGCTGCTTCTCCCCTTCCCGCTTCGTGTCCTGAAACGGTTCCTGCACCAGGCTCGCTGACCCCTGCGCGTCTCCGCTCTCAGAAAGTAGTCTCATCTTAAACCCATATTGATACCCGACACAACAATTCAGAAAAGACGAGGATTGCATGACCTGGCGCGAGAATGGGCCGGGTTGGGCGCGGGCGCGCTCTTGCATGGAAGTTACACCAAACTTACGCGCGACGGAGGAGAGAAAATGCGGAAATTGGCTGTAATCCTGCTCATTGCACTGATCGCGTTGGTTGCCGGGGCCACCGGAATGCAAATAGCCGGTGATACCGGACCAGATGGTGATGGAAGCAACCCGTACGTCATTCAGATGGCCGGCGACACCGGACCTGACGGAGATGGCTAGTCGCGTGTGAATCGCGCACGTAAGGCAGGTGCGCCCGCGTCTCCTCTCGAAAAGTCGAGCATCGGTACGCTCTCACCATAATTGGGAGGCGTTTTCATGTCACTCGGCCAGCGCATACGGGAACTCCGCCAGTCCCGGGGTCTGACGCAAACCCAACTGGGAGGCGCCGAGCTGTCGAAAAGTTTCATCAGCCTCGTGGAACGCGACCGCACGCGGCCATCCGTAGAGACCCTGACGTTCATGGCGCGGCGGCTCGGCACCTCGGTGGACGGGCTGCTGGGTCAGGAAGGCCGTCTCCATGAGACGGCGGCAGAGAGCCTGCTGACGCTCAGCCGCGAGGCCGCGAAGCGGCGAGAGCTGGCGACGGCGCTCCGTCTGTTGGACGCCGCGGAGTACGTTGCACAAACCTATCACCTCGACGAAGCCGCACGCGAGGTCTCGCTGCAGCGGGCGGACATCCTCATCGCTCAGCAGGCCTACGCGGAAGCGTGGCCGCTCCTGGAGCGCGTGAAGGCCGCCTGCGAGGAGAGCCAGGACCACTGGCGGCTTGGCCGTACGCTGCTGACGCTGGCCCGGTATAAGGTGCGGGTCAGAGAGTTTCCCGAAGCCATTTCGCTCCTGGAGAACGCGCTGCTGATCTTGAAGCGGGCCCGGGCTAGCCGCGATCCGGCCCGCGCGGAAGCCCTGATCCTGCTCGGCACGGCCCTGACCTACACCGGTGCCTTCGAGGACTCGCTGCGGCGCTACGAAGAGGCGGCCATCTCAGACATCGCCAAACGCGACACAGTGCTCCGCGGCCGCGCCCTGTGGGGGATTGGCCTCGCCCACCGCAAGCTGGGGAACTTCGAGAAGGCTCGTGATCACCTGATGCGCGCCCGCGACGCCATGGAGGAAGCAGAAGAGCTCCCCGATCTCATGCGCGTTCTCAAGAATATCGGCCAGCTGGATCTGGACCAGGGGCGGCACAAGGACGCGCTGCGGCATCTCCACCGCGCCATGCGCGTCGCGGAGAAGGTAGGCAACCCCCTGACCCTTGGTTCGGTGATCACCGAACTGGCCCGCGCCCACCTGGAGGCCGGTGACCTCGATGACGCCGAGCACTTTGCGCAGCAATCCCTGGCGCGCGCGCGCGAGACGGATCCCGTCGAAGTAGCCGAGTCGCAGGCGATTCTCGCCAACATCCGAATGCGGCGCAAAGACCTTACCGGAGCCGCCCAGCTCATGAAGGAAGCACTCGCCATTTTCAAGGAGCGCGGCATGCAGGCCAAGATGGCTAACACCGCCCGTGAGCTGGGCCTGCTGCTGAAAGAACAGGGCGCGGTGGCCGAAGCCGCGGACTTCCTGGCGATTGCGCTGGAGAGCACGAGTCCCGAGCCCGCCACCCGCTAAGAACCGGGAACAGGGAACCGGGAACCGGGAGCGGTAAGGTCGCCCCCCGTTCGCCCTGAGCTTATCGAAGGGCGGACGGGGTTTCGTTTGTCCGAGCGGCGCGCGGGAAAAACCTTGCTGACATGAATGCGCGGGTTCCGGCAGCTGCAATCTGGATCACGGTCGTCGTCCTTGCCGGCGGCGGGATGGTCGCCGCATCGAACGGCCTCCGGCACGTCGCCGAACTGGCCGAACAACGCGATGCTGCCGCGGCCGAGGCTGCCCGGGTCGCCTCATCTCTGGCGACGCTGCGCGCCGACGTGGCGACGCTGCGAGAAGCGCTCGCGTTTGAGCGGCGGGAGCGCCGCAGCGTCCAGAAGATGCTCGGGATGACCCGGACGCTGCTGCAGGACAGTCTCGATCAGCTGGAACAAGTGAACGGCAAGCAGACGCTGGTGGCGCGCGAGAACGCCGTGCTGCGCGCCTGTCTCGCCGGTACGCTTCAGGCGCTGCCGCTGCTGGGCGACGGGAACGGCCTCCAGGCGATGCACGTGATGATGGCCGTCGACGCGCCGTGCCGCGCGGCGCAGCAGGCACTCTTCATGCCCGCGGCCTCCTCGGCCCGAAGATAGTTCCTCCGAACAGGAGGGGCATCCCCCGAATGCAATAGAAGCAACGTGTCCAGCCCGCACCCGTCCGTGTTTGCCGCCGCGCGCGTTGTCACGCCGTCGCGCGATCTTACTCCCGGCTACCTCGAGACCTCAGACGGCGTCATCACCGCCGTCCGCTCGGGAACCCCCCGGTCCCGGCGCGCAACCCGCTTCGACGGCACCATCATCCCCGGACTGATCGATCTCCAAGTCAACGGCGCTGGCGTGGACTTTCTTGCCTGCCGCGACGCCGGGGACCTGCGGGCCGCCAAGGCGCTGCTCGCGTCGGGTGGCGTGACGTCCTTCCTGCCCACGCTGATCTCCTCACCCCTGCCGGAGCTGCTGGCCGCCATCCAACGCTGGCGGGAGTTTGCACAGGATCGGGATGGGCCGGCCGTGCATGGGCTGCACCTGGAAGGTCCCTATCTCAATCCCGCCTACGCCGGCGCGCACGATACCGCTGCCCTGCGGGTACCTGACCCAGCGGAGTGCGATGCGCTGCTCAACGTGGCGCCGGGATTAGTCCGGATGATGACGCTGGCGCCGGAGCTGCCTCGGGCGATTGAGCTGATCCCACCCATCCGAGCGGCCGGAGCGGTCGTGGCACTCGGCCATACCGCGGCGGCGGCCGAGCAGGCGGACGCGGCCTTCGATGCCGGCGCCAGGATGGTCACGCACCTGTTCAACGCCATGCGCCCCGTCCACCACCGTGACCCCGGCATTGTCGTCGCCGCTCTGCGGCGTCCCGACGTGGTTGTGGGGCTCATCGCCGACCTCGTGCACGTGCACCCGTCGGTGCTGACGCTGGTGATCGGGCTGAAAGGATGGCGGCGTGTCGCGTTGATCAGCGACGCGGTCGCCGCGCCGAAGCCGCGCTCCGCGGTGCTGGCCGGCCGCGCGCTGGCGATCACCGATGCCCCGCGGCTGGAGAGCGGAGCACTGGCCGGGACGACGATGCTGCTGGCGGACGCCGTCAGGAACGTCGTGTCGGCCGGTGTGCGGCTGCGCGACGCCGTCTTCATGGCCTCGGCGGTTCCGGCGGAGGTGCTGGGACTGCGGGACCGCGGGCGGCTCGCCGCCGGGGCGCGCGCGGATTTCGCCGTCCTCGACCAATCGCTGCGCCCCGCGGCGACGTACGTCGCCGGCATCGAGGTATTCGCGCGTTGAGGACCGAAATAGCGACAGTATGATTCCACGAGGGAACATCCGCACTGGAGGTGCGCCCGTGAAGAAAGTCTGGACACTAGTGGTCTGCGCGGTGCTGGTGCTGGGGCTTGCCCTGGGCCTGGTCAGCGCGCAGGGCGCGGCCCCGCAGCGGGGCGGCACGATCCGCGTCGGCATCACACAGGAAATCCTCAACCTCGACCCGCACGTGGCGACGGCGTTTTCGTCGTTCCAGGTCATGGATATCGTGTATGAGAGCCTGCTGCGGCTGAATCCCAGGACGCTGGCGCTCGAGCCGAACCTGGCCACGTCCTGGACGGTTTCCGCCGACGGCCTCACCTACACGTTCACGCTGCGCCGCGACGCGGTGTTCTTCGACGGGACGACGGTTGACGCCAGCGACGTGAAGTACACCTTCGACCGCATCCTCGATCCCGCCACGCGATCGCCGCAGGCCAGTTTCCTCGAACCGGTCCGCGAGGTGGTCGTCGTCAACCCCTTCACCGTGCGCGTCGCGTTGAAGCGGCCGTACGCGCCCTTCCTCTCGCTGCTGATCGGACCCAGCCGCGGCATCGTCCCCATCAACTTCACAGACAAGGTCGGCGATCCGCGCGTCAAGACGCTGGGCAGCGGGCCCTACCAGCTGGCGGAGTTCGGTCCGGCCTCGGTGCGGCTGGTCCGCAACGAGCGCTACTGGCGGCGCGATGACGCCGGCAACCGGCTGCCGTACGCCGACGCCGTGGTCTACCGGGTGATTCCCGACCCCGCCACGCTGCGGGCGGCCATCCGCGCCGGGGAGCTCGACCTCATCATCGGCTTCGGCGTGGACATCACCGCGGCGCGCACGCTGGATGCGGTGCCGGGGCTGAAGGTCATGTCGACGGCCGATCTCGCGTACAGCCTGCTGGGCATCCAGGACGAGCGGCCGCCGTTCACCGACGCCCGCGCGCGCACGGCCCTCGCGCTGGGCATCGACCGGGCGCAGTTGATCCAGGTCGTCTACTCCGGCCGGGCCGCGCAGGCCGGTCCCATCCCGCCGACCGTGCGGGAGTGGAACCCGATTCCCGCCGGCCGCCTGCCCAACTACCGCCGCGACGTCACCCGGGCCCGGCAGCTGCTGGCCCAGGCCGGTTTCCCCAACGGCACCTCGATCAAGATGATGCCGATTCCGACCGTACCGGAGGCCGTGCAGATGGCGCAGGTGCTCAAGGAGCAGCTGGCCCCCGCCGGATTCAACGTCGAGATCGAGCAGGTCGACTTTGCCACGTTCCTCGCCCGGTGGCGGGGCAGCAACTTCGACACATTTGTGTCTCTCAACGGCGGGTCGATCGATCCGGACATCCAGCTGTCGCGCCACATCGAGACCAACGGCAGCACCAACGTCTTCAAGTTCAAGGACAACCAGATCGACCAGTTGCTCGCGCAGGGCCGGACGACGCCCGACGTCGCGCGACGCCGCCAGATTTACGATCAGGTCCAGCGCCTGATCGCAGAGCGGATCCCGTTCCTGTTCCTGGCCTATGCCGATCTCTTCGCGGTGGCCCGCGAGCCCTTGCAGGGCTTCACGCTGTCGTCGACGCGCTCGATGTACCCGCTGAGCGAGACCTGGCTGG
>DASYRL010000111.1:0-8070 GCA_036004445.1 bacterium
TCGTAGAGGAACCGCGCCGCGGATTTCTCGAACCGGCGCAGCCCGTCGATCGTGGCGTACTCGTTGGGACTGTGCGCGCGGCCGCCGTGGCCGAGCCCACCCATCGTAAACGGTTGTCCCAGTACGCGGCTGAACAGGTAGAACGGCGCGGACCCCGCGATGTTGGGCCAGACCTGTGGTTCCATCCCGAATGACCGGAACGTCTTGATCATCGCCTGAGAGATCGGCGCCGACGGGCTCATTTTCGCCCACGGGTAGCCTTCCTCAAACCGGACTTCAAAGTCAGCGCAGCCGATCCTGGCCAGATGCGCGACGATCTTTTCCCGTACATCATCGGGCTCCATGTCCGGGACCAGCCGCACGTGCATCTTTGCGGTCACCTCGTGGGGCAGGAGCGTCTTCGTCCCGGCGCCGGAATGGCCGCCGGCGATGCCGTCCACGTTGAGTATCGGCTGGAAGAGGTAGGCTCGCAGCAGGTCGGCGCCCCGGACATCGTACCGGAAGCGGCGGACGTCGTTGCTGCGCAGCGTGAGCGCCGGATCGAACGTCGCCTCCAGCGCGGCCAGCACGGCTTCGTCCTCCGTGGTCGGCGGCGTGACCGCGTCATAGATCCCATCGATGAGGATGCGTTCGTCGGACCCGGCCATCGTCGCCATGGCGTGCAGCATCCGCCAGACCGGGCTGGCGATCCACGCGCCCTGACTGCCGTGGATCCCCCGGCTGGTCGGGCCGCCCCAGCCGCCGCCGCGGCAGGTCAGCTCGAAGAACACGATGCCTTTCACTCCCAGCCAGAGGACCGGCGTTCCCACGCGGTCCTGGCTGAACGCCGCGAAATACGTACCGTCGGCACGCAGCCGCTCCCGCTGCGCGTCGATGAACTCCGGCAGGTGCCGGCTGCCAAGCTCCTCCTCGCCCTCGACCACGAACTTGACGTTGACGGGCAGCCGCCCGGCTACCGCGCGGACGCTCGCCAGCGCGGACAGCAGACCGGCCAGGGGTCCCTTCTGGTTCGTCGCGCCGCGGCTGACGACGCACGGCCCGAGGCCGTCGAAGTCGATTACCTCGCCGCCGAAGGGCGGCACCGTCCAGTCTTCGCCGGCCACGGGTTGCACGTCATACATGCCGTACAGCAGCAGGGTCTTTGGCCGGCCTTCGTCGATCTCGCCGTAGACGACCGGCCACCCGCTGGTTGGCACGATCTCACTGCGCCCGCCCACGTCGCGGATCGTCTGGGCGACGAGGTCGGCCATCTCCGCCATCCCAACGCCTTCGCCGCTGATGCTGGGCTGGCGCACGAACGTCCGCATCCGCTCGAGGTGCGCGTCGAAGTGTTGATCGATGTACTCGTAGATCTGCGGCAAATGCTCCATACTGCTAGGCTCTCACTGTTCCCTGTTCCCTGGTCCCTGGTCCCTGGTCCCGCCTTTTCCGGTGCATCCACGGCGGGCTGCCTCGATATGGCGCCGATGGGCAGAGCTTGTTCAGTGGACAGATCGGGCACTGGGGGCGCTGCGCAGTGCACACCTCGCGGCCGAAGTAGATCAGCCGCAGCGAGAACGCGTCCCACTCCGCGCGGGGGACGATCTGCATGAGCTGCTGCTCGATCTTCACCGGGTCGTCGCTCGTCACCAGCGCCAGCCGCTGGCTGAGCCGGCGTACGTGCGTGTCGACGACGATCCCGAGCCCGTCATCGTCGCTTGCGTCACCCCACGGTTCGAGTCGCTTCGCGGACAGGACGACGTTGGCGGTCTTGCGCCCGACGCCTTCGAGGGTCACCAGCGCATCCATGGTCAGCGGCACCCGGCCGTTGAAGCGCTCGATCAGCGACCGGCTCATACCGATCAGCGCCCTGGTCTTCTGACGGAAGAACCCCGTGGGCTTCACGATGCGCTCGACGTCGCGGGGGCGGGCGCCGGCAAACTGCTGCGGCGTGCGAAACCGCTCGAACAGCACCGGCGTGACCCGGTTCACCATGACGTCGGTGCACTGCGCCGACAGGATGGTCGCGACCAGGAGCTGGAACGGATCTTTGTGCTTCAGGGGGATCCGCGGCTGGGGATAGCGCGCGGCAAGTTTGTCAATGATCTTCCGCACGCGGCGGCGCAGGGCCGGTGGATCACTGGTGGGCATGCGCGGCGCAGCAGATCTTGCCATGCTGCAGGTGTTCTGCGATGGGTCCCCGGTTCCCTCAAACGATGGCGCACGCATCCACCGGCAAGGGTTTGCATAGGAACCGCGAATCGGAGAAACGTGCCGACTCTATCGCTGCTCAACCGCATCCAGGATGCCATGGCCGCGGCGCGCATCGACCTGCTGGCGCTGCCGCCGGGAGATGATCTGCGCTACGTTACCGGCTTCTCACCCACGGCCGATGAGCGCGCGTGCTACCTGTTCGTCGCCAGCGACCGCGCCGTGTTTGTCGTCCCCGAGCTCAATGCCGTGCAGGCCGAAGGGTACATCCGCCATCCGTTCCTCACGTACACGGATGCCGCCGGGCCGGCCGATGCCGTTGCCGCGGCGCGCGACGAACTGGGTTCCCGGCGGCGAGTCGCGCCCGGCGACACGATGCGGGCCGATGCGCTGCTGCTGCTGCAGCGCATTTGGCCGGAAGCGGAGTACGTGCCGGCGTCCACGGTGCTGGCCCCGCTGAGGATGCGGAAATCGGCGGAAGAGATCGCCGCGCTGGCGAAGGCGGCGTCCACGGCGGACACAGCGGTGGAGGCCGGGTGGGCGGCGCTGCGGGCGGGCGCCACGGAGTTCGACGTCGCGAAGGCCGCCGACGAGGCGTTCCGCCGCGCCGGCGCGGCCGAGAGTACTTTTACGACGGTTGCCTCGGGACCGAATAGCGCCTTCCCCCATCACCACACCAGTACCCGCGCGGCCGCAGCGGGCGAGCCGGTGCTGTTTGACTTCGGCAGCCGTCTCGATGGCTATTGGTCAGACATCACGCGGATGGCGTTCCTCGGACCGCCTTCTCGACTCTATCGGATCGTGCATGGCGTCGTCGAAGACGCCGTCTCGGCCGCGCTGGAAGCCATCCGCCCGGGCGTGCCGATCGGGGACGTCGATCGAGCGGCCCGAGGGGTCATCGAGCGGGCCGGCTATGGGATGCACTTCACGCACCGCACCGGCCACGGGATCGGGCTGTCCGGCCACGAGCCACCGTCGATTACGCACACCAACGAGCAGCTCCTGGAGCCGGGGATGACGTTCAGCGTGGAGCCCGGGATCTATCTCCCGGGTGAGTTCGGCGTGCGCCTTGAAGAGATCGTCATTGTTACAGACGATGGAGCCCGGGTCTTGAGCGTGCTCCCTCGAGAAGTCCACGTCATAGAGTAGTCACCGCTCCCCGTTCCCTGTTCCCTGTTCCCGGTGTTCAGCGCTTCAGGACAAATCCCAACGAAAGCAGCAATCCCACCAAGAAATGCAGGAGCGCCGTACCTCGCAGGCCGCCGCGCGTGAGCGCGCGGGGCTCAGTCTCGGTGCGCACCACGGTCCATACGCGGATCGCCAGCGGGATTGTTGTCAACACGACCAGAGTCTCCACGGGCAGCGCACCGATCATGACGCCGGCCACGACCGACACGTACGTCGCGTAGAGGAGCAGCAGGTATTCCCTCTCAGAAGCCTGGCGGCCAATGAATGTCGCCAGTGTGCGCTTGCCGCCGCGGCGGTCGGGTTCCAGATCGCGGATGTTGTTCACCACCAGGATATTGGTCACCAGTGCCGCAACCGGAAACGCCGCCCACCCGGCGGTGGCCGTGATCGTGCCCGCTTGCACGTAGTAGGCGCCCAGCACCGTCGTGAGCCCCATGAAGACGAAGACGACGGCATCACCCAGTCCGATGTACCCGAGGGGGAGCGGACCTCCGGTATAAGCGTAACCGGCCAGGACGCTGACCACGCCGACGGCCAGGATCGGCCAGCCGCGCGCAGCAATCAGCCACAGCCCGAGGATGCCGCCGACCGCAAAGGCAACCAGCGCGCCGGCGAGGACCGTGCGCGCCGAAAGGATTCCCTGCTGGATCACGCCGCTTGGACCCACAGACTCCGCAGTATCAACCCCGCGGACGTGATCGTAGTAGTCGTTCGCCAGGTTCGCACCGGCATGGATGGCGACGGACCCGAAGAGGGCGGCCAGGAAGAGCCCGGCGTCGAACTGACCGGCGGCATACGCCGCCGCGGAGCCCGCAATGACCGGGGTGGCCGATGCGGTAAACGAGAACGGACGGACGGCGCGGACCCAGACTCGGAGCCAGCCAGGAGCCGGGAGCCGGGAGCCGGGAGCAGTGGAGACGGTTGCCGCTCCCTGTTCCCTGTTCCCTGTTCCCGTCATTGCCGCCAGGGCATGGCCAGCCGTTCCAGCCAGTCCAGCGAGATCGTCGCCAGCCAACCCAGAATCGCCGTGACCAACAGCCCGACGAACATCTGATCGATGGCAAAGATCTGGTAGGAGCGCCAGATCAAGAAGCCGATCCCGGCGTCCGATCCCAGCAATTCCGCTCCGACGATCACGATCAACGCGAACCCCATGCCCAGCTTCAATCCGGTAAAGATGGAGGGCAGTGCGCCGGGAAGCGCGATGGTTGTGAAGATCTCGCGCCGGCCGGCGCCGTAGGCTCTGGCAATGTTGAAGTACGCGCGGTCCAATCCCAGCACGCCGGCCATCGTGTTGAGGAGGACCAGGAAGAAGATGCTCAGCGCGACGATGCTGACCTTCGACGCCTCGCCGATGCCGAGGTAGAAGATGATCAGCGGATAGATGGCGATCTTGGGGATTGGATAGATCGCCGCCACCAGAGGCATCAGCAGCGCCCGCAGCGGCCGCGCCAGACCCATCGCCAGCCCCACGGCCACGGCGGGGATCGCCCCCAGCGCGAACCCCAGCAGCACCCGCCGCACGCTGACCGCGACGTGGAACGGCAACTCGCCGCTGTCAACCATGGCCACGAGCACGCGAATGATCACCGACGGGGGCGGGAAAAAGCGCGGGTCTGCGACTCCAGTGCGGCTGAGGATCTCCCAGACCGCCAGCAGCGCCAGCGGCGACCCCACGGCGAGCCACCAGTACCGGCGCTTCATAGCGTCCCCTGTTCCCTGGTCCCTGTTCCCTGTTCCCGATTTGCCTGCCGGGCCCGCATCACTTCTTCGCGCAGATCGTCCCACAGCCGGGCGCTCAGTTCGCCGTAGGCCGGATCCTGCCGCACGGACGCGAATTCACGGGGCCGGCGCAGCGGCACCGTGACTTCGGTCTTGATGCGGCCCGGCGCCGCGGACATCACCAGCACACGGTCGGCCAGGCGCAGGGCTTCATCGAGACTGTGCGTGACGAACAGCACGGTCTTGCGCGTCTCCTGCCAGATGCGCAGGAGCTCGTCCTGCAGCAGCAGCCGGTTCTGCTCGTCGAGGCTGGCGAACGGCTCGTCCATCAGGAGGATGTCCGGGTCCACGGCCAGCGCCCGCGCGATGCTCACGCGCTGTCGCATGCCTTCCGACAGCTGATGCGGATACGCGTCCGCGAACCCCTCCAGGCCCACCCGCCGCAGCTGCTCGATCACGCGCTCGCGTCGGGCGCGCGGCGGCACCGCCATGTGACGAAGGCCGTATTCCACGTTGCGCGCCACGGTCAGCCACGGCAGGGTGCTGACGCCCTGGAAGATGATTGCGGTGAGGATGCGGCCCGGGGCGCGGCGGGGAATTACCGCCGTCCCGGACGTCGGCTCGATGAGACCGGCAAGGATCTGCAACAGCGTGGTCTTGCCGCAGCCGGACGGTCCGATCAGCGCGCAGAACTCCCCTGCCCGTACCGAGAACGTGACGTCTTCCAGCGCCAGAAACGGCGCGCGGCGGCCCGGATAGACTTTGCTCAGGCCCCGGACGTCAATCCGGGCTACCGCTGGGGTGACCGCCCTGATCATTTCAGCGGGACAAACGGTCCGAGGATCTTCAGCGCGCGCTGCACGTAGGACGTATCGATGTACTGAGGCGGCACCAGCGGCTTTTCGTACGTCAGCTCGCCGCGGTTACGGAAGAACTCCTGCAGGCGCTTGAAGTCGTTGAAGTTCATCTTCCCGTTCGGCTCGTGGAACGGCGGCCGGGCCCGCTTCACGACGGCCGCCGGCACCCGCGTGTATTTTTCGACGATCGCGGCGACGTCGTCACGCTTGTAGCCGTCGCCGTACAGGTAGCGGCTGGCCTGCAGCCACCCCACCATGAACCCGGCAGCCAGCGCGGGCTGCTCGCGCATGAACTTCCCGCTGTAGTACAGCGCCGTCACCTGCACGCCGTTGATGAAGTCCTCGCTGAGCCGCACGATTTGTCCCTGGTCCTCGGCCAGCGTGGCGAGCGGCTCACCGAGCAGGCCGGCGGCAATCGCGCCGTTGGCCAGCGCCGCCGGGACCTCGGGGAAGTTCACCGCGACCAGCTGCACGTCGGCGAGAGAGAGGCCGCCTTTCAGCAGCGCCGCCTGCGCCCAGAACTCCGTGGCCGATCCGAGCACGTTGACGGAGACCCGTTTGCCGCGCAGGTCCCGCACCGAGCGGATCTCGCCGCTGTCATAGGCCCGCTTGCTCACGACCAGCGGCGTGCTCACCGGCGGTTTCTCCATGTGGACCGGACCCACGACCTTGAAATCCAGTCCCCGCGCGGCGGCATTGAACAGCGCGGCACCGAGCCCGCCCACGACCACCTCGGCATTGCCGCCCGCCAGGACGGCGAATGAGGAGACGCCGCCCGGGGTGGTGATCAGTTCCACCTCGATGCCCTGCTGGGCGAAGTAGCCGCGCTCGATCGCCACGTACAGCGGGGCGAAGATCAGCACCGGGACGTGCACGACCCGGAGCTTCGTCAGCGGGCGGCTGCCGCTGAGCGCCTGCCATGGCGCGGGCAGTAAGACCGCCAGCATGATGATCGTGAGGATTGCCGCTGCCCTGCGTGCGTTCATTCTCCAAACCCCCATTCCCCGTCCCGCAGCACCAGTCGCTGCCGCGGGTGGATGCCGTTCCCTCGGTCGACGAACGTGAACAGATCCGGATGGATCGCCAGTGTCGGGTACTCCATGTTGGCGAAGTGGCGGCTGAACTCCGGGGCCGCCTGAGCCAGGGCCTCGCGGGCCCAGGCGTCCGCATTCCCGGTCAGGACTTCGGCCGTTCCCGCTCCCTGCAACCATGCCTCGACCTTGCGATCATCGATGGTGAACGCCGCCCGGGGATTCGCCCGCATCTGCGCCAGCGTCCGCGCGTCTTTGCGCTGGCAGGTGAACAGATCGAGATCCCGCGCGACGTAGAACGCGGTTGCGGCCCACGGCATGTCGCGGTGCGACGTGGCGAACGTGATCACGTGCCGCGCGTCTAGATGGCGGCGAATTGCGTCAAGAACCTGGGTCACCGTAAGTTCCGCCACCCTATCCCTGCGCGTTCCCGCGTTCCCGCGTTCCCGCGTTCCCGGGGTTGTTGCTCGCTCCAATGCTCCGCAGCAGCAGCGTCCGCAGCGCCGGCAGCGAGGACGTCAATGGCCCTTCGACTCGCTCGCGCTCGCTCAGGGCCTGCAACCGTTCCCCGCTGATCAGCCATTGTGAGATCACTTCATTGAGCGCGCCGAACCAGGCCTGGGCGACGAGAGCCGTGTCCTGTGCCGGGATGTCCCCGTCGGCGACCGCCCGGTCGAGGTGCCGCCGGATCACCTGGGCGAACCGGCGGTGAATCTCCAGCCGTTTCTGTTCGAACTGCGGACCAAGCCCCACGGCTTCGACGAGGAGAATCTTGGCCAAGTCGCGCCGACTTCCGGCGGTCTCTACCACTGCGCGCAGCGCAGCCTCGACCTTGAGCATCGCGCCATGCTCGGAACCGATGGCCGCCTCCACGCCCTGTTCGACCACCTCGGCGAGGTCGTCCATCAGGGCGAGGAAGATGGTCTGCTTGGATGGGAAGTAATGGTAGAAGGCCCCTTTCGAGGTCCCCGAGGCGAGCACGATGTCCTCGACGCCGGCGCCGTGGTAGCCCTTTCGGGCGAACACGTCGATGGCGGCGGCCAGAATGCGGTCTTTGGTGGAAGTGTCGGCTGCTGAGCGGG
>DASYRL010000112.1:0-1630 GCA_036004445.1 bacterium
GTGGTGCACTGCGTGAGCGAACGCCAGGCACATAGGGTGCTGGCGGCGATCACGGCGCGAATGGAGCAGGTCGGGCTGCGGTTGCATCCCGATAAAACACGGATCGTCTACTGCCAGGATGGGAAGCGGCGTGCCCCGTACGAGCACACCGAGTTCACGTTCCTGGGGTTCGCGTTCCGTCAGCGCAGGGCGCGGGCCAAGAACGGGAAGCAGTTCAGTTCGTTCCTGCCCGCGATCAGCAAGGATGCCCTGAAGAGAATCAGCGCGGAGGTGCGGTCCTGGAAACTGTACAACCGCACGGGCCAGGACCTGGTAGACCTCGCACGGGACATCAATCCGATCATCCGCGGCTGGATGCAGTATTACGGCGCGTTCTACCGGTCGGTGATGTACCCGCTCCTGTCACGCGTCAACGCCTATCTGATGCGTTGGATCCGCAAGAAGTACAAGCGGCTGCGGGCTAAGAAGAAGGCCTTCCGGTGCTGGCGTGGGATCATCAACCGATTCCCGCGCATGTTCGCTCACTGGAAATGGGTGCCCTCCGTCCCGAGTGTCTGGTGATCAGGGTGACAGGAGCCGTATAAGCCGAGAGGCTTACGTACGGATCTGTGGGAGCCCGGGGGTGAAATTCCTCCGGGCCACCCGGCTGATCCCGTAGCGCTGTCTGTGCAGTAGGGGTGCGACACGCCGGTCGGCGGTGCTGGACACAGGTTCGTTGATCATGTGTGCTGGTCGTGATGGTCGCGATCAGCTACAGGGACGACGACGCCGGGTATTGGCGGGCGGAGGCCGAGCATTGGCGTGGCGAGGCGAAGCGGCTGTCCGCGGAGAACGCCGTCTTGCGGGCGCGGGTGGCCGAGCTGGAGGGGCAGGTCGCCGCGCTGGACGAGAGGGTGGCCACGCTGACCAAACTGGTCTTCGGCACCTCATCGGAACAGCGGAAGCCGGGCAAATCCGAGCCGGATGACGCCGACGGTGGCGAGCATTCCGAGCGGCGGCGCCGTGGGCAGAAGCCGGGTAGCCGTGGGCACGGCCGGCGGGACTACTCGGGCCTGGAGACGGTCGAGGAGATCCACGACGTGCCCGAGGGGGAACGGTTCTGCTCGCACTGTGGCGCAGCCTATGTGCCGTTCGGGGAGGAGCGTTCCGAGCAGATCGACTGGCAGGTCCGCATCGTGCGGATCGTGCACCGCCGCCGGACCTACCGGCGCAGCTGCCGCTGTCCGGTGCGTGGTGTGCTGGTCGCGCCGCCGCCGCCGAAGCCGATCCGGAAGGGCCTGTTCACCGCGGGATTCCTGGCCCGCCTGCTGGTGGACAAGTACGTGCTGGGCCGGCCGCTGTGCCGGATCGTCGCCGCGTTGCGCAACGATGGCCTCGATCTGGCCGAGGGCACGCTGGTCGGCGTGCTGAAGGCGGTCTCTGCGCTGCTGGCCCCGCTCGATGCCGCCATCCGCGCCGCAACGCCGCCGCGGGACATCTGCATGTCGACGAGACGAGCTGGAGCGTTTTCGAGGACGTGGCGGACAAGGCGAACCACCGATGGTGGCTGTGGGTCTTTGTCGGCGCGGACACCACCGTGTTCTCGATCGAGCCGTCCCGGTCGACCAAGGTGCTCACCGAGCACCTGGGC
>DASYRL010000113.1:0-2492 GCA_036004445.1 bacterium
GAGGTTGCGGGTGCGCTCGACTATGCGCACCGCCACGGCGTCATCCACCGCGATATCAAGCCCGAGAACATCCTGCTGCATGACGGTCGGGCGCTCGTGGCGGATTTTGGCATCGCGCTCGCCGCGAGCAAAGCCGGCAGCACGAGGATGACCGAGACTGGGATGTCGCTCGGCACGCCGCACTACATGTCGCCCGAGCAGGCAATGGGCGAACGCGACATCACCGCGCGCTCGGATGTGTACGCGCTCGGCTGCGTGACCTATGAAATGTTGGTGGGGGATCCCCCATTCACCGGCTCTACCGCGCAGGCCATCGTCGCGAAAGTGCTGACGGAGAAGCCGGCGCCCCCCTCGAGATCCCGCGACACGGTGCCGGAATCGATCGACGCTGCAGTGCTCACCGCTCTCGCCAAGCTGCCGGCTGACCGGTACGCGAGTGCGGCAGCGTTTTCGGAAGCCTTGAACGGCAGCGGCTCAACCCGGGGCATGCCTCGCCCCCAGCGGGTCGCTCGGGACGGTGGGCAGTACCGCTGGCTTCTCCTTACCGGTGTCGTCGTCGTTGGCCTCGCAATCCTTGCAGCCTGGGGTTGGCTGCGCCCCGCAACACCTGAGCCTGCCGGCGTGCGAAAGGTGGATGTGGTGCTCCCGGACTCGGCGCCGGTGGAGTTCATCGGCGAAGCGACGATCGGCGTAGGACAAACCGCCATCGCGATCTCTCCGGATGGACGCACCCTTGCGTACATCGCCGGTAGCGGCCCCCGGCCCCGGATCTACGTCCGTCCGCTCGACCGATTCGAGGCTACTCCTCTCCCCGGTACTGAAGGCGCCTTCCATCCCTTCTTCTCGCCCGATGGCGGCTGGATCGGATTCTTCGCCGACAACCAGCTTCGCAAGGTGTCGACCGCCGGGGGCCCGGTCACCAACCTGGCGGAGGCGGACCGC
The DNA here is from genome assembly GCA_036004445.1 of bacterium. Taxonomy (GTDB): domain Bacteria; phylum Sysuimicrobiota; class Sysuimicrobiia; order Sysuimicrobiales; family Kaftiobacteriaceae; genus DASXUC01. The sequence continues at coordinate 943 of DASYRL010000113.1, forward strand.
GCGACCGGCGGTGTATGGACCAGGCAGGGTGACATTCTGTTCATGAGTGAGGTAGGCGACGGTTTTCGTCGCGTCCGTGCCGCTGGCGGACACGAGGTGCAACTCAAGACCAACCACTCAGGCGTCGGATGCACGAAGTCCATCAGCCTCCTTCCCGATGAACGCTGGGTATTGTGCACCGCGTATGCCGACCAGGCGTACAGTTTCCTGCTGGCTCACTCGGTGGACGATGGGGAGGATCGGGTGCTGGTGCGGGATGGAGCAGCGAGAAGCTGGCATCCTGGTGAGCCCATTCCCGACGATGTTCTGATCGGCACCACACCCCTCTACCAAAGCGGCGGGCGCCTGCTCTATACCCGACCGGATGGAACCCTGCTGTCGATCCGGTTCGATCCAGACCCTTTACGAACTTCGGGCGAACCAGTGGTTGTGGCCACCGGTATCCGCCAGGAGTCGTGGACCAATCAGGCCCAGGTGACGGCCGCCGACAACGGCACCATTGCTTACATCGAGGGAAGCGATGCCCACACTGGCGTGCTCGGCTGGCTCGACCGGCGTGGGCGGGTCGATACCCTTCCGTTTCCAGCGGCCAATTCGTTGGGCACCGATGTATCGCCTGACGGGTCGGCCATCGCGGTTTCCATTCCCGCGGTGTCCGGCAACCTGGAGCTCTGGCTCTACGACTTGCGCAGCCGGGATCGTCAGCGGCTGCTCACCAATCTCGGGGTAGCGGAAAGCCGTTGGACATCGGACGGCAGGTATCTGGTTGCCGGCCTGGTTGGAGGAGCCCTGATCCGGATTGATCCCGCGCGTCCCGGGCGGCTGGACACGCTAGCCAAGGCGAGCCTCTACCCATTTGCGCTTTCACGGGACGGTCGCTACCTGCTCGGCTCGCCCTGGGAAAATCCAGTGACCGGCGAGGACGTACGCGGAACCTACCGGGTAGCGCTGGACGGGCGTGGCGCCCCCGAGCACATGAATTACGGTGGTCCGGCCGGTGGAGCCTTCGGCATGACGTTCTCTCCGGACAACCTCTGGATCTCCTATCTGGGTCGAGCCGGCGGCGTTTTCGTCGAGCCGTATCCTCCTACCGGCGAAACGCACCGCATCTCGGGTCAGCTGGACGGCGATGTTCCCTACTGGTCCGCTCGGGGTGATGAGATTTTTTTCGCTTCGAGCTCGCGAATGTACGTCGTGCGGGTTCATCCTGGGTCCCCTCCCCGCTTCGATCTTCCGCAGCTGATCGCCTCGCAGCGTTTCGCCAACTATGCCGGACGACCCTATGCCGTTGCGCCCGATGAGCAGCGATTCCTGATCAAGATTCCTTCATCCGAGCACTCGGCGGGTTCGATTCGGCTTGTCCTGAACGGATCGTTCCAGGCGGCACCGTGAATTCGCCCCTCCTGTCTCGCCTGTCCGCCGCCCCTTCGGCGCCCTCTGTCTCGGAGTTCGCTTCATGACGATCGAGCGCCTCAGGGCAAGCCTCGCCGACCGCTACCGCATCGCGCGCGAGCTGGGTCAGGGCGGCATGGCCACGGTCTATCTCGCGC
>DASYRL010000114.1:0-15865 GCA_036004445.1 bacterium
GCTGTTTGCCGTGCTCGCGGCGCCGCTGGCGCAGGCGGCACCGGCGCTGCAGAGCGGCGGCGAGGTCGTCGCGGTCTACCGCGCGGGCAACGTGGAAAGCCTCGATCCGCCCAGCGCGTCCGCCGGCACGGACTGGCGGATGGCCGGCTTGATCCTGTACAACACGCTGTATCGGTACGACGCCGACGGCAAACTGGTCCCCGATCTGGCGGTGGGCATGCCGCGGATCAGTCCCAACGGAAAAGTGTACACGATCCAGATCCGCCGCGGCGTCCGCTTCCACAACGGCCGTGAGATGAAGGCCGCTGATGTGAAATATTCCATCGAGCGGCAGTCGCATCCCTCGGCGCGGTCGTGGGGCCCGTCGTTCGACTCCAACATCGTCGGGGCCGCCGACGTCATCGCCGGCAAGGCCACGACGATGGCGGGCATCGAGGTCGTCGACGACTACACGCTGCGGGTGAGCCTCGAGCAGCCGCAGGGAGCGTTCACCGCGATCCTGTCCATGTCGATCAACGCCGTCGTCCCGCGCGAAGAAGTCCAGCGGTGGGGCGAAGACTTCCGCCTGCATCCGGTGGGCACGGGCCCGTTCAGGCTCGAGCGCTGGACGCCCGGACAGGAGATCGTGTTCGCGCGCAACCCGCAGTACTTCCGCCAGGGCGCGCCGAGTCTGGATCGGATCGTCTATAAGCTGGGGGTCGATCCCAGCGTGGGGCTGCTGCAGTTCGAGCGCGGGCAGACCGACTACCTCGCCGACGGCATCGCGCCGCAGGACGTGCAGCGGGTCCGCGCGGACGCGGCGCTCACGTCGCGGGTCTTCATCGCCGAGAACATCTACCTGACGTTCCTGCTGATGAACACGAGCGTGGCTCCCTTCAACGACGTGCGGGTGCGCCGGGCCATCGCCATGCTGGTGGACCGCGACCGGCTGGTGCAGGTGGCCGGGGGGCTGGGCACGCCGGCCCGGGGATATATCATCCCGCAGATCGCCTGCTACGATCCGAGCTTCAACGGCGTGCCGGCCTACGACCCCACCCGGGCGCGGGCCCTGCTCGCGGAAGCCGGCTACGCGGGCGGCTTCGCGGTCAACATCGACTCGTCCACCACCGGAAGCATCCCCTACTCGGCGGAATGGCAGCAGGTGCTCCAGCAGAGCTTCGCGCAGGTGAACATCCGGGCGCAGGTGCGGCGCTTCACCGGCGGCACGCTGAACTCACAGCTCGCTTCCGGCGCAACGGTCTTCGCGCTCAACGGCTGGGGCGCGAGCTTCCTCGATCCGGTCGACCACATCGGGACCCTGCTGGTCAGCGACGGCGCCAACGCCCGCCGCGCACGCTACCAGAATGCCGAGATCGACCGGCTCTACCGGCAGGCCGAGCGGACGGCGGCGGCGCAGGTGCGGTGCCGGTATTATCAGCAGATCAACCGGATGGGCCTCGACGACCTGCCGATCATCCCGCTGGTCGTGACGCGCACAATGCAGCTCAAATCCCCACGGATCGGAAAATTCGTGTGGCATCCGATCTACAACGCGCCGATCTTCGAGGAACTGGTCCTCGCCCGCTGACCGGGGAGCGCCCGTGAGCGGACGGACTGCCGATCGGGGGCTGGATGTCGACGTCCAGCCCCTGATGATTCCCACGCGCGACGGGACCCGCCTGTCCGCCACGCTGTTTCGACCGCGGACGGACCAGCCGGTCCCCTGTGTGGTCGAATACACCCCCTACCGCAGCAGCGATTTTCGCGGGGCGGCCCGCGACTTCGGCCACTTCTATTTTGCGGAGCAGGGCATCGCGTCGGTACAACTCGACGCGCGCGGGACGGGCGGCTCCGACGGACTCGCCGTCGATGAGTACCAGTTCCCCCACGAACAGCTCGACGGCGTCGACGCCCTGGCCTGGCTGGCCGCGCAGCCGTGGTGCAATGGCCGCACCGGGCTGTGGGGGACGTCCTATGCCGGCTTCACCGCCTTCCAGATCGCCCAGCTGCAGCCGCCGTCGCTGGGGGCGATCGCGCCCATCTACGCGAGCGACGACCGGTTCACCGACGACATGCACTTCCGCGGCGGGGCGCTGGACGGGTGGAGCGTCATCGGGTCCTACGCGCTGGGCATGGTCACCCGCAACGCTCTCCCGCCCTCCCCCGACGGCAGCGGGCCGGAGTGGGAAGCGCGCTGGCGGGATCGGCTGGACGGGACCGTGCCTTGGCTCATCCGCTGGATCGAGGAGCAACTGGACGGTCCGTACTGGCGCTCGACGCTGGCGCGGCAGTACTCGCGCGTGCGCGTGCCCACCCTGATCATCGGGGGGTGGGCCGACTTCTACGTCAACTCCGCCCTGCGCTGGATGGCCCGGCTGGCCGTCCCCCGGAAGCTCATCATGGGACCCTGGCCGCACACGCCCCCCGATGCCGCCACGCCCGGTCCGCGGATCGACTTCTTGCGCGAGATCACCCGCTGGTGGAAGCAGTGGCTTGCCGGAGAGGCCACCGGCATTCTCGACGAACCGCCGGTCACGGTCTTCATCCAATCCTCGCGCCCCCCGGGGATCCCCGAGCTCGCCCCGGGGGTCTGGCGCGATGAAGACGCGCTGCCGCCGGAGCGGATGCGCGAACAGCCGTGGTTCATGCACGGCGGCGAAGTCCTCTCCACCGCCGCGCCCGAGCGGGCGCACGTCGCGGAGCGGGTCTACGTCCCGTACGTCGGGTTCGCGGACCTCGTGCACGCAGACCAGCGCGCCCAGGACGCACTCACGATCGGATACACTTCGGAGCCGCTGGACGCCGGCGTGGAACTGCTCGGCGTGCCGCGGGCCGTGGTCTATCTGGAAGCACAGACCGAGACCGCATGCTGCGCCGTGCGGTTGTGCGACGTCGCCCCCGGGGGCGATTCGACGCTGGTCACCAAGGGGATCCTCAACGCGACGCGGCGCCTCGGCATGGATCGGGCGGACCCGCTCGTCCCCGGGCGCGTCTATCGGCTCGAGATCGACCTCGACGCCGTGTCCTGGGTCGTTCCGGCCGGACACCGCCTGCGCCTGACGATCTCAGGGGCTGATTTTCCGGAGGTCTGGCCTTCCCCCCACGCCACGCTCCTGCGCGTCCTCGGCGGACCCGCGACCCCCGGCGGCCTCACGCTCCCGGTCGTCGGACCACGCTCAGATCCCGACGAATCCGAGCACGCACGGCTGCGGCCGCCGCCGCCGCGGCGCTCGCGCTTCGAGCACACGATCGACCCTCCAAGGGTCGCGACCCGGTTCGACCCGGACACGAGCACGATGCACGCGGAGCGCGCCCTGCGGGAGACCATCGTGCATCCCGACGGCAGCACGGTGCTGACCGGCGAGCACCGCACGGCGATGCGCGTCGCGGCCGACCGGCCCGCGGAGGCCGTGGCGACGGGATGGGATCGGCGGACGCTGCGCCGGCCGGATCTGGGCGTCGAATGCATCGCGTCGGCGGAACTGCGCGGGGATTCGGCGTCATTCGCCCTGGACCTGAGTTGCGACGTCACGCTCAACGGCGCGCAGTTTTGGCACCGCCGCTGGACTCGAACCATCCCCAGGAGGTTGCTGTGATCACGGTTGACGGATGGTCCCTGACCATCGAGGGCGTCGTCGAGGTAGCGCGCGCTCACGCCGAGGTCGCGCTGTCCCCCGACGCCGCGCGCCGCATGGACCGCTCGCATCACGTCCTACTCGAGCTGATCGCTCGCGGGCAGCCGATCTACGGCGTGACGACGGCGCTGGCGGACCGCAAAGGAGTGCCCATCGCCCCCGAGGAGATGGAGGCGTTCCAGCGGCGGATCGTGCTCAGCCACGTCGTCGGAGCCGGACCGGCGCTGCCGGCGGACGTGGTGCGGGCCATCATGGTGGCCCGCGCGAACATGCTGGCCGCCGGCGGATCGGGAGCGCGTCCAACGGTCGCGGAGCGGCTGATCGTCATGCTGAACCACCGCATCCACCCACGCGTGCCCGCCGCCGGATCGCTCGGCGTGACCGACCTCACGCACCTGGCACACATCGCGCAGGCCGTGCTCGGCGAGGGCACGGTCGACGTCGCCGGCCGGTCCACTCCGGCCGCGGAGGCGCTCGCCGCCGCTGGGCTCTCCGGGTTCCATCCGGGTCCGAAGGAGGGCCTGGCCCTGATCAGCGCCAACGCCGGATCGGTCGGCCGCGGCGCCCTGGTGCTCTTCGACCTCGAACGCCTCGCCGGAACGCTTGACGTCGCCGCGGCGCTGAGCGTCGAAGCGTTCCGCGCGAACGCTAACGCGTTCACCCCCGACGTCGAGCAGGCGCATCCGGAGCTGGGACAGGCGGCCGCGGCGGCCCATCTGCGCCGGCTGCTGGCCGGGGGCGACCTCGCCGACCCCGGTGCCGCGCGCTCGCTGCAGGATCCCTACAGTTTCCGCTGCGTCCCGCAGATGCACGGGGTCCTGCGCGGCGGCGCCGTCGCGGCCCGCGACGTGATCGAGCTGGAGCTCAACGCCGCCGCGGACACCCCGCTGATTACGGTGGAGCCCGGCGGCGCGGTCTCCACGGGCAACTTCCTCGCCCTGGGCCTCGCGCTCGCCTTCGAACAACTGGCCCTCGCGCTCGCCCACGCGACGGCGTTCTCGGTCGCCCGGCTGCGCGCGTTGACGTCGGGCCGCCTGACGGGGCTGCCCGGGACGCTGATCGATGCGGCGGCCCCGCAGACCGGGCTGAGCATCCTGCAGGAGCTGGCCACCAACGTGCAGACCGCGATGCGCGGGCGGGCCAACCCGTCGTCGCTGGATTTCCAGCCGATCGCCGACGGCGTCGAAGACCATGCGACCAACGCGATGGATGCCGTCGCCAAAGTGGAAGCCGGCGTCGCCGACGCGGCGGTCATCGTTGCCGCCGAACTGCTGGCCGCGGCGCAGGCGGTGGATCTGCGCGGGCTCCTCCGCCTCGGCGCCGGCACCCGCAGGGCCCATGACACGATCCGCCGCGACGTGCCGTTTCTGCGGGAGGATGCGCCGCTCGCCCCGTTCGTCGAGATCCTGGCGGCACGCGTCCGTTCGGGCGAGTTCCTGGCGGCGGTGGAGGGGTCAGGTCTGCCGTAGGCGCGGATCCAGCAGCGGGTAGATCGCCTCCAGCACGAGATTGACCACTCCGACGATGACCGCGGCCACCAGCACGGTCCCCATCGCCAGCGGTACGTCGAACCGCAGCACCGCCTCGACCATCTGCGCACCGATGCCCGGCCAGCCGAAGACCGCTTCGATCACGACCAGCCCGCTGGCGAAGTTCGCGAAGTCCAGCCCCCACATCGTGATGACGGGAATCAGGGCGTTGCGGAGCGCGTGCTTGACGATCACCTGGCGCTCGGACAGACCCTTGCTCCACGCAGTGCGGACGTACTCCCGCGTCATCACGTCCAGCAGCGTCGAACGGATCACGCGAGCGTACCAACCCGCATAGGCGATGCCGACCGCAAGCGCCGGCAGGATGAGGTGCGCGACGCCCCCATACCCACCGAGCGGCAGCCATCCCAGCCTCGCACCCACGACGTACAGCAGAAACAGCCCGATCCAGAAATGCGGCAGCCCCAGCGTGACCATCGTGCCGACCATCGCCCACCGGTCGAAGCGGCTGCCGGGCCGGACCGCCGAAAGGATGCCCACCGGCAGGCCGATCGCCGCCTCGGCGATCACGCAGGCGACGGCCAGTTGGAATGACGGGCCCAGATGCGTGAGCAGCATCTCGACGACGGGCCGCCCAAACACGAACGAGCGGCCGAGATCGCCGTGGAGGAGCCGCCACAGGTAGCGGCCGTACTGGACGTACAGCGGCTGATCCAGGCCCAGCACCTTGCGCAGATTGTCGGTCACCTGCTCGGAGGCCTGCGGCCCCGCGATCGCCGCCCCCGGATCCTGGGGAACCGCGAACATCAGCAGAAACGTCACGGTCGCGACGAACCACAGCAGCAGGATGATGCCGGCAACACGCGCCACCAAGGCCCGGGCGTTCATGGGGTGCCACGGCGGCGTGCGCCGGAGGTCGGATCGAACGCGTCGCGCAGCCCGTCGCCGAGCAGGTTGAAACTGAGCACCGCCAGCGCAATCACCGCGCCCGGGAAGAAGAAGATCCACGGGGCGCTGCGATAGGCCCGCGCGCCTTCGTAGATGATCGAGCCCCATGACGCGGTCGGCGGCTGGACTCCCAGCCCCAGAAAACTCAGCGAGGCCTCCGCGAGGATCGTCGCCGGCACGCGCAGCGTGAAGTACACGACGAGCAGCGGGATCAACTGCGGCAGGATGTGGCGGGCCAGGATGCGTCCCGAGCCCGCCCCGATGGCCCGGGCGGCGTCGACGAATTCCCGCTGGGTCACGGAGCGGACCTCTCCGTAGAAGACCCGCGCCGGATACGCCCAGGCGAACACCGACAGCACGAAGACGACGACCCAGATGCCGCGGGGCAGGACGCTCACGAGCGCGAGCATCAGCAGCAGGCTCGGAAAGCTGAGCACCGCGTTGGTGATCCACATCAGCCCCGTGCGGAGGGCCCCGCGGAAGTACCCGGAGACGAGACCGACGGCGATAGCCAGGCCCAGCGCGGCGAGGGTGGAGATCACGCCGACCGCCAGGGAGACGCGCGTGCCCCAGATGACGCGGCTCAGCAGATCGCGGCCCAGCAGGTCCGTCCCAAAGAGAAACCTCCCCGACGGCCCCACGGGCGCACCCACCGGGCTGAGTCCGTCGCGGAACTGAAAGTTCGGGTCGTACGGAGATACGTACGGAGCCAGGAGCGCGAGACCGATGAACGTAAGGACCCCGACGCCGCCGGCCAGCGCGTAGCGGTCCCGCTGCAGCGTCCGCCAGGCCCGGCCCGCGGCCGACACCGTTTTCACCCCGGATAACTTGGCCGCCGGAAGGAAAACTCCGCCTGAGCGGAATACAAGAGGCGGCATCGATGGATATCACCCTGCGTCTGCTCGACGTCGCGCACCTGTTTCAGCCGTCCGGGATCTCCCCGCTGTCGGCAGATCACTACCCCTTCGGCGCCAAGCCCGGCATCGAACAAGCTCTCGCCGAGATCTACGCGCACCCACGGGACCGGCACGTCAGGATCCTCATCATGCTGCCCCCCGAGAGGATGACGCCGGATCTCGAACGTGCGGTCCAGGACGCCGTCAGACGCTACGCCGACGCGCGGGTGCTCGACGCGCGATACGTGTCGGTGAAGACGAAGGATCAGGCGATGCGGGCGATGCCGCTGGCGGTGGTGGGGCTCGTGCTCATCGCCGGCTCGGTGCCGCTGATGGACCCGTCGCTGTCCTACCTCGTCCAGCTCGCCGGCAACGGCCTCAGCGTCGCAGGGTGGGTGGCGGTCTGGTACCCGTTGGACTCGTTGATCTTTCAGGTCTGGCTGCAGCGCCAGGAGAGTCAGGCGTTTCGCCGGCTGCGCGACGCGCAGGTGTCGGTGCGCGCGGAGGGCTAGGCGCGGCTTCGGCGCCGGGGGGCGATCCGGGCCAGGACGAACACGCCGCCGCCCAGCGCGCGCTCGTCGAAGACCTTCACCCGCCGGGCGACGAACCCGTAGAAGCGATACTCATCGAGCGCTGAGGCATCATAGTCGCGAAACCGCTTCGCGTAGAGCCGTTGCGCCAGCGGCGCGAAACGCCCTCTCGCCTCGGCGCAGCGGCCGAAGAACTGCAGCCCGGCGTCGGGCTCTCCCCAGACCTGCGCCGAGCTGAACACCGCCATCGCCATCGTCGGGTTCGCGCCGACGTTGCGGGCGTGGGTCGACCGCGGATCGGACAGGAAGAACAGCTCGAGGTCCGCCGAGTAGCAGAAGTACGCCGTGTTGATGTGGGCCTGCGCTCCCCGTACCGTCGCCATGGCGCAGAGGACGTTCGTCGAGAGGATCCGGTCAACGCTGCGGCGCAGCCGCACCGGCGAGACCGTCGTGGCGATCGGGTGCCCGCCCGGATCGACGACCCGCTCGACGATCAGCCGCGCCGCCATCTATCCGTCGTAGGTGACCACCCGTCCCCACAGACTCTTGGTGCCCCAGATCCCCGACCGCAGGCACTCCAGCTGCACGATCTGGCTGTGGTCGACGAAGAGGTTGACCTCCGGACCGTAGTTCTTGATGTACCACGCGAACACATCGGGATCCGCGGCCTCGAACATCACGCGGTCCAGACCCAGCGCCTGGATGATCTTCGCCGGGACGTCGGTGCGCCAGGGATCCACGTTCTCGGTGATGCCTTCGGACTCGATCATGATCATGGACGCGCCCGCGTCGATGAACTGTTTCGCCTGAGCGATCGCCCAGGCGGGGTCGCGGGTGCCCTCGGCCGCCAGCTCGGCGGCTGCGGTGGCGCCTCCGGCGCCGAACTGGATGCCGACCTCCGGTTTCGCCTTCAGCCCGGCGTCCTGCACCTTCTCGACCAGGCGCAGCCAATCGTCGGTCGGGATCGTGATAAACCCGCTGCTGAGCTCGATGATGTCGAACCCGATCGCCTTGCATTCGTCGATGTAGTGCGCCACGGCCTGGGCCCCTTGCGTCAGCACGTACTCGATGAACCCGCCGGTGGAGACCAGGACGCCGTGTTCGTGACAGAGATCGATCAGGGCCGCAACCGCCGGACGCGGCATCAGGGTGAACGAGCCGCCGGCGAACTTGAGGCTGTCCACGTAGGCCCCCATCGTCTCGAGCACGTCCTGGAGGTAGCGCGGACCCATCGGCGTGTAGTAGGGGCCGCGGATCTCGGTCATGCCGCGGCTCCGCGGCTTGGGCTGCCGCTCGTTGACCTTCAGGAACGGAAACGATCTCATACGTCCCTCCTCTGCTCCGTCACGGAGCCGACCCGCACCAACAGCGCGACGAGGTCGGCCACGGCGATGTCGTCCAGGTGTTCCACGGCCCCGCTGATCTCGCGGCGGAGCTGCGGCGACGCGTAGGATCCGCTCAACCACTCAAACTTTCCGCGCACCGTCGGCATCTGCATCGGGCGCGTCACGAATCCTTCGTAGTCCTGCTTCTTCTTCACCAGCTGCCGCCCGTCGCGCAGGGTGACCTCGATCCGGCACGGCATCTCGGCGGGAAACCGCCGGCTGTACTCCGGATCCGGCCGCACCACGACCTTGCGCAGCAGCTGCTGCACGTCATCGCGCACGATGCGGTCGAGCGTGTACTGCGCGGGCGTCACCTGCCCGTCAAGAATGGCCACCGCCACCATGTAGGGAAGGCTGTGGTCGGCTTCTTCCTTGGTCCGGATGGTCTGCTTCCCGCCCTCCTCGCCGCCGCCGATGATATGGTAGGCGACGTCGAACGTCACGATGTCGATGCGCTCGACGTCCTCCGCCCGGAAACCGGTCTCCTCCCTGAGCTCGAGCACGCCTTCCAGCGTGGCTTGGGAGTGGATCTCGGCATTGTACTTCTTGAGGATCGTCCACCGCACGCGTTCGAGATCTTCGGTGCTCCACTCGATCTCAAACCGGCCGGCGATCGACTCGATGAAGCCCTTGTTGCCCTCGAAGACCTCGCTCGGACCGGTAATGCCGCGCTTGGCCAAGAACGCGGCATGGGTGCCTCCGAACGCCGTGTTGGGATAGGCGAGTCCTTTCCAGTGGGAGAGCGCACCGGTGCGAGTGACCCGCAGCGCGTTGAACGCCGTCCCCGAGATGGCCACCGCGTTGGCGATGCCCGCGGCGTCGAGCCCCAACGCTTTGGCCACGCCTGCGGCGACCGCGTACGAACCCAGCGTCGTGTGGTCGAACCCTTTCGCGCGAACCGGCGCGACGTCGCTGAGCCGGCACTGGATCTGGTACGCGACGGCGACCGCGGTCAGAAAGTCCCTGCCGCCGAGGCCGGCGTACTCGGCGGCCGCAAGCACGGCCCCGATGTTGTCGCTGGGATGACAGGTCTCACCGGGCGCGAGATAGCTGTCGTTGAAATCGAGGTACCGGACGAGGGCGCTGTTGTACAGGGCGGCGCGGTCGGGGGCGGTGCGGCCGTTTCCGATCAGTGAGCACAGCGGGCGGCCGCCGAATTCCTCGAGGTGGACGCGCAGCATGGCGATGGGTTCGCCGTCGAGCGCGCCAATCGCGCATCCCAGGGAGTCGAGCACCCGGATCTTCAGCTGCTGGCGGGCGTCGGCGGAGAGGTCGGCGTAGGACGCGCGCGCCACGAACGCGGCGAGCTGCTCGACCAGCGTCATGCCCGCGTCATGCCCTAGCCTCCGGCAATCGCCCCGATGATCCGCAGGACCTCTTTTCCCGACAGCACTTCCGGCGGCATCGGCGCGGACTGGCCGGCGGGTGTGAGATCGTCCTCGAGCGCGAAGAACCGCACGAACGGCCGCAGTGGGCCGGGAGTCGACGACCCGGCGGCCGGATAGTCGCGGATCGTCCCGCGCAGCGCCGGGTACGCGCGTTCCAACGCATCGAGCACGGTTCCCAGCGTGACCGCGCCGCCGGCGCCCGGCGGCAGCTCCACGGTCACCGCCGATCCGGACGTCCCCGTGAGCCGGCGGAGGTGCGCCGGGAGCGCGACGTGGATCCGGAGCGGCTCCATCGTGACCCTACCCGATCGCCTGGGCCTCGACCGATAGGATGGGCGGGAGGTGCATGGCCAGCGCATCCCACCGGTCCCCGCCGGTCGGTGATCCATAGAGCTGGCCGCCGGTGGTCCCGAAGTAGATCCCGGAGGGATCCAGCCGGTCGACGGCCATCGCCTCGCGCAGGACGTTGACGTAGCAGTCGCGGGCGGGCAGCCCCTCGCCGAGGGACTCCCATTCCGCGTTCCCCCGCCGGCTTCGCCAGACGCGCAGCGCGCCGTCCGGCGGGTAGTGCTGGGTGTCGCTGGTAATGGGTACGACGTAGACCGTCTCCGGCTCGTTCGCGTTGACCGAAATCGGGAATCCGAAGTCCGAGGAGAGGTTGCCGCTGATGTTCGTCCACGATCCCCCCGCGTCGTCGCTGCGGTAGACGCCGCCGTGTTTCTGCATGAACAGCGTTTGTGGCCGCGACGGATGCGTCGCGATCTTGTGGACGCAGTACCCTGCTTCGGGCTCGGGTTCGGGCGTGTAGGTCGCGCGCAGCCCTTTGTTGGCCGTCTGCCAGGTCTCTCCCGCATCCTCGGAGCGGAAGACGCCCGCCGCCGAAATCGCGACGAACACTCGCCGCGGGTCGGCGGGATCGAGCACGATCGTGTGCAGACCCATGCCCCCCGCCCCCGGCTGCCACGACGCCCCGGTGGGGTGCCGCCGCAGTCCGGTCAGTTCCTCCCACGTGTCGCCGTCGTCGTCGGAACGGAAGAGCGCCGCGTCTTCCACGCCGGCGTAGAGCGTGCCCGGTCGATCGAGGGTTGGCTCGAGGTGCCACACGCGCTTGAACCGCCAGGGGATGGGTTTCCCGTCAAAGTCCTGGTGGGTGGCGTCCGCGTCGGCATAGACAAACTGATTGCCCACCGCCTCCCACGTCCGTCCGCCGTCGCCGCTGCGCTGGATGACCGCGCCGTGCCACGCCGTCCATAACGAGGCATACAGCCGGTCGGGATCGTGCGGTGACGCCTCGATGTGGAACACCTCCCAACCGCCGAAGTGGGGTCCGGAGATCTCCCACTGTTTTCGGGCGGCGTCCGAGGTGACGATGAATCCTCCCTTGCGCGTTCCGACGAGCAGGCGGACCTGTGACATCGCTAGCCCTCCTTCGCTGACCCTGCATCAGTCTTCTACGTCTTGATCAACCCTACCCTGCCCGGTGGAACGGAAACGGGCCCGGCGAACCGCCGGGCCCGTTCGGCCAGTGTGTGAGCCGAGTGGCCTATTTGACGCTCTTGATCCAGTTCAAGATATCCTGGATGTCCACGCGCTGAGAGTAACCGGTGCCCGAGCAGTTCGAGTTCGTCACGTACGAGTTCACGGCCAGCACCCTCGTCGTGCCGGCGAGCAGATCGGGGCCACCGGAATCCCCAAAGCACGTTCCGCCCGACCCGCCGCCCGGGTTGAGCGCGATCCGGAGGAAGTTGTCGCTCCAGGAGAAGTCACCCGACACGATCTCGCTGGGGGCGTAGAATCGGTTCCGCAGCCCGGTCCAGACGGGGATTCCACCACCGTGGATCTGCTCCTGGACGCCGTAGCCCACGAGGTCAACCTTGGTCTTGTTGGGCAGCGTGTCGTTGAAGCCCGCCGGAGGAAGGGTCGCATACTGACTGACGACGCTGGTGGGGACCTTTTCCGTCAAAATCACCACACCGACGTCTCCGAGGGCAAACCCCGGCAGCCCGTTACCACATCCGATGCAGAAGCCGGGGTACGTGTATGGGACGCCGTCATATGACGTTGCTCCGCTAAAGGGATACTCGGGATTCCCGGTGACGACCTCATCGAACCAGATCCGCGCCCGGGATGTGCCGTCGGTGCAGTGACCGGCCGTCAGGACTTTGGTCGGCGACAGCAGCGACGCGCTGCACCGATGTGAAGGCGAATTGCCGACGTCAAAGACGATCAACCCGACGTACGGATGGTTGTTGCCGTCCGGCACGCCGTTGGTGATGGCGTAGGAGATCCCTACCATCGCCAGCAGCAGGATACCGGCCAGGACGAACGTCGAAACCGCTTTCTTCATGAGTTCCTCCCCGGAATACAAGATGACTGAGAAATACATTACCCCACATGCGCGACGATTGGAAGGCCATTCGATAGCAGGCGAGGTCCTCCTGCCGCCCGAGGGATCCCGACCCCACCCGGGTCGCGGCTCGTTCCGCACGCTTCGTTCGCTTCAGAAAGCAGGCGAGTCGCGGCAATCCGCGAACCGTCCGCACATGTCTACGGTGGCCGGACGGGTCTCAGCAATCGCGGTCGTGCTGGTAGTGGCTGGAGCGTTGTACGGAGCGGTCGCGCCGCCAGGGGCCGGCGCCCAGCCATCCGCCTCACACAGGGCCGTCGCCTGCGCGGATGTCGAAACCCTCCGGGCGCTGCGGCCTCAGTTGGCGACCTTGACCAACGCTCGAACGGGCAATACCCTTGAGTACCTCGTCATCGGCGACGGCGCCCGGAGCAATGAACTCATCGTGATGTTCAACGGAACGGGCGGCATTCTGCCCGACTGGCCGGTCCAAATGATCACGAACAGCGACCAGAGCCCGAAGATCACCCGGGCCCTGGCATACAGTTCGGCGGAGGACGGAGCGCGATCGCTCTGTCACGACTACCGCCTCGTGCTCTTTGACTATCCGGGGGTGGGCGACAGCCAGGGAAACCGCCCGACGACGCTGGACAGCCTGGCGAACGATGTGGATGCGCTGCTGGAGAGCATCGGCGCCGAATACGGAATTCGCACGGATCAGGTCAACCTCGTCGGCTGGTCGCTGGGCACGCTGGCGGCGCTGAAGTATGCTTTCCTGTCTCCGGCCGTGCGGCCGTCCCGGATCATTCGCGACCTGGTGTTGATCGCCACCAAGCCTGGCGGGTCGGTCGATAGCGCCGCGGTCGGCGGCAACCAGGCACAGTGCGTCACCGTCCTGTTCGATCAGCTGCGTCAGCCCAATCTGGACCGCCGGCTGAAGCTCGACGTCGAGATGGACCTGTTCCGGCTGCTGTTTCCCTACCGGGGCCAGCCGCCGTATGACGGGCCGGAGAGTGGATGTACCGCTCGCATCAATCCATCGACCAACGCCGTCGACCTCAGCGTGACACCCGCCGAATGCCCTGCCGGGAGCGCCTGCCGGAAGGCGCTGACCGATTATGTGCTGAACCGGCTGGCTGCGCCGTGGTCCCGCACGACGGGCGTTCCGCAGAACGTATACGTCGAACAGCGTGCCATCGTACCGGACTGGGACCGCTGCTCCTGCGCCACCGCGGGTCCGAGGTTCAACTCGGAAGCGTGCTCGTGCAGCCAGACCCCGCAGGCGTCGAGCACCAACGGAGGAGTGTGCCGGACCCAAACCAGTGCGCTCGCTCCCAACGCACCCGTATGCTTGGACTGTACACCCCTGCACATTCGGGATCGGCTCACCGTTATCAATGGTCGCCAGGACCTCTATATCCAGTGGACGTACGGCAAGGCCCTCGTTGAGGGCTACCAGCGACTCCTCGGCCCGAACAGAGCGGTGCTGGTCACCTATCCGGGCGCGGATGGAGCCGGACACGGGGTGTTGGTGCAGCACCCGAAGTGGGTCCAGGAGCAAATCTACGCGGCGCTGCAGGGGAACTGATCGATCAAACGCGCTCCTGCCGCGCATACGCCGCGAGGGCAGCCAGGTAGTCGTCTTTCTCGTCCTGCGGTAGCCAGCTGATGGTGAACGCGTTTTGGGCCAACTGCATGACCTCGTCACGCGTGAGGTCGACCGCGGTGTGCACCGCGAGCAGGTTCTCATTCATGTACCCGGGGAAGTACGCGGGGTCATCGGAGTTGACCGTCACGCGGACGGCCCCGTCGAGCATGGTTTTGATCTCCCGCGCTTTCGGTCCGTCGGTGACGTAGCTGTTCGAGATCGGACACGCGGTCAGCCCCAGACCCCGGTTCCTGATCTCCCTCACCAGGGCTCCGTCCTCAAGCGCGTTGATGCCGTGGTCGATCCGTTCCACCCCGATGTCGTCGAGGCACTGCCAGATGTGGCCGACGGAGTCGTCCTGGTCGACGTCGCAGTGCATCGTCAAACGATAGCCTCCGCTGCGCGCGCTGGCAAACACGTCCTTGAACTTGACCGGCGGATTGCCCCGCTCGTCGGAGTCCAGCCCGACCCCGACGATCCAGTCCCGAAAGGACCACGACTGCTCCAGCGTCTCCATCGCGGATGCAGCGGTCAGGTCGCGCAGAAAACACATGATGAGCTGGCTGCGCAGGCCCAGCGACGCGGCCGCGTCCTGCTGGGCGCGGTGGAAGCCCTCGATGACGGTGCGGAAGGGAATGCCGCGCGCAGTATGGGCCTGAGGATCGAAGAAAACCTCGGCGTAGACGACGTTCTGCGAGCGAGCTTTTCGGAAGTATGCCATGGCGAGGTCATAGAAATCCCGCTCCGTGCGCAGAACGCTCATCCCTTCGTAGTAGACGGCCAGAAACGAGGGCAGGTCGTCGAAGTGGTACGCGGCGCGCATCGCCGCGACGGAATCGTAGGGCAGAACGACCCTGTTGCGGGCGGCCAGCTCGAATTTCAGCTCGGGTTCGAGCGTGCCCTCGAGATGCAGGTGGAGTTCCGCCTTGGGCATGCCTTCGATAAAGGACGAGGACAGTTCGCTCATGGTCCGACGCGCTGTTCGCCACCGGAGAGGACCTGTCCTTTCGTACACCCACGTAGCCCCTCAGTGTCCTAGAATCCTCACATGGGTCTGTTAGGAAAGAGTCCCCTTCGAGTGCCGCGGCTTGGCGTTGGAGCAATGACGTGGGGGGACCCGTCAGGATTCGCTCGCTGGACACCAGCCAAGCTGGCGTACGGCGGCGCTCATGGGGCTGAGGAAGAGAGGCGCGCGTTCGAGGTGAGCATGGCGGCTGGGGTGACGCTGTTCGACACCGCCGCGATGTACAGTGGCGGGGCCTCGGAAAGGCGCTTGGGGGAGTTGTCACGCGGCATAGACGTGTTGATCGCCACTAAGTTCCCGCCGAGCCCATTCTCGCGAACGGAAGACATGCCGCAAGCGCTTGCAGGCAGCCTGGCGCGTTTGGGGCGGGACTGGGTGGATTTGTACCAGCATCACTTTCCTTCCAATCGTATCTCCATTCCCAAACTGATGGAGTTCATGGCCGCTGCCGTCGAGGCGGGCAAGATCAACGCGGTCGGAGTGAGCAACTACTCGGCGGACCAGATGCGGATCGCGCACGCGGCGCTGGCGAAGCGCGGCATCCCGCTCGCCTCCAATCAGGTCGAATATTCGCTGCTGCACCGTCAACCCGAGA
>DASYRL010000115.1:0-4313 GCA_036004445.1 bacterium
GGCAGCCGGCTCGATGACCCATTCATGACGCTGTCGTTTCTGGCGCTGTCGGTGATCCCGGCCTTGAAGATCACCGACCGCGGACTGTTGGACGTGAACAAGTATGAGATCGTGCCGCTGTTCGTAGACTAGAGTCGTCCAGGTGGTCATTGCGAGGAGCGTGTGCGCCGCAGCCGCGAGCCCGCAAGGGCGTGGCGGGACGAAGCAATCTCGATATGATCCGGAGACCCGGGATTGCTTCGCTTCGCTCGCAATGACAACTTTAGTGCGACTGTTCGGACGTCAGCCAGATCTTGCGACCTTCCGGCCGCCGTTGGAGTTCCCCCGTTTCCAGCAGCAAGTACAGGGCGGCATCACCGAATGGAAACCACTTCCGCGCTTCCCCCTCCAGCACGACCACTGCTGATCTGACCGCCGCCCGCCACAGTCTGCGCTGCGCATCCTCGTAGCCGAGACGCCGGGATGCCTTTCCAAACCGCGCAGCGATGGGAGATAACTTCCACGGCCTGACCAGGGCGGTATGGTAGCCGCTTTCTGTGTGAATAGATCGGCTGACGACCAGCCACCGCCGCTCGAGCATCATGCGCGCAACACGTCCGCCCTTAGGCGAAGCCCTCCAGCGGTCCATGCGCACCTCACCAGTAGACTCGACCTCGTCGAGCAGCTTCCGCGCTAGTGGAGGCAGGTCTCGCAGCGCCCCATCCCTGCGGGCTCGGTCGCTCGCGACGCGCTCCACGGCCGGCCCCAGCGATGGATCGATCAGCGTCTCTTTCCCCTCGACCAGAGATTCCGCGACGACGCCACCTGAGCGATGGACTCGGTGCATCAAGCGGTGGATACGGAATACCTCGGGATCCGCCATCCAGCTGCCCCGAATCGGATGGCCCACGATGGCCTCCGCCAGCATCGGTAGACTCGACCGGCCGGTCGCCAGCACCATCTTGCGCTCGTGAACAAATGCGGCCGCCGCGCGGGCGTCGCGCAGCGGCCGGGGTGGATCGAGACGATGGAGCCGAAGCCTCAGTCTCTGAAGGTCATCGAGATCAGCCATTTGCAGTCATTGCGAGGAGCGCACGCGACGAAGCAATCTCGAGATTGCTTCGCTTCGCTCGCAATGACACCATGTCGCACTCAGTACGCCCGCGCCCAATAGACCCAGACCTTGGCCGGGTTGCCGCACACCGCGCATTTCTCTCCCGACGGCTGCTCATCAAGCGGAATGACCCGCGGCGAGGCGCCCGTCCGCTCACGCAAGGTGTCCTCGCACTCCTGACGCTCGCACCACCCCACCTTCACGAAGCCCTTCCGCGCCTGCAGGTCGTGGATCGAATCGTCGAGAGTGGCGGCAACACTGGTGTGGTCGTCGAGGTAGATCTTGCTCTGACCGTAGAGCTCCTGCTGAATCTCGCTCAGCGCGGTCGCGATCGCTTCCGGCGCGGCATCCAACCGCACCGCGTCCTTCGTCCTGCCGGTGCGCCGGACCAGAACGACCTGATCGGCGGCCACGTCGCGCGGGCCGATCTCGACGCGCACCGGGACGCCGCGCAGCTCCCACTCGTTGAACTTCCACCCCGGGGTGTACGCGTCGCGGTCGTCGAGCTTGACGCGAAACCGGCCGCGGAGCGTGTCGGCCAGCGCGTTGGCGGCGCGCAGAACGGTCTCGTCTGACTTGCCGAGGATCGGCACGATGACCACCTCGTACGGCGCGATCTTCGGCGGCAGCACGAGTCCGCGGTCATCCCCATGCGCCATGATCAGGGTCCCGATCAGTCGCGTGGTCACCGCCCACGACGTCGACCAAACATACTTCTCCTGGTTGTCGCTGTCGAGGAACTTCACGTCGAACGCCTTCGCGAAATTCTGTCCCAGGAAATGCGACGTGCCGGCCTGGATGGCCTGGCCGTCCGGCATCAAGGCCTCCAGCGTGTAGGTGTTGTCCGCACCGGCAAAGCGCTCGCTCGACGGTTTGATACCGACGAGGACCGGAATCGCCAGCACGTCCTCGAGCAGCGTCTTGTAGATACTCAGGATCAACCGGCACTCCGCGTCCGCCTCGTCCGACGTCCGGTGGGCGGTATGGCCCTCGTGCCACAGGAATTCCGCCGTGCGCAGGAACAGCCGGGTCGATTTCTCCCACCGCACCACGCTGTTCCACTGCAGGAGCAGCACCGGGAGATCCCGATAGGACTGGATCCACTTCGCGTACATTGGCAGGATGATCGCCTCCGAGGTCGGACGCACGGCGAGCCGCTCGGCCAGCTGCTCGTCGCCGCCGTGGGTGACCCAGGCAACCTGCGGCGCGAACCCTTCGACGTGCTCGGCCTCTTTCTGTAGCAAGCTCTCCGGCACCAGCAGCGGGAAGTATGCGGTGACGTGGCCGGTCTCCTTGAACCGGCGGTCCAGCCAGCTCTGGATGCCCTCCCACAGCGCGTAGCCATATGGCCGGATCGCCATGAAGCCGCGGACCGGCGAGTAGTCGGCGAGCTCCGCCTTCAGCGCCACGGCCGTATACCACTCGCTCATGTTGCCGGCCTTCTTTGGAATCTCCTTGACCGCTTCTCGCTCCACTACCATCGGCGTACCTCCTTGTCCGCCACCGGGCGCAAACAAAAACGCCCCGTCCGCAAGGGACGGGACGCGCCCGTGGTACCACCCTCATTCCGGCTGACTGCCGGCTCTCGACTCGCGCTATCGGCGCGAACACCCGGGCCGCTTCACCGAAGAGGCTTCGCGGCCGGCTCGGGAGTGGGATTCCCTCATCGCCCTATGTGCAGGCGATTCTATCACGCCCGGGATGTGCCGTTCAAGCCCAACTGGGCAGCGAGTTTGCCGGAAACGGCGAGCGTGTGATTGATGGCGACAACCCGGCCCTGGCGGTCGATGACCACGGTGCTCGGCACGCTGAGGATACCGAAGCGCTGCGCCAACGTCGGGTCGACCGTCGCATCGACCTCCCGGACGGAGACTGCCTCCGGGTGGGCCACGTGCAGCCGTTTCAGCGCCGGCCGCTGTGCCGTCCGGCACGGCGCGCAGTCCGGCGTCGTGAACGCGATGACGAGCGCGCGTGTTCCGCGGGGAACAGGCAGCAGATCAGCGGCGGTCGTGGCGAGGAACCGGCGGGTGCGCCACGACAACACGGCCCACAAGATCACCGCCAAGGCCACGACGGCCAGCAGCACGAGCAGGCGAACCTCGAGCACGCCTAAGCCTCGCGGCGGACCAGTCCGTACCGGCGGAGCTGATAGTACACGAAGCAGCCGGCGCAGAAGTTGAACACGACGTTGAGCATTGCCAGGGCGGCCACGATCAGCGTGAGGGCCCAGCCCAGGGCCGCTGTACCGGTGGCGAGCGCAATCCACGACGCGCCGAGGAACACCGCGCCGACCCCTTGCGCGAACCGGTGCGGCGCGGGATCGTCGTCGACGACGTTCGGCCGCAGGAGTCCCGAAGGCAGCGCCGCGTAGCGGTAGACCGCCCTAAACGCTCCCCACCCCGGCACGGCGGTGCTGATCGCCATGATCAGTGCGAGGATGCCGACGAGCCAGCCCGCGTCGGTGACGAACGCCGCAAGCGCCAGCACGGTCAGACTGACCTGGGAGAACTTGATGGAATTGTGGTCGACTTTCATGCGCACCAACCTCCTCCACAGAGTGTGTGGCAGGATACGCGGAGACAGGTTGTGTGCTGGGAGCTAGACGGAACGGAGCAGCGAAGGCACACCCTGCCTCCGCCGAGAACAGATGCATTGCCGGGGCATGTAGAGGATCATTACGACAACCTTACGCACGCCGGCCGGCCGTGTCAAGACCGCCTCACCGCGGGTAGTGGGTCAATCTGGATGACCGCGGCGGCTGACCGCTCGGGGACGGCCACCGTGCTACGAGTCGGGCGGCCCGGATTATCTGCAGGCCTCATATTCCTTTTCGCGCGCGCCTGCCGAGATGCGACGGGATTTTCACGGCGGTCTCTCCCGCTTCCTCGCGACCTGGCTGCGACGATCCTGAACTAACGGCCTGCCAATTCGTTGCCGCCCTCCCATCTCCGCACGGTGGCCGCCCCGCTCGCCGCCGCCCAACAGAGTGGACCCTCTTGGGGGTTGTCCGGGTGGAGGGCCCTGGACTCACTGTCGGACTCATGAGGGGGGCGGGGGTGTCCGAATGGGAGGATCCACACCGGGCGGAGGGGCCCAGGAGGACGCCCCCGCCCCCAGTATCTTCCGGTGTCGGAGCGGTACGGCCCTCCACCCCTCCTGCGAAGGAGCTGACGGTCAAGCCGACCCACTACCGTGATCCTTGTTAGGGGTTCCGGTCGTA
>DASYRL010000116.1:0-12384 GCA_036004445.1 bacterium
GGCCGCTACGACGCCGTGCTGTCGCTGTACCACGATCAGGGCCACATCGCCGCCAAGACGCTCGACTTCCACGGCGCGGTCAGCGTCACGCTCGGCCTGCCGTTTCTCCGCACGTCGGTCGATCACGGCACCGCGTTCGACATCGCCGGCACCGGGGCCGCCCGGGCCGACAGCATGATCGCGGCCATCCTCGCCGCGGGCGATCTCACGCGCCGGATGCAGCTTGCGGGAACCGCGTAGCGGGCCCGTCGACGGGGCGATGCTCGCCCTGGTCGTCGTCTGGGGGGTCAATTTCGCCGTCGTTAAGAATGCGCTGGCGGTGCTGTCGCCGATGGCGTTCAACTCCCTGCGGATGGCGGTCGGCGCGCTCATTCTCGTCGCCATCCTGCGCGTCACCGAAGGGCCGCTGCGGATGCCGCGCCGGGAGTGGCTCACCCTGCTGGCGGTGGGGATCGTCGGACACACGCTGTACCAAACCTTCTTCATCTCGGGGATCGCGCGCACGACCGCCGGCAACTCGGCCCTGATCCTGGCGATGGTGCCGCTGTTTGTCGCGCTGCTGGGGGCTGCCCTGCGGCTGGACCTGCTGACGCCGCGGACCTGGGGCGGCATCCTGCTGGCCTTCGGCGGGTTGTTCGTCCTGGTTTTCGCCGGCGGCACGCTCCGCCTCGACGCGCGGACGCTCGGCGGCGACGCGCTGACGCTGCTGTGCTCGATCTGCTGGGCGAGCTACACGGTGTTCTCCCGGCCGTTGCTCACCAGGATGTCCCCGCTCCGGCTCACCGCGGTCACGATGCTGCTGGGCGTGCCGCCGCTGGTGCTGATCTCGCTGCCGGAGCTGGCCGCGCAGCCCTGGGACCGCGTCACCGTCGGGGCGTGGGCGGCGCTGTCCTTCTCCGCGGTCTTCGCGATTGCGCTGGGCTACGTCGTGTGGTACCGTTCCGTGCAGCGCGTCGGCGGGGCGAGAACCGCGGTGTACTCCAACCTCATCCCGATCGTGGCGCTGGCGTCGGCGTGGGTGCTGCTGGGCGAACGGCTGAACCTGCTGCAGCTCGCTGGCGCCGCCGTCGTGATGGCCGGGGTGTGGATCGGACGGACCCCCAAGCAGGAGCCCGCCCCCGAAGCGTAGTATGCCGAACCTTCGTGTCCCGGTCTCATGGGGACGGGACTCCCATGACGGCGGGACGCTTCCGTCTGTATGATCAACCAGGTGATGGTGATGCGCTTCGCTCTCAAGGCGTTGGCCGCCGTGCTGGCCGCGATCGCAGTGGCCACGGGCCCCGCGGCCACGGCCGCGCCGCCGTTTCCGGTCATCGGGAAGGCCGCGCCCGACTTCACGCTGACCAGCCAAAGCGGTGCCCCGGTTCGCCTCGGCCAGTTCCGCGGCAAACTCGTCGTGCTGGACTTCATCTACACGCACTGTACCGACGTCTGCCCGTTGGTCACGGCGAACCTCGCGCGCGTGCAGCGTGACCTGACCGCGCGGGGCTGGTGGGTGCGGGACGTGGTGTTCGTTTCGGTGACAACCGATCCGGCGCACGACACGCCGGGCGTGCTGCGCACCTACGCCCGCCGCTACCAGGCCGACCCGCGCGGCTGGTCTTTTCTGACAGGACCTGAGCGTACGCTGGCCGCTGTGTACAAGGCCTACGACATCGTGGTACGGCCGGCCTCACAGGGCCTGCAGGAGCACGCACTGCCGGTCTTCGTGATCGACCGGCGGGGCGTCGTGCTCGGCGCCTACGGCTACGACTTCAAACCCGCAGACATGTTGAACGATCTCGCGCACCTCAGATAGGGTGCAATCCCAAGCGAGGCAGAGGAGGGAGATCGGGTGAAGATCAAGTCGCTCGTGCTGCTGCTCGTCATCACCGTGCCCCTGGCCGCGTTCACGCTGGTGGCACCGCCGGCCGCGCAGGCCGCGCGGACCTGGACACTGCTGGGAGGAGGCGGGACTCCGGACGCGACGGTCTCATTGAACGCCTTCTATCCACGGCGCGTGCAGATTGCCGTGGGCGATACCATCACCTGGCAGGTTTTCGGCTTCCACAACGTCGCGTTTACCGGTGGCGCGAAGCCACCCGATTTTGAGATTCAACAGGGGACGAAGCGGATCGCAAATCCGGCGGTGGCGTTTCCGGCCGGGGGCAAGACCTACGACGGCACAGGGTACGTGACCTCCGGGGTCCCGCAGGATCCGTCCAAACCGATGACCTACTCGCTGACATTCACGAAGGCGGGCACTTACAGCTACCTGTGCATAGTGCACGGGCCAAGCATGGGTGGTGAGGTCGTCGTCAGCGACGCCGCCACCGGTGATCCGGCGAAAGTCCTGGCCGACGCCAGGCAGCTGCAGGCCGCGGCCACGAAGGCCGGTCAGGAAGCCTGGGCCGCGACCAAGCCCGACCAGATGGGCAACGCGGTGAACGTACCGTTGATCGGCAGCGTCAAGGATGGCTATTCGATTCTCCGGTTCACCCGCCAGCCGCTGGTGATCAACCGCGGGACGACCGTGACCTGGAAGATGGCAGATCCCTACGAGATCCACACGGTGACGTTCGGCAGCGGCGCGAAGCCGATCGATTACGTGACGCCCGAGCCACAGAAACAAGGTCCGCCGCTACTGGTGATCAACCCGAAGATCATGACGCCGACGAAGACGAAAACTTACGCGGGCACGGGATTCGTCAACTCGGGGGTGCTGTTCCCGCCCGGGCTTCCCGGCAACCTGCCGACGAGCTTCAGCCTGACGTTTACGAAAGCGGGCACCTATCGCTATTACTGCTCCGTGCACCTGCCGTTCATGGTCGGCACCGTCGTCGTGAAATAGAGCGACAGGTCCATGCCCGGACCAGGGAGGTGTCCCCGGTCCGGGCTTTTTCTTGTCCTGACACAAGTGAGGACGGCACTCCCATGACAGCAGGACGCGCCGCCCGTACACTGAAACCTGCCCGCAACCCTTGCCCTGAACTCGAGCGGAGCGAGTGGTTCAGGGGGCGGGTAGAAGCGAGGCGGGTACGGATGAACTCGACGAGGATTTCGGTGGCTCGGCTGGTCGTCCTGGTCGGGCTGGTCGTCCAGATCGCGGGGCTGGCGCGGCTGATCTTCGTCCAAGTCGGCGGAGCGGAATGGCTGCAGCGATTGCCGGGCGCGCCGCTGGCGGCGTGGGCGGCGACCGTGGCCTTCCTGGGCTCGCTCGCGCTGTTCGTACCCGTGGTGCGCGGCCGGCGGTGGGCCCAACTCGCGGTCCTGCCGCTGCAGATTCCCCTCATCGCCGCCGGGCTGCCGTTCTTCCTCAACGAATTCACCAAACCCGGGATCGTGGGCTTCTCGCAGTGGCTGACGATCTCGACGCTCGGCCTCACCGGTGTAGCGACGCTGCTCTTCGCGGTCATCGGGGCGCTGGAGGTAACCGGGCGCATCCGGCCGGTGAGGTTCAGCGCGCCGGGCGGGGGGGTGTCCCGTGAAGCCGTTGCGATGGCGGCGTTTGGGTTCGTCTGGCTGGGCATGGTCGTCGCGGGATATGCTGCGGCGGCCGCGCCGTCGGGCGGACCCACCTTCAGCGAACCTCCGGCCGCGACGCTGCACGTCACCGCGACGAATCTGAAATTCGAACCCGCGAACATCGTGCTGCAGAGCGGGACGGCGACCGCGGTGTTTCTGACTAACGGTGATCCCCTCCCGCACAGTTTCGACATCGACGCGCTCGGCGTGCACGTCGCGATGCCGGCGAAAGCGACCGTGGTCGCGCTGGTCAAGGTCCCATTGGGCGGGACGATCGCGTACTATTGCGCCGTTCCCGGCCACCAGAAAGCCGGGATGACCGGCACGGTCATGGTGAGATGAGCCCCCGGCATGCAACTGCTCAGCGCCAGAGCCGGGTGGCTGGGAATAGCCGGGGCCGCCCTCCGCCGGGCGCCATGACGCCCTGGATGTCCCGCGATCAACAGGACCGCGCTCCCATGACGCCGGGACGGCTGGACCTGTACTCTACCCAACACATTCCCCCGGGAGGGTAGAAACCATGTCGGCAAACAGTCACGTCCTCACACCAGCGGCCCCGCAGCATTGGATCAAGTGGACGAGCACGACCCTCGTGCTCGCGGTCATCGCATTCCTGGCCAACCCAAGCGGCCCTCTCGGCTCGTTCTGGCGTCCATCGCCCGAGATCATGCTGCCTACGGGTGCTCAATTGCTGCTCTTCATCCTCCTCACGGTCGCCGAAGCGATCGCATTCGGCCTCGGCATCTCCTTCTTGATCTTCGGGTTTCCAGTCGTGCGCCATGTCCTCCCCCGATCGAAGGGCCTCGCGGTCGCGGCCTATCTCTCGATCGCGTGGCTGCTCGCCAACTGGTGGCCTCATGACAGCCTGCATGTTGCGAACGGGATGAACATGGGCGGCCTCTTGGCCATCGAGTACGTGTTTCATGTCACGCTGATGGCCGCAGGTGTGATTCTGGCCCTGTTCTTCTTCGCCGTGGTGCGCGGGCAGGCGGCCGGAACGCAGTAATCCGGCGCGCTCGCCACCCAGCGTCGCGGACGCGGGGCTGAAGTCGTGCGGGGCGAATAATACAGGCCATGAACCGGCTCGGACGTGCCGGACAGCAGACACTCGCGGTCGTCGCCATCCTGGTGGCGCTGGGAGCAGCGTACCTCTGGCGGCAGATTTCCGGCCCCTCAGACGGCGCGTGGATCATTCCGTCGCGCGAGGCCTGGACTGTGGACGGCGTGGCCGTGTCGCCGCTGGTGTCGCGCCCGGGCGGACTGCGCGAGGGCGACGTGGTCATCGCCGTCGACGGCCTGCCGCTGGAGGCCGTGGCGGGCACCCTGTGGCAGCCCTGGCGGGTGCGGACGCGGTGGACGTCCGGCCAGGGCGTTATCTACACCGTGCAGCGCGACGGACTGCGCACGACGGTGCCGGTGACCCTGGGCGCCTACCCGCTGCGCGCCGTGCTGACGCGAGTGTGGGGCACGATCCTCTTCGCGGGGGCCTCGCTTGCCATCGCCGCATTCGTGTTCGTCCGCCGGCCCGACCTGCTCGCCGCACGCGTGCTATTTCTGTGGGCGGCCGCCATCACCAGCGCCACGACCTGGTCGTTCGGACTCGGCGTGCGCGACCTCGTCGAGGTCACGGGGTTCTGGCTGTACAAGCTCACCACGTTCGGCGCCTACATGGTGTTCGCCGTCGCCGGCGTGCATTTTGCGCTCATTTTCCCTCAGCCCAAGCTGGCGCTCTCCCGAGCCCGATGGATCATCCCCGCACTCTATGCCGCCCCGTTCGCCGTCACGACCCTCTACCTGGCCGCCACATGGCCGGGGGCGGGCAGCGCCCTGCTGGTCATCGCGGAGTGTATGCGCATCGAGAGCGTGCTTGCCACTGCCTATCTGGCTCTGCTGGTTGGCGCGATCATCTGGAGCTATCGCGTGACACGCGATCCCGTCGGGCGGCAGCAGGTCCGCTGGGTCGTGCTCGGCGGGGTGATCGCAGGTGTCGGGGGTCTGTTGTTGTGGCAGCTGCCGAGCGTGCTGGTGGGCCGGCCGCTGATCGATACGAATGCGATCGGCCTCCTGACCCTGCTATTTCCGATCGCCCTGGCGGTCGCCATCCTGCAGTACCGGCTCTTCGATATCGACGTCATCACCAACCGTGCCCTGGTCTACGGCGCGCTCACGGCGAGTATCGTTGGCATCTACGTCGCCATCGTCGGCTACATCGGCGCGCTCTTCGAGGTCCGCGGGAACCCGGTGCTCTCCCTGGCGGCGGCCGCCGCGGTCGCCCTGCTGGCCCAGCCGCTCCGGGAACGCCTGCAGCGCGCGGTGAACCGCTGGATGTATGGGGAACGTGATGATCCGTACACCGTGTTGTCGGCTCTAAGCCGGCGCCTGGAGGCCGTGGTTGCGCCCGAGGCGGTACTCCCGGCCATTGTCGAGACGGTCGCGCAGACGCTGAAGCTTCCCTACGCGGCCGTGGCGCTGCGCCGCGGCGCCTCGATGGATACGGTGGCCGCCTGCGGGCTGCCGCGGGGCACCCCGGTCGTCATGCCCCTGGCCTATCAGGGCCTGTCGATCGGCGAAGTGGTCCTTTCCCCGCGCGGCGCGGGTGAGCCGTTTGCGCCGGCGGAACAGCGCCTGCTCGAGGACATCGCGAAGCAGATCGGTGCCGCGGCGCACGCCGTCCTGCTCACGGAGGATTTGCAGCGCTCCCGGGAACGGCTCGTCACCACGCGGGAAGAGGAGCGCCGCCGTTTGCGCCGCGACCTCCACGACGGGTTGGGCCCGGCGCTGGCGGGGATCACGCTGAAGCTCGACGCCGCCCGCAACCTGCTCGCTCAGCATCCGCAGCAGGCGGACGCGATGCTGGCGGATCTGAAAGTCCAGATGCAGGCGGCCATCGCCGACATCCGCCGACTGGTGTACGAGCTGCGGCCTCCGGCGCTCGATGAGCTGGGATTGATCCCGGCGCTGCGCGAGCAGATCGGCAGCCTGCAGGCCAACGGCCTGCGGATCTCGATGGCGGCTCCGGACCGGCTCCCCCCGTTGCCGGCCGCGATCGAAGTCGCCGCCTACCGCATCACCCAGGAGGCGCTCACGAACGTCGTCCGACACGCGCGGGCGCGGGAGTGCCGGGTTTCGATTTCCATCGACGACGCGGTGCAGGTCGAGGTCGTCGACGACGGCGTGGGCGTCTCGAAGGACAACCGGGCCGGCGTCGGCCTCACCTCGATGCGTGAGCGCGCCGCGGAGCTCGGCGGAACGTACCGGATCGAGCCGGCGGCCGGAGGGGGTACCCGCATCGTTGCCCGATTGCCGCTGGAGAAGTCGTGACTCAGGACGTGGAGAACGTCCGCGTCCTGATCGCCGACGACCATCGCCTCTTTCGGGAGGGCGTCCGGTCGCTGCTGGCATCGCTGCCCGACGTGGAGGTCGTGGGGGAGGCCGCCACCGGCGACGACGCGGTGGCGCTGGCGTCGACGGAACAACCCGATGTCGTGTTGATGGACATTCAGATGCCCGGGCTCAACGGCATCGAAGCCACCCGCCGCATCCTTGCCGCCAGCCCCCATGCGGGCATCATCGTGCTGACGATGTTTGATGACGACGACTCTGTCTTTGCCGCCATGCGCGCGGGCGCGCGGGGCTATCTGTTGAAGGGGGCGGATCAATCCGAGCTCGTGCGGGCCATTACGGCCGTCGCCAGCGGCGAGGCACTGTTTAGCGCGGCGATCGCCAGGCGCCTGATCGCCTTCTTCGCGGGACTGCGGGGGGAAACCGCGGCCCAGATTGCCTTCCCCGACCTCACGGAACGAGAACGTGAAGTGCTGGACCTCATCGCGCAGGGGTTGAACAATTCTCAGATCGCGCAGCGGCTGTTCCTCAGCGGCAAAACCGTCCGCAACCACGTGTCCAACATCTTCAGCAAATTGCAGGTGGCCGACCGCGCCCAGGCCATTGTCCGCGCCCGCGAGGCGGGGTTGGGCGGCGAGAAGCGCACTCCACCCACTCAGTAGTCATTGCGAGGAGCGTAGCGGGGAAGCAATCTCGAGATTGCTTCGCTTCGCTCGCAATGACTATCTATTCGAGGCCATTTTCCGAAACAGCTGAATCTGTCCCAAATGGTAGGCGGTGTGCTGCAGTGAGTGCAGCAGCGCCCACTCCTTCGTGTAGCGATAGGGCTTGCCCCGTCGCTCGCCTTCGAGGACCTGGCCTAAGTCGGCCGGCGTGGTCTGCTCGAGCACTCCCTTGACGAGCGCGAGCGCCTCGCGCAGCCCCGCCACCAGCGGCGCCTTCTGTAGCCGCTCGTGCTCAAATTCCGTGTCCCGCACCCGGTGCATCGGCCGCCCGCCGATCACTTCTCCGATCCACCACCGCTCCGACCCCGCGACGTGGCGCAGGAGGATCCCGATGCTGTTGGACAGCGCCGGGTGGCGCCAGTTGATCTCATCGTCGGTCAGCGGCTCGACTGCCTCGAAGATATCCGCGTGCAGCTCGTCGAGCGTCTTCCAGTAATCTTCCACCATGGAGTCCATGCAGCACCTCACGCGAAGTCGGAGAACGCACCTGCCTGCAGAATACCTCACCTCGGGAGGGATGCGCATGAGCCTGAAAGCTTCGTCGGACCGAGTCCCGCGGCGTGGGGTGACGCTGGAGGAGGGCACCACCTTTGAGACCACCTTCGTCAGCGGCCGGCACGTCAACCTGATGGTGGCCCACCGCCCGGCGGGATATCATTCGCGCCCGCACGCACACGACGCGGAGCAGCTGAATTACGTGGTCGACGGCGAGGTCTGGTTCTTCGTCGGCGAACGCGGCTACCATCTGCGCCAGGGCGATTTCTTCCGGGTGCCGCGCGGGACAGCGCACTGGATGTGGAACCGCTCCGAACGCCCGATGGTGTTGATTCAGGCGCACGCCCCGTCGATGGCCGACGATCCGTTGTTTGCGCCGTTCGCGGTGCGCCTGTTCGACGGCGACGAGGACACGCATCTGTCGGAATCGCCGGTCAACCGGATGCTAGATAACGTCGACCCGCGGCCCGTCGAAGCGAAGTACCCGGATCCCACGGGTCCGGGGGAACCTTAAGGCCGGTAGCCCAGCAGCGGCCAGTACAGAAACGCCGCCAGCCAGGTCAGGATGAGCAGCACGATCGAGGCGACCGCGCCCGTACGCATGTAGTCTCGGATCCGGTAGTGCTCGTAGCCCATCGTGATCATGCCCGTGGGGGTTTGCGTCGGCAGCACAAACCCCGGCCCCGCGGTCAGCACCACGACCATGCCGATCCACACCGGGTTCAATCCCCATCCACGCGCCAGGGTAATGGCCAGCGGCAGGCCCGCGGCGATCATGCCGAGGTTGTTCACAAACCCGACGCGCACCAGCATGACCAGCGGCGCCAGCACGAGCGCGGCGGCAACCGGTGAGGGCTGGTGGAGCACCCGCAGCGTGACGTCGGTCAGCCAGCGCCCGGCGCCGGAGCGTTCGAGCGCACTCGCCAACGCGAGGGACACGCCGAAGAGGATGATGACGTTCCACCGCACGGCGTCCAGCGCGCGCTCCCAGCTCAGCACCCGGATGCCCGGCAGCATCAGCGCGATGGCGCCGAGCATGCCGGCCTGGGGCGTGCTGACACCCAGGCGCGGCCCGAGGATCCACAGGGCGAGCACGCCGGCGAACACGGCCAGCATCTTCCGCTCGGGCGTCGACAGCGGTCCCAACCGGGCGAGCTCCGTCCGGACGAAGTCGGCGCTGGCGGCGAGTTCCGTGCGCTCGGGGGGAAACATGCGCAGCAGCATCCGCCACAGGATGAGCATGAAGATGATCACCACCGGAAAGAACGCGGCGAGCCACGCCAGGTACGCCCAGCGGAATCCGATCAGGCTCTCGAACGCGCCCGCCGCATAGACCGTCGCCCCGGCCGCCGTCATCAGCCCGATGCCGGCAAGAATCGACGTGTGCGACGTACCGATCAGCATGGCCTTCGCAAACGGCGACCCCGGGGACAGCCGCGCGGCTTCGATGATGCCCAAACAGACCGGCAGGATGGCGGAGATGCGCCCGGCGGCCGTCGGAATCATGAACGACAGCACGACCACGGCGGCGAGCAGGGCGAACAGCACCGCGGACGGGCTGCTTCCGGCGCGGCGCAGGAGGCTGAGCGCGATCCGCCGGCCCAACCCCACGTCTCCCATGGCCCGTGCCAGGATGAACGTCACGACCAGCAGCCAGACGAACTCCGTGCCGAATCCGGCGATCGCGTCCGCAAACGACATCACGCCGAGCAGCGCGATCAGCGAGATCAGCAACAGCCCGGTCAGCGACGGATCCTGCACGCCGCTGCCCCAGAAGATGATCGCCGATGCCAGCGCGGCGATCGCGAACGCACCAGGGCGGGCCAGTCCGGCGGGCAGTGGCGCCGCGGCAGCGGTGAGGAAGAAGATGACGAACGCGGCCCACGGGATCCATGCCCAGCGCCGCCGGCCGGCGAGCGCCGCGTCGTCCGGCCGCGCGTCCTCGGCCGCCGGGATCATACCGCGCGAATCAACCCGCCGTCGACGTAGACCGACTGTCCCGTCACGTACGAGGCGCGAGGCGAGGCCAGGAACACGACCACGGCGGCCACCTCCTCGGGCTCGCCGTGCCGCCCCAGCGGGATCTCGGCCGCATCGGCGTCGCGGGCGGCGTCACTCTGCAGCCGGTTCCGGCGGCGCTGGGTGAGGATTCGCCCCGGCGCCACACAGTTCACGGTGATGCCCGACGGTGCCAGTTCGGAGGCGAGATCGCGTGTGAGGTTGGCCAGCGCGGCCTTCGCCGCATTCGACGGTCCCTGCCCCGGATGCGGCTGCTTGGCGGACGCGGCGCCGAGCAGGACAATCCGGCTCCCGCGGGCGAGGTGCGGGACCGTTAGCCGGACCAACCGCAGCGGCGCGAAGAAGTCGAGCTCGAACGCCTCGCGCCAGACGGCCTCATCCAACTCGGTGAAGGCCCCGCGAAATCCCCGGCCCACTGCGCACACGACCGCGTGCAGCGGACCCAGCGCACGCACGGCGGCTTCGACCGCGGCGGCGGCCTGCACATCATCCGTGAGGTCGGCGGCGGCCACCATCGCGCGCCCGCCGGCGGCTTCGACCTCCCCGCGGGCCGCGGCGAGCGCGGCGGTATCCCGCGCGATGAGCGCCAGCGCCGCACCTTCAGCGCCAAACAGACGGGCCGCGGCGAGCCCGATGCCCTGCGTGGCGCCGGCGACCAGGACGCTCTTGCCGCGCAGCTGGAGATCCATCGCAGAGGAGCGCGCTATCCTTCGGGAGCCGCGGCGAGGGCGCGGGCGCGCCGGTCGTCGCGGACTTGGCGGATGATCGGCCACAACAGCGTGATGATCGCAAAGATCAGCAGCAGCGCGGAGATGGGCCGGGTAAAGAAAACCCATGGGTTGCCGAGCGAGATCAGCAGCGACCGGCGCAGGTTCGCTTCGACCAGGAAGCCAAGCACCAGGCCCAGCACCATTGCCAGCACATTGAACCCGTAGCGGCGCATCGCGTACCCCAGCACGCCGGTGCCCAGGACGATCCAGACCTCGAACATGCGGTTGCTGATCGAGTACGCGCCCACCAGCACCAAGCCGAGGATGCCGGCGAACAGCAGCGGCCGCCGCACGTTCACCACCGCGATCGACGGCCGCAGCGCCAGATAGCCGAGCACCAGCATCATCACGTTCGCGACCAGCATGCCCACGAACAACCCGTAGACGATCTGCGGCGTGCGCTGGAACAGCTGCGGGCCGGGCTGGATGCCGTGCAGCATCATCGCCGCGAGCATGATCGCGGCCCCGTTGGATCCAGGGATCCCGAAGGTCAGCAGCGGGATCATCGCCGTGCCGGTCACGACGTTGTTCGCGGTTTCCGGGGCGGCGATGCCCTCCAGCGAGCCGTGCCCGAACTCCTCGGGCGTCTTCGACCAGCGCTTCGCTTCGTTATAGGAGATGAACGCGGCAATGGCGCCGCCCCCGCCGGGCAGCAGCCCCTCGATCGTGCCCATCACGATCCCGATGGCCATCGCCGTCTTGAGTTTCACCAGTTCGATCCAGGTCGGCAGCTGCGTGCTGATTTTGCTGCGGATCGTCTGCCAGTCCGTGGATTCGGCGACCTGATAGAGGATCTCCGACACCGCGAACAGCCCGATCATGCCGGCGACCAGCTCCACGCCGGTGAGCAGATCGGTCGTCCCTAGCGTAAAACGCGGCGTCCCCGAAAACGGGTCGGTGCCGGCCGTCGCGAGGATCAGCCCCAGCACCCCGGAAATCACGCCCTTGAGCAGGTCCCGTCCGACGAAACTGCTGATCAGCGCAAGGCCGAAGATCCCCAGCGCAAAGTACTCCGGGGGCCCGAAGGCCAGCGCCACCGCCGACAGCGGCACGGCAAGCGCGATGAGGATGAACACGCTGGCGATCCCGCCGACGGTGCCGGTCACCAGCGACACGCCCAGGGCTTTCGCGCCCAGGCCCTGCTTGTACAACTCATACCCGTCGATAATGGTCGCCGCCGCCCCCGGCGTGCCCGGGGTACGGATCAAGATCGCAGTGATCGATCCACCGTACATCGCGCCGATGTAGATACCCGCCAGCATCATCAGCGCGACCGCGGGGTCCATCCCGAACGTGAGCGGCAGCAGCAGCGCCATCGCCATCGAGCCGGAGATGCCCGGCAGCGCCCCGCCGACAATCCCCCAGGCCACGCCGACGGCCATCATCAGCAGCGCAATGGGCTGGAATGCGATCTGCGCGCCGAGAGCGAATCGTTCCAGCATCGGGATCGTCCCTCAGGGCCCCAGCGGTCCCATCGGCAGCAACACGTTCAGAGCGCGCGCGAAGACCACGTACAGCACGGCCGTCAT
>DASYRL010000117.1:0-13025 GCA_036004445.1 bacterium
CGGCGACCTCACTCATGCCCGCACGAACGTCGAAGACGCGCTGGCGGCCTTCCGCGCAAGCCGCACACTGCGGACCCTCGACGGCT
The DNA here is from genome assembly GCA_036004445.1 of bacterium. GTDB lineage: Bacteria > Sysuimicrobiota > Sysuimicrobiia > Sysuimicrobiales > Kaftiobacteriaceae > DASXUC01. Next base: position 87 of record DASYRL010000117.1, read on the forward strand.
GCAACGCGCTCATCCTCCACGGCTCGATCCTGGTCGACCAGGGCAAACCGGCACGGGGGCTGCGCGTCTTCGAAGAGGCGGTGCGCACTGCGGAACGTGAAGGATTGGACGCGGCCTTGGGCCGGGCGTACGCGGGCATCGGCCGCTCGCACGCGGCGGCCCGCCACTTCAACCGGGCAATCGATGCGCTGCAGCGGGCTCGAGACACCCTGCAGACGGCGGAGGAGAACGCGGCACTGGGTTCCGTCATGCATCAACTCGGCCGGCTGCAGCTGGACGCCGGTCACCTGGATGCCGCGCAGGAATCATTGGAGCGTGGGATGCAGGTGCTCCAAGATGGCGATCCGGGCCTCAGGACTGATTCGCTAACCGACCTGGCGCGGGCGCAGCTGCGAGCCGGTCGGATCGTCCAGGCTCAGAACACGGCGCGCTCGGCGCTGGCCCTGGCGGGTCAGGGTGACGAACCAGGCCGGCGTGGACGCGCGCTGGTCATGCTCGGCATGACCGCACGGGCACAGCGCCGGACCAAATCCGCCGTGGAGTATCTGAAGGAAGCGGTGACGCTGCTCCGTAAGGGGCGGCTGCAGGCGGAACTCGCCGAAGCGACGCGAGAACTGGACACGCTGCTGAAAGAGAAATCTCCCGCCGGCGGACCGGCCGAATCACGCCTGGCCGGTACCACCCGCTAAAGCGCCTTCTGCACCGCCGCCGCTCCGGCCATCCCCCGCAGACGCAGGCCCAGGCCAAGCAGCAGCACGCCGAACAGGATCGCGTACAGCCCGATGATCCAAATCACTACAAGGGCGCCGGAACTCGGGTACACGACCAGCAGCACGCCGAGGACGATGGAGGCAAGACCCCCGAGTCCCAGCATCCACTCTCCGGCAATCTCCTTGCGCAGCCGTATCGCCGCGACGATCTCGAAGATCCCGGTGATGACCGCCCACGCCGCGATCAGATAGAGCAAAACGAGCGCCGTCATGGCAGGCCAGACGAACGTCAGGATACCGGCCGCCACGCCCGAGATTCCCTCGAGGATGAAGGCCCCCCATCGTTCGTGTCGCGCCGCCGCGCGCATTGCCGCAAGGAAGGCAAAAACGCCGTCGACGAGTGCGTACGCCCCGAACAGCAGCACGAGCAACGGCAGCGTGAGGGTCGGATAGAAGAATGCGATCAGGCCGAACGCAATCGCCAATACGCCGCGGAGTACCACGGCCCACCAGTTCCGTGCCAGCGCGTTCACGCGACGTCCCCCTTTCGCGGGCTGACCTTCGATCAGCGAATGGAAAAACGTGTCGCGGGGATTTTCGGTGATGTCTCGTTGGCCCCCTGCTCTTGGGCTGGGCCGAGGGGTTATCGGAATAGGGAGAGGACGAGTTTGACGTATTCGAGCCCCGCGCGCTCGGCGTCGTCCTCGCGGGTCCACCACTCGACGGGATTGTAGGCGTCGTTCTGGACAGGATAGACGGAGATCTCCACCGGTGAGCCTCGAAACGCGCGGCGAAAGAGGTACCTGGTCCGCCGGGTGTGATACGACGAGGTGACGACGAGGGCGCGCCTCACGCCCAGCCGTTCGAGCTGCGGGCGGAGGTAGTCGGCCTGCTCACCTGTACTCGTGGAGGTTGTCTCGAACAGCAGCGCCGAGGCCGGAATGCCGCTGTCGAGGGCCTGCGTCCGCTGCACCTCGGGGGTCGGCCGCCCGCCCGTCAGGCCGCCGCCCGAGAGCAGTACCCGCGGGGCGTACCCCTCGCGATAGAGCGCCGCGGCCTGGCGCACGCGCTCGTCAGTCTCACCGCCCGACAGCACGACGATCACGTCGGCCGGCGTCAAAGCGTCCTGCACGATGAGCCACCGTCCGGCAGCGTTGAGCACGGGACGGTATAGCACCACCAGCACGACCAGCAGCGCCACGGCAATGAGGACGAGTATGCCGAGCATCCTGAGGAAGCGATCCATGGGAGTTATCTGGCGAATGGTTCTTGGCGGAGGGGGAGGGACTCGAACCCTCAAGGGGCTTGCGCCCCGCCGGTTTTCGAGACCGGTCCCTTTCCAGTTCGGGGCACCCCTCCGTACTCACACTATTATAGCGGCGTTGGCTATTCAGCGCCGCGAGGGGGGGAACTTCGGGAATGAAACACGTGGACGCCAAGGGCACGAAAGCGTTCTTCCGGGTGGTCGCCGGAACGTCGCGCTCTCAGGCCGCGACGATGGTCCTCAAACCGGGTCAGTCCACGGGCGGGGACGACAACGTCCACCCGAAGCAAGACCAATGGCTGTACGTCGTCTCAGGCACGGGCCAGGCGACCATTGAAGGCCGCAGTGTCGCCCTCGGTCAGGGATCGCTCCTGCTCATCGAGGCCGGGGAGACGCATGAAATCCGCAATACGAGCCGGCGGCCCCTTGTCACGATCAACGTGTACGCGCCGCCTGCCTACTGACTTCCAACCACGACGTTGAGCGCGCCGGTCTGTCCGAGCGCCCCGTGGTTGAAGATGCCGCACACGAACGGGAACGACCCGGCCTGGTCGGCCACGAATTCAATCTCGAACTTCTGCCCGAAGTCGGCGGCAAAGAAACGCCGCTCATCCGCGACGCCGGTGCGGAACGTCCCGCGGGCCGTGACCTGAGCGTTAACCAGCCAACGGGCGGCGAAACTGTGGGCGAAGCGGCGATCCGTGTCGTCATTGCTGAACTGGATGACGACCGTATCGCCGCGGTTCACCGTGATGAGGTTGGGCGTGAACTTGTACGATACCGCGGTGATCGAGATGACTTTGCGTGTTCCCTGGGCGTGCACCTGACTGCCCGTCCCGGCGGCGGCCAAGAGCGCCGAGATGGCTGCCGCGATAAGCACGTATCGCTGCATGAGACGTATCCTCCACAAGGCTGGGAAATGTTCCCGGTCTACTGGCGTTCTACCGTGGTACTGTAACAGGAGCTTCACGGGAACCTACGAAACCTCGCCCTACCGGGCATTCCCTCATGCGCTGCTGGAACTGTGGATTTGACAACTTGGCCGGCGCGAAGTTCTGCGCCAACTGCGGGAAGCCGCAACGACCGCCGTGCCCCGAGTGCGGCGCGGAGATTCCGGAAGGCGCGCGCTTCTGCCCGAACTGCGGCATCGCGCTGGCGGACTCGTGGATGGTCGCGGGCGGACGCAGCGAACCGAGCGGCCCGGTGTTGACGGCTGAGGCGCGAAAGGTCGTGACGATCCTCTTTACCGATCTCGTCGGCTCCACCGGGCTGACCGAGAAACTCGATCCGGAAGACGCTCGCGCCGTCGTGCAGAAGTTTTACGAGATGGTTGAGCACGCCATCACGCGCTGGTACGAAGGCACGGTGGCGAACCTGCTCGGCGATGCCGTCCTGGCGGTATTCGGCCTGCCGGTCTCCCACGAGGATGATCCGGAGCGCGCCGTGCGGGCGGGCCTGGCGATTCGCGATGCGATGCCCGTCCTCAACGCGCACCTCAAGGCGGCCTACGCAGTGGAATTGGCCGTGCGCGTTGGGATCAATACCGGCGAGGTCGTCGCGGCATCGGGATCCACGTTCGAGCGCGACTTCCTGGTGTCCGATGCGGTCACCGTTGCGGCCCGCCTGCAGCAGACCGTGGATCCCGGCACGGTCGTCGTCGGGGAGCGCACGCACCGGCTGACGCGCGACGCCATTCAGTACCGCGAACTGCCGCCGATGGAGGTCAAGGGCAAGCAGGCCCCGCTGCGCGTCTGGCAGGCGCTCACGCCCCTGCCCGAACGCGTCGACGTGCGCCGGGCCATCGCACCCCTCGTCGGCAGGCACGCCGAACTCGGCCTGCTCCAGCACCACTATCAGCGCAGCCGGGACGACCAGGTGGTTCAGCTGGTCACCGTGTTCGGCCAGCCGGGAGTAGGCAAGAGCCGCCTGCTGCGCGAGTTCCTGGCCGAAGTGCGCGAAACGGCGCCGGCACCGCTCATGCTGCGCGGCCGCAGCGTCGCCTTCGGCGGGCAGGTCGGCTACCACGCGCTGATCGACATCCTGCGCAGCCAGGGCGAACTGCTGGATACGGACACGCCGCAGGCGGTGCGGGAAAAGCTCGACCGCTGGCTCCACGACGTGCTTCCGCACCCCCCCGACGTGCTGGACGACCTGTTGCTCGTGTTCAATACGCCCGACACCGCGGCGATGGACCCGAGCGTGCTCCGCGGGCGGCTGTTCGATGCCTGGCACGCCCTGGTTACCGGGCTGGCCTCGGACCGTCCGGTTATTCTGGTGATGGAAGATCTGCATTGGGCCGACGACGGCGTGCTGGACCTCGTGGAGCTGCTCACCAGATCCGTCGAACCCATTGCACTGCTGGTGATCTGTCTGGCGAGACCCGACCTGCTCGAGCGCCGCCCAACTTGGGGCGGCGGCCGGCGAAACGCCGTCGGCCTCGACCTGGCTCCTCTGCGCCCTCTCGAAACGGAACAGCTTGTGGCGTCGCTGAGTAGTGAAGCTCTGGCCCCCGAGCTGCGCCAGGCAGTTGCCCAGCGCGCCGAGGGCAACCCCCTGTTCGCGGAGGAACTCGTTCGGATGCTCCTGGAAGGCAGCATGCCCGGGGCGGCCATTCCCGACACCATACAGGCGGTGTTGACCGCGCGCATCGACCGGCTGCCGCCCGACGAGCGGAAAGTGCTCCAGGCGGCCTCGGTCATGGGACGGGCGTTCTGGCCGTCGGTTGTCGCGCCCATTGCGGGGCTGACCGAATCCGACGTAAACGGCGTACTGGGCCAGCTGGTCGGGAAGGAACTGATCCTCAGCCGCCCGAGGTCCCCGGTGGCGGGGGAAACCGAATACGCGTTCCGGCACATCCTGACCCGAGACGTAGCATACAGTCTCTTGCCAAAATCGTCCCGGCAGCGCGCCCATCTGGAAGCGGCGGCCTGGCTGATGTCTCGATTCGCCGGCCGGGATGAGGAGATTGTTGAAATCCTCGCCGAGCACTTCCGCCTCGGCGGCGACGATGCGCAGGCGGCAGGCTACCTCCGGCGGGCGGCGGTGAAAGCACGCCGGCTGTACGCCAACACCGACGCCCTTCGGCTCAGCGACGAAGCCCTGGCCGCGGCCGAGCGGGCCGGGGTCCCGCCCGGCGAACGCGCACGCATCTACCGCGACCGCGGTGAGGTGCACCAGCTGCTTGGGCACTATGCCGCGGCGCTCGACGACTTCAACAACGGCCTGGTCTTCTCGCAGCAGGCCGCCGATCGCCGGCTGGAAGGAATCCTGGAGAACCGGATCGGGCTCATCCATCACCGCGAGGCACGGTTCGACGACGCAGCGGCGCGATTCGCGAAGGCGGCAGACCTGGCGCGAGAGGCAGGCGACGATCTCACGCTCGGCCAGTCACTCGTCGACCTGGCGAACATCGACTGGGACAGGAAGATCATGCGGCCCGATCATCCCGCGCTGGTGGAGGGCCTGACGTTCCTCCGCGCCGCCGCAGATCAATCGAGTCTGGCGCGCGCGCTGAACCTGCTGGCCATGTCTCACGTCGGTGAGGGAAACGGTGCCGCCGCGATCAGCGCCGCGGAAGAGGCGCTGGCCGCAGCCCGGGCGGCAGGCGATAAGTCCAAGGAAGCCACCTCGTTGAGTTACCTCAGCCGCATTCACGGGTTTCACGACAACTATGAGGAGGCCATCCGCTATGGCAATGAAGCGGCGCGCCTGGCGGATGAGATCGGTGACCGCCGGCGCAAGGCCTACTGCCTGACGTTCGTTGGGGAACCCAGCGTCGCCCTCGGCCGCTGGGGAGAAGCGATCACGCTGCTGGAGGCCGCCCTGCCGCTCGTCCGGGAGGTCGCCAAAGTCCAGATCCCGTGGCCGCACATGTATCTGGGCCTCGTCTATCTCCACCTGGGTGCAGTCGATCGCGCGCAGGATGTGTTCCGCGGCGGGATGGAGGCGCCGGCGCAGTTCCATGCCGGCTGGCCGCCGATCGCCGCGGTATGCCGGATGCACTACGGCCGGCTGATCGGCAGCGAAGCGGAAGTGCATCACGGGCGTGACCGCATCCTGCGCTTCCCGAGAGGGACGTTCGTGCCAGCCGACGGGGAGGTCCTGATCGGCGGGGGCGACATCCTGGTAGACGCGTGCGCCCCGGAGGACCTACGGAAGCTGATTGAGGAAAGCCGCCCGGGGATCGAGCGGCTGGGATCCCACGCCCACGTCGCCGCCCTGCGGGCTGTGGAAGCGGGGCGTGCGGAAAAGGAAGGCGACATCGAATCCGCCCTCACGCTGCTCGAGCAGGCGCGGGAACTCGCTCAGTCCTGCGGCAACGTGCTCATCGAGTGGCACGCCAGAGAGGCGCGCCTGCGGATCCGGGCGGACGAAGAGGATCGCGCGGGGCTGCTGGCGCTCTTTGCCAAGATCGGGGCGTCGCTGCCGGACGATCTGAAGACGGTGTTCGAGGCAAATCCGAGGGTCGCGATCGTACTCTAGTGTCCTTCGACTCGCAGCGCTCGCTCAGGACATTCGACTCGCCGAGGACAGTGGTCGAAGACCATGAGCGAGCCGCCGAAGGCGGCGAGAATGGCGGTGAGGGTGGGATTTGAACCCACGAGAGGTTTTCGCCTCTACGGCATTTCCAGTGCCGCCAGTTCAGCCGGGCTCCTGCACCTCACCGCGCTCTTCCAATAATATACTGCAACCATGCGTTCCCGTCGCGGGATCGTCCTCGCCACCATCGGGCTGCTGATCCTGCTGGATGCGGGCCGGTCGCTCTACGCACGCGTCGGCTACGCCCGCCCGCTTGACGTCTGGCAACCTGCCCCCTCGGTGTACGCCGACCTGACCTGGCCTCCCGGGGCGGATCTCCCAACCACCGCGCCGCTGGGCGAACGCGTCTACATGCAGCGCTGCGCGGTTTGCCATGGGCCGACCGGGCAGGGAAACGGTCCCGCGGCGCCGTCGATGATCCCGCGGCCGCGAAACTTCGCCCTGGGCCAGTTCAAGTACAAGTCCACCCCAGCGGGAGCGCCGCCGTCGGACGCTGATCTGCTGCGCACCATACGGGAAGGTCTGCATGCCGGCGCGATGCCCGGATGGAGTGACCTCCTCAGCGATGCGGAAATCCGCGCCGTGCTCGCACGGGTGAAAGCGTTTTCTCCGATCTTTGGAGAAGGTCCAACCCCGCGCGCGATCTCGATTCCGCAGCGGATTTCACCAACTCCCGAGAGCGTGGCGAGAGGCCGCACGCTCTATCAGTCACGGTGCGCAGGATGTCATGGGACGGATGGCCGGGCAAGAACGACTCTGGCTGACGCGGCCGGCTACCCGGTCGTTACGCGCGATCTCACCGCCCCTTGGACGTTCCGAAGGGGCGGCGCGCCGGAAGAGATATGGCTGCGTATTTCGACAGGACTCGCCCCCGCGCCGATGCCATCGCACTTTCGACTCTCGCCGCAGGAACGCTGGGATGTCGTCAACTACGTCCTGTCCCTCGCCAGGGTCGCGCCGTGGGAACCGGGTGGACGTCTGGATGGTCCGGGCAGACAAGCCGACCTGACCAAGCGCGGTGAGTACGTCGTCCACGCGGCGATGTGCGGGCTCTGCCACACGCCGATCAATCGGACCGGCATCTACCGCGGGGACGACTTCTATCTCGGCGGCGGGATGCGGGTGGGCGCCTACCCGCACGGCGTGCTGGTCAGCCGCAACCTCACGTCAGATCCCTCGACCGGGCTCGGCGGCTGGAGCGAAGAGCAGATCGTCGAGGCCATCACGAACGGCCGCAGCCCCGGCCGGTTGCTCAACGTGTTCGACATGCCATGGACCCTGCTGCATCGCCTGCAGCCCGACGACGCCCGGGCCATCGCCCGCTACCTCAAGACGGCGCTGCCGCCCGTGCGGGACCGGGTGCCCGGCCCGCTTCGCTACGGCGTGATCGAAACGATCGTCGTGAAGATCATGCGCGGGCTTCCCGCGGCCGTCCCGGACGTCCTCACGTTTGCCGACGGTCACTTCGGATACACGGCAGGCGGCATCTCACGGGAGCTGCCACAGACCTTCCTCGTCGGCGCACAGTGGTTGGTTCTCCTGGCCGGAGTGGTCGGATTCCTTCGCGCGACGCCGAAAGACGATCGACCCCGCGGGCGGCGCCGGCGGTGGCGCACAATGGCGGGCGGCCTCGGCGTGATCGTGCTCGGGTTGATCGGATGGACGTTGTACAGCACGCCGGCCATTCGCCTGCTGCCGCCGCAGCAGCTGGCCGCGATTGCAGCGCCGCCACCCCCGGCCCCGCGGCTCAGCGCCTCCGCCTCCCCGGAGCAGGCGGCCCTGGCGATGCGGGGGCGCTATCTCTACACGGTGACCTCCTGCGCCCTCTGTCACGGACCGAGCGCCGCCGGCGGGGGGAAGATCAGCTGGCGGCCGATGGGCACGCTGTGGACCAGGAATATCACGCCCGATCCGGACACGGGCATCGGCCGGTGGTCGGATGCGCAGATCGCCCGCGCAATCCGCAGCGGCGTCGCCGCCGACGGCCGACCCCTGCACTGGCAGGGAATGATCTGGGATCATCTGTCGAATCTGGATGAGGAGGATGTGCGCGCGTTGGTCGCGTATCTGCGAGCGATGCCCCCGGTGGTGCGCCGGATTCCCCCGGCCCGGCCTCCCGCCGCTGATGACTGCGCCACGTATACCTTCTGGCTCGGCCCCAGCCGCGAAGCGGGCTGCCGGTGAGGGACGCGCATGTCCAGACAACTGATTGATCTCCTGAAGCGGGCGAGTCTGTTCAGCCAGCTGGCGGACACGGATCTGGCGGCGCTGGCGGGCCACCTGCGCCCGCGGGTGTTCAAGAAGAATACGATCTTGTTCCACAAGGATCAGCCCGGCGACACGCTCTACATCGTGGAATCCGGGCATATTCGCATCTTCCTCCCCACGGCGGCCGGAGAAGAGCTCACGGTGGAGATCGCGGGACCGGGCGACGTCGTCGGCGAGCTGGCGCTCCTCGATGGACGGCCCCGCTCGGCCAGCGCGGAGACGCTCGAAGACACCACGGTCCACGTGCTCAGCCGGGAAGACTTTCAGCAGTACCTGACCGCGGCGCCGCGGTTCGCCGCTTCGCTCATCGAGCTGCTCAGCGCGCGGCTGCGGTCGATCACGGAATACGCGGAGAGTCTGGCCTTCCTGGACATCCACGGCAGAGTAGCCCGGGCGCTGCTGCAGCTCGCCGACCGCCACGGCGTGGAGCACGGCGGCATCGAGATCGACCTGGACCTGACGCAGGCGGAACTGGCCAGCATGGTGGGCGCGACCAGGGAGCGGGTCAACCGGGCGCTGGCGACGTTTCGCGCACAGGGGCTGCTTGAAATGAGGGGCAAGAAGATCGCGCTCTTGGATGCCACGCGGCTCCGGCAGCGGGTCTACTGACGGTCGATGCGCTGCCCACAGTGCGGTTTCGACAATCCTCCCGGCACCAACTTCTGCGGCCGATGCGGCAGCGGGCTGCAGCGTAGATGCCCGTCGTGTGGGGCGGTGAATCCGGAGGGATTTGCGTTCTGCGGGACCTGCGGGACGCGGTTGAGCGCCGGAGCAGCACCCGACGCCCGCACCGCGGGGCAGTTCTCCCTGGAAGAACGCAAGGTCGTCACCATCCTCTTCGCCGACGTCACCGGCAGTACGCCCCTGGGTGAGCGGCTCGATCCGGAGCGCACCCGCACGATCATGGCCCGGTTCTTCGAGGCGATGACGGCGGTGATCGCCCGCCACGGCGGGACGGTTGAAAAGTTCATCGGCGACGAGGTCATGGCTGTGTTTGGCCTCCCGGCCGCCCATGAGGATGATCCGGAGCGTGCCGTCCGCGCGGCCCTGACGATGCACGACGAACTCGCGCACCTCAACGACACCCTCCCGGCCCACGACGCCCCGGGGCTGCAGATCCGTGTGGGGATCAACACCGGCGAGGTCGTCGCCAACCCGCGCGCGGTGGAGAAGGGCGACTTCCTGGTCACCGGCGACGCCGTGAACGTCGCGGCGAGACTGCGGGCGGCCGCCGAGCCGGGCGAGACGATCGTCGGCGAGCGCACCTACCGGCGGACGGAGCCGGTGATCGAGTACGAACCCTGCGGACCGCTCCGCGTGAGAGGGAAGGCCGAGCCGGTCAACGCCTGGCGGGCGCGCAGCGTGCGGCCGGAGCCGATCCGGGCGCGGGGCCTGCACGCGCCGCTGGTCGGGCGCGAGAGCGAGCTCGACTTACTCACGGGGTTCCTCCAGCGGGTGGTGCGGGAACGAAAGCCCCACCTCGTCACCGTGCTGGGCCAGCCCGGCGTAGGCAAGTCCCGCCTCTTCGAAGAGTTCTCGGCACGCCACCCCCAGGTAGCGGTGCGCATCGGCCGCTCACTGCCGTACGGCAGCACGTCGATGTGGGCCGTGGCGGAGATCCTCCGCGCGGACTGCGGCATCCTCCGCAGCGACAGTCCCGAGGAATCCGCGGGCAAGCTGCAGCGCCGGCTGGCCGCACTGTTCCAGCCCGACGGGCGCAGCGGAGAACGCGAAGCCGTCCACGCGCAGCTCCTCCGGGTGCTCGCGCGGGGCGCGGAACCGAACATCGGAACCGAAGAGGCGCGCGACGAGCTGTTCTGGGCGCTGCGGCGATACGTCGAAGCCCTCGCGGCGTCGGCCCCGCTGCTGCTGACCTTCGAAGACACGCACTCCGCGGACTCGGAGTTGCTCGACCTCGTCGAGGCGCTTGCGGCGACCGCGGCCGCCCCGGTGCTGCTCGTCTGCCTGGCCCGCCCCGACCTGCTCGAACACCGGCCGGGATGGGGCGGCGGACGGCGCAACTTCACCTCACTGTTCCTCGAGCCGCTGGCGGACGCGGACACGGAGGCACTGATCGCCGGCCTGCTGGGCGGCCAGGTCCCGCCGCCCGTGGCCGGGGCGGTGTCGGCAGCCGGCGGGAATCCGCTGTTCATCGAAGAGATGGTGCGCATGCTGATCGACCGCGGCTCGCTGGCCCGGACCAACGGCGAGTGGCACGTCGCCGGGACTCTGTCGGGGCTCCCCGATTCGGTCCAGGGAGCAATCGCCGCCCGCCTGGACGAACTCGCGCCGCAGGACAAGGCGCTCATCCTCGATGCCGCGGTATTGGGGAAGGACTTCTGGAGTGGCGCGCTGCAGGCACTCACGGGATCATCACCGACAGACCTCGGTTCCCTTCTCGACCGTCTTGAAGCCAGGGATTTCATCCTCGAGCGCGAGACCTCGCGGCTGGCCGGGCAGCAGGAGTTCACTTTCAAGCACATGCTCATCCGCGACGTCGCGTACGGAGTGCTGCCCAAATCGGCGCGGGCCGAGAAACACGCCGCGTTCGCGCGATGGCTACAGGCGACACTCGGAACCCGGGTCGAGGAATTCGCGGAGCTGCTCGCCCACCACTGGCTGCAGGCGGTGCGCTTGGCCGACGAGGTCGGCACGGCGCCGGAGGAAACGCGGCGCAGCGCCCTGCACTACACGCTGCTGGCGGGACGCAAGGCCGCGCTGGTCTATGCCAACGAACAGGCGCTCACGCAGTTCCAGACGGCCCAGTCGCTCGCCGAGACAATCGGCGCCGAACGCGAACGGATCGCGGCGATCGAGGGCCAGGCCGGCGTCTTCGCCCTGCAGGCGCGGTGGGAAGAAGCGTCACGCCGGTATCAGGAAGCGCTGGCCTACCACCAGGGCCGGGGTGATGCCGTCGGGCAGGCAAAGGTGGAGAGCCGGATGGCATCCACGTTCAGCGGAATCTTCGATTTCCGCCAGGCGCTGCCACACATCCAGTCCGCCGTGCGACATCTCCAGGGTAGTCCCGAGCAGGCCGAACTGGCCGGCGCGTACGTGCAGATGGCACGGGCCCAAATCTATCTCGGGCAATTCACCGAGGCCGAACAGAATGCCCGGGCGGGACACGAGGTGGCGGAACGGCTGGACCTCCGAGTCGTCGCTGCGGAAGCGTTGGGAATGATCGCCTGGGCGAAGACCCTCTTGGGCGACCCCGCGCCATCCGCCTACGACCTCGGCACTTATCTCGAGGTCGCGGAGGAGTCGGGAGACGCGCGGCGAGTCATCTCCGCGCGCATGGGGCGAGGCTATCGCGCACTGCTGCGCGGCGACTATGCCGACAGTGTCGCGGATCTCGACGCCGCCCTGGAACGCGCGGAGCAGGCCGGCGACCGCCCGCGGATTGCCCTGTGCCTGTACTCCATCGCCAACATCCGGCGCATCGAGGGTCGCTGGACGGAGGCGACGGAGTTGCTGGAACGGTACCTGGCCGAATTCTCGGACATTACGTCGTGGCTGGAGTACGTCCGCACCGCCCTCGCCTTTCTGAAAGGCGAGATACCCGAAGCGTTGACGTGGGCGGAGCGGGCGGTCAAGCGGGGCGAACTGCGGGGAGACATCGCCACGCACGGCCAGGCCATCGACTGGCACGCCACACTGTGCCTGTGGATGGACCGGCCGGCCGATGCGCTGGAGGCCGCCCGCGGCGGCATCGCCCACTTCGAGTCGATGCGGGTGTTCTGGCCGGCGTATCTCCATCCACTGGCGGCTGAGGCCGCGGTGAAGCTGGGAGCTTTGGACGACGCGCAGGGGCATCTCCGGGCGGGTGCCTCATACGCCTGGATGCAGCTGCATCCCGCCGAGGCGCGTCTGGATCGGGCCCGCGGCGCGCTGGCGGCCGCGGAGGGACGGTGGTCCGACGCGGCCGCCCTGCTGCAGACGACCGCGGATAGGTTCGCCTCCCTCACCCAACCTTACGATCAGGCCTACACCCTGCGGACGCTGGCGCGCGTACTGCGCACCGGCGGTGCGTCCGACGCCGCCCGTGCGGACGCCGTCGAGGGGGAAGCGACCGCGATCTTCGCCCGCCTGGGCGCCCGGCCCTCGTGAGTGACTTGCGTCACTGCCTCAAGGAATCTTTTCTTCAACAATAGAAGGCTA
>DASYRL010000118.1:0-3666 GCA_036004445.1 bacterium
GGCTTCCGGCCGGCCGGCTCCGCGATACGGGCCCGTCGGCACTTTGTTGGTCGCCATCCCCAGCGTTTCCACCGACGCCGCCGGAATGGCGTACGTGCCGGTCAGCAGCATCGACGTGGTCAGCGGGACCTGCGCGGTCGCGGGGTACAGGTAGGCGCCGAGGTCGGCGACGATCCGCGCGCGCAGCGCGAGGATGCGCCCGTCGCGGTCGAGCGCCAGCGCCATCTCGACGTCCAGCCCGCGTCCCTGATACGTCGCGGCGATGTTCTCGCGCCGATCCTCCACCCACTTGACCGGCCGGCGCGTGTCGATCGCCAGCAGCGCGGTCACCGCGGTCTCCGGCGGCACGTGGCCTTTGCTTCCGAACGCGCCGCCGACATCGGGGATGATGACGCGGATGCGATCGTCGGGTTTCCCGAGCATCCGGCTCAGCTGGGCCCGGGGACGGTGCGGATCTTGCATCGAGCACCACACGGTGAGCCCGTCGGTCCCCGGGTCGTAGACGGCGACCGCGCCGCGCGCCTCGATGGCGGCGGGCGCCAGCCGTGGGATGTGGAACTGCTGCCGCGCCACGTGCGCCGCGGCGGCGAAGGCGGCGTCGACGTCGCCTTCCTTGTGCGCCCACTGCAGCAGCACGTTGCCGGGGACGCCGTCGTGCAGCAGCACGGCCGCTTCGCGGGCCTGCTGGGTCGTCGTCACCGCGGACAGCGGATCAATATCGAGGTCGATTAGGGATGCGGCATCCTCGGCGGCGGCGCGGGTTTCCGCCAGCACCGCGGCGACCGGCTCACCGACGTAGCGTACTTTATCAGCGGCGAGGAGCGAATGCGGCGCCCGGGCGACCTCCGCGCCTTCCGGCGTCGGCGCAATCACCGGCTGGAGGCGGCCGGCCGTGTCCTGCTCCGTGAGGACGGTCAGGACGCCGGGAACCCCGCGGGCAGGTTCCGTGTGGACGGCGCGCAGCACGCCGTGGGCAATGGGGCTGCGCACAAAGACCACGTGGGCCATGCGGGGGAGCACGAGGTCATCGACGTAGGTGGCCGCCCCGCGTAGAAACTTGGGGTCTTCACGGCGACGGAGGGGCTGCCCGATCCACCGCCGGGGCTGGGGTGTGACCTGCTCGGTCGCCATGCTCAGGCCGCGCGCGCAGGAAGTCTGACCGTGATGGTCGTTCCCCGGCCCACTTCGCTCTCGGCCGCAATCTCCCCGCCGTGAGCCGCCACCAGGTTCTTGGCGATGGTCAGGCCGAGGCCGCTGCCTTTCGAGTCGCGCGACTTGTAGAAGCGGTCGAACACGTACGGCAGCTCGTCGGGGGGAATCCCCTGGCCGGTGTCGCGGATGGATACGACAATACGGTCTCCGGGTTCCGACGGCGCGCACTCCACGTGGATGGTGCCGCCTCGAGGCGTGTAGCGCAGCGCATTAGTGAGCAGGTTCTCGAGGACCTGGCGGATGCGCGACGGGTCGGCAAAGACCGTCGACGGCTGCGGACTCGTCCGCTCCGCCAGGGTCACGCCCGCGGCGTCAGCTTCCGCCTGGAACGAGGCGACGGTTTCCTCAACCAGCAGGCCGAGATCGACCGGTTCCTTGCGCAGCTGCAGTTCGCCCGCTTCGGCCAACGTGAGCGTGCGAAGGTCCTCGACCAGCCGCGCGAGCAGGCGGGTCTCTTCGAGCACCGGCAGCAGGTGGGCATCGTCGCGCGGATAGATCCCGTCGAGCAGGCCTTCCAGGTTGCCCTGGATCACGGTCAGCGGCGTACGCAAGTCATGCGTGACGTCGGCGAGGAGTTTGCGGCGCCGCTCGTCGCTGGACTGCAGGCGGCTGGTCATCTCGTTGAACGTGCGGGCCAGGGTACGGACTTCCGTCGGCCCCCGCTCGGGCACGCGGGTCGAATAGTCGCCCTCGGCGACGTGGCCGGCGGCTTCGATCAAGTCCTCGACGGGAGAAACGACGCGCCGCAGCCAGCGGCCGGTCGTGACCAGGAGGAGCAGCAGGATGAACAACACGGCCGGACCCGCGAAGAATGGCCGCTGGCCGCCACCGAACCAGAACGCCGCCGCGGAGCCGATAATGAAGACCATGAACAGCGCGCCGAAGAGGAGGCGCAGGCGCCACAGGAAGCGCCCACGCGGACTGTACCATCGCCGGAACGGAGGACCCGCCGGCGGCCACGGCTCACCTTCCGGCCACCACGGCGGCCGGGCGCGCCCCGGCGGCCAGTGTCGCCCCCAGGTCATCAGTCGTCCGCCAGCTTGTATCCGACGCCGTAGACCGTCAGCACGTAGTGGGGCTTCCGCGGATTGGGCTCGATCTTGCGCCGGATGTTCTTGACGTGCGCGTCGATGGCGCGCTCATAGGACTCGAACGCGACGCCGCGGATCTGGTCGAGCAGTTGCGCGCGGGTGAAAATGCGCCCGGGCTGGCGCGCCAGCGCGGTGAGCAACTGGAATTCGGTCGGCGTGAGATCCGGGGTCTTCTTTCCCACCGCCACGCGCATGCGCGGCACGTCGATCGTCAGGTCGCCTACGTGGATCGTGTCGGCGCCCGTGCTGGCTTGGTCGAAGCGGCGCAGCACCGCGCGCACGCGGGCGATGAGTTCCTTCGGGCTGAACGGTTTGGTGACGTAATCGTCGGCGCCGAGTTCCAATCCGACCAGTTTATCGGACTCCTCCCCGCGGGCGGTGAGCATGACGATCGGCACGTTGGATTCCTTCCGCAGCGTCCGGGCGACGTCGAGGCCGTCCATCTCGGGAAGGCCCAGGTCGAGGATCACGAGGTCCGGCTTCGCGGCCCGCGCTGCCGCGATGGCCGACTTCCCGTCGTGCTCACTGAGGACGATGAACCCGGCGTGCTGCAGGTAATCCCGCGCCAGCTGGACGATTCGGGGTTCATCATCAACGACGAGGATCGTTCGCATCGCAGGTTGCCTGTGGCGGGCAGGCCGGTGCCCACCCGCCACCTGAGTGCGGGTTACGCGGTTCCCGTGTCCTGCTTCCCTTCGTGCGCACGGCGGTGCCATTCTTCAAACCACGGCGGCGCGCCTGCTCCAGCCCCGCGGTGCCAGGACCCCGGCCCGCCGCGGCCCCAGAACCACAAACCGCGTAGCAGCGCGAAGATCAGGAAGAAGAACAGCAGCGGGAAGAGGAACCCGAAGAACCCGAACCCGTGTCCGAACCAGCCGTAGTGCCACGGCCCGTAGTAGTACGGGCCCATGCCCGGCTGCGGCTGCGCGCCCGGCTGGCTGGACTGAGCCAGCCCCTGGGCCAGCCCGACCTGGTACGCGTTATTGGCCACGGCGACGCCGATGGCGATCAAAACAACCATCATCAGAATGCCAGCGATCCACCCTCTGTTCACGTGCATCCCTCCTCGATGAGTTAACTTCCACACTGAAGGATGGCACCCAATCGTGAACGCGGTGTGAACGGCGTTCGGAGAGATGTCGCGAATGAAAACAGGGACGGGGAGAACCCCGTCCCTGTTCACCTGCTATCTGTCGTAGGAACGTTCGATCCTTATTTCACGGCCACGACGGGCTTGACGGCCGGAACCAGCCCGAGCTGCTGCAGCATCGAGTACTGGTCCACGATCCCCCAGTGCTCGACGAACTTGCCATCGGCGACGCGGCTGATGTGGATTTCCGTCCAGGTGGCCTGCTTGCCGGTT
>DASYRL010000119.1:0-33475 GCA_036004445.1 bacterium
TCGCTCTCCCGTTCCGATGCCACTTCCTCGCCCAGGGCGAACTCGTCATGCAGCGCGGCCAGGGCGGCGGCCATCTGCGGGCGCCGCACCAGGCACGAGATGGTCGTGTGAGAGTCGGCGGTCTGCAGAATTTCCACCCCTGCCCCGTGCAGCGCATTCACGACCCGCGCCATCACGCCCGGCCGGCCGCGCATCCCCGCGCCGATGATCGAGACCTTCGCGCACGGCGCGCTGAGGGTGACGGTGAAGCCGAGCGTTGCCAGAAGGTTGGCCGCGCGCTCGACCACATCCTGCTGCACGGTGAACGCCAGCATCTCGGGCAGCAGGCTGATCAGGTCGATGCTGATCCCATGCTCCGCCAGCGAGCGCAGCGCTGCCAGCGGGCGCTCGAGATCTTCCCCCGGCGACCGGGCGATCCTCACTTGAATGACGTCGGGGAGGTGTGCCAGCCCGATGACGGGCCGGCCGTCGATGATTGGCACGCCCAACTCCGGACCCCGCGCGATGACCGTCCCTCCGCTGCTGCCCAGAGATTTGATGACCAGCCGCACGCCGTGTTCGCGCCCGATGTCCGCCGCCCGCGGGTGCAGGACGCGCGCACCGAGGGCGGCCATCTGCGAGACTTCGTCGTAGGTGATCGCCCGGATCGGCCGCGCCCCGCTGACAAACTTCGGGTCGGCGGTCATGATCCCCTCGACGTCTTTGTAGATTTCCACCAGGTCGGCGTCGAGCGCAGCCCCGATCGCGACGGCCGTGGTATCGCTGCCGCCGCGGCCGAGCGTGGTGATCTCCCCGCCCCGCGTCACCCCCTGGAAGCCGGCCACCACGACCACGTCGCCGCGGTCGAGGTAGCGGTGAATGAGGGAGGGATCGATGCTGAGGATCCTGGCGTCGTTGAATTCGTCGGTGGTGAGGATGCCCGCCTGGGCCCCCGTCAGGGCCACCGCGGGGCAGCCCGACTGCACCAGCAGGTGCGCCATCAGCGCCGTCGAGATGACCTCCCCCGTCGACAGCAGCAGGTCGAGCGTGCGGGGGTCGGCGTCCCCTTCCGCGTCCGCCGCGGCCCGCAGCAGCGTCATCAGGGTATCGGTCGCGTACGGATCGCCTTCCCGTCCGATGGCCGACGCCACCGCGACGACCCGGCAACCGCTGGCGACGGACTGCATGATCCGGCCGGCCACCTGCCGCCGTCCGTCCACGCTGCCCAGCAGCAGCCCACCGTATTTCTGGACGATCACCCGCATCGGTATCGGCGCCGGCGGCGCGGCTAGGCGCTGACCTTCGGCTGGAGGAGACCCATGGCGATCATGGTCTCGAGAATCTGGACCGCGTTGAGCGCCGCACCCTTGCGAAGGTTGTCCGCGACTGCAAAAAACGCCAGGCCGCCGGTTTCGTCTGTGCGGATCCGACCCACGTAGCAGGCGTCGTGTCCGGCCGCCGCCTGCGCGGTGGGATACCGGCCTTCCGCAGGCGCGTCGATGACTTCGATGCCGGGTGCGCCCGAGAGCATCGCTCTGGCGTCCGCTGCGTCGAGCGGCCGATCGAATTCCGCGTGCACGGCCACGCCGTGCGCGGTGAGCGTGGGGACCCGGACGCAGGTAACGCCCACGGGCAGGTCCGGGGCCGCGAGCAGTTTCCGCAGCTCGGCCGCCACCTTCACTTCCTCGCTGGGCTGCCCGGCGCGGACGGAGCCGATGGACGGGATGATGTTGAACGCGATGGGGTGGACAAACGCGTCGCCGCCCGGTGCGTCCGGGGGACGGCGGGAGGTCGCGGCTTGGTCGAGCTCCGCCCACAACTGCGCGACGCCGCGCTGCCCGGCCCCCGAGACCGACTGGTACGAACAGGCGATCAGCCGGCGGAGCCCGGCCGCGCGGTGCAGCGGCGCCAGCGGGACGGCGATGGTCGCGGTCGTGCAGTTCGGATTGGCGATGATGCCGCGCGGGGCCGCCCGCAGGGCTTCCGCGTTCACCTCAGGGATCACCAGGGGCACGTCGGGCGCCATGCGGAACGCCGCAGAGTTGTCGACCGCGATCACGCCGCGCGCGGCGGCGACCGGCACCCACTGTTCGGCGACGTCGTCGGGCGTGTCGAAGATCGCGACGTCAAGCCCGCTGAAGGCGTCCGGACCGGCGGCCACGACGTCGCGGCCATCCAGCCGGGTTCCGGCGGACCGCGGCGAGGCGATGAGGCGCAGTTCAGACATCGGGAAATCTCGGTCGGCGAGGACGCGCAGCACCTCGCGTCCCACCGCGCCCGTCGCTCCTACGACTCCGACGCGAAACCCGCTCATTTCGTGACTCGTGACTCGTGACTCGTGACTCGCATACTAGGCAAACAGCAGTTTTTCGAGTCCATACACCAGACCCGGCAGCGCGCGGACGCGCCGGACGGCCAGCAGCAGCCCGGGGATGAACGACTCTTCGTTGATGGAATCGTGGCGGATCGTGAGGGTCTGGCCCGGTCCGCCGAAGATCACTTCCTGGTGGGCGACCAGCCCCGGCAGCCTGACGCTGTGCACCGGCACGCCGTCCGCGCGCCCCCCTCGTGCACCGGCGATCATCTCTTCTTCCTTCACCGCGGCCGCTGGCGCATCGCCCCGGGCCGCCGCGATGAGCGACGCGGTCTTGACCGCGGTGCCCGACGGCGCGTCGCGCTTGCGGTTGTGGTGTAGTTCGATGATCTCGACGTGGGGGAAATGCGGCGCGGCCTGTCGGGCGAACTCCATCATCAGCACCGCCCCGATGGCGAAGTTCGGCGCGACGATGCCGCCGACGCCGCGCGAGGAGCACAGTCCGGCGAGATCGGCCAGGTCCGACGCGCTGAGGCCGGTGCCGCCGATGACCGGCGAGATCCCCGCCGGCACCGCCACCCGCGCGTGCTGCGCGGCGGCGGGACCGGGAGAGAAATCGATGAGCACGTCGGCGTTCAGCGCCGCCTCGAGGCTGGCGGCGATTGGGACGCCCATGGACGCGATCCCCGCCACGGTTCCGGCATCCACACCCACCGATGCCGCGCGGCCGACCGCTGCGGTGAGGACCAGATCGGGTTGTGCCGCGACGGCGCGCACGCTGGCCCGGCCCATCCGGCCGGCGGCCCCGGCCACGGCCACCCGGATCTTCTCGGCCATCAGTTCGTGGCTCCCTGATCCCGCGATCCCGTGATCCCGCGATCCCGGTTCACGACCTCGTCAACTCCAGATGCCGTTCGAACGCGGCGCGCATCGCCTGCTCGAGGATCCCGTCCGGGCGAAACGGGCCGATCGCGGCCATCGCCATCCGCTCCGGCCGGAAGAAGCGGGTCGCCAGGGCCAGCACGTCGGCGGCGGTGACGGCGTCGATGCGGCCGACGATTTCATCCAGGCTGATCTGCCGCCGGTAGTAGATTTCCCCGCGCGCGAGTTTGGACATCCGGCTGCTCGTGCTCTCCAGCGACAGCATCAGGTTCGCCTTCAGGGACTCCTTGGCGCGCTGGATCTCTCCTTCGGCCACCGGCTCCGCCGCGATCCGGTCGAGTTCCCGCAGGGTCAGCGTGATCACCTCGGGGCCCGCGTCGGGACTCATGCCTGCGTAGATGACGATCAATCCGCCGTCCCGATATGAGGACGCGTACGACGTAATCGTGTACACGAGCCCGCGCTGTTCGCGGATCTCCTGGAACAGCCGCGAGCTCAGCCCGCCCCCCAAGATGTTGTCGAGTACCGCCAGAGCGTACTGATCTTCGCTCGCCTGGGGAAGCCCCTCGGTGCCGAGGCAGAGGTGGACCTGCTCGGTCTCCTTGAACCGGGTGGCCAGCCCCGGCTCGCCGATCGGGCGGACGTCGGGAGTCAGGGCGGCCCGCCCACCCCAGTCCCCGAAGTGTCGGGCGACCAGCGCCGTGACCTCGTCGTGCTGGATGTCGCCGGCGACGGCGATCACCACGTTGTCGGGCCGGTAGTGCGTCGCGATGAAGTCGACGAAATCTGTGCGCGTGAGCTGCGTGACCGTGGCCAGCGTGCCGATCACGGGGCGGCCGAGGGGGTGGCCGTTCCAGACCGTCTGCGCGAACAGGTCCTGGACGAGCTCGTCGGGTGAATCCTCGTAGCTCTTGATCTCCTCCACGATGACCTGCCGCTCGCGCTCGATCGCCTCGGCGGCCAGGGTCGAGCGCAGCAGCATGTCCGCGTAGATCTCCAGCGCCCGATCCAGATGAGCGGACAGCACCTTGATGTAGTACACGGTCTGCTCGCGATCGGTGAACGCGTTCATCTGCCCACCGATGTCATCGGCGGCCTGGGCGATCTCCAGCGCGGTGCGGGTATCGGTGCCCTTGAAGAACAGGTGCTCGAGGAAATGGGAAATGCCGTGGTGGGCGGGCTGCTCCACGCGCGACCCGGCGCCCACGTAGATGCCGACGGCGGCGGTGCGCACCGACGGCATCCGCTCCGTCAGCACGCGCAGCCCGTTGGGCAGCATAGTCAAACGGATTGCTTCATCCATACCTACATAACCTACACAACCTACACAACCTACACAATAACCTGCGGAGACCCCAATGGCGAAGTGGCCCCCGCTTCCGTCGTGAGTTGTGTCGGTTGTGGCGGTTGTGTAGGTTGTGTAGGTTAGGTCTGGGGGGGTCGCGGCCCGCGGCGGCGCCGGTTGCGATCGTCACCGTGCGGACGCCCACCCGATGGGCGCCCTGCGGGGGCAGGCTCGCCCTCCGGCCGCGGCGCCCCGGGCGTGCGGCGAGTCAGGTTGATGCGGCCGAGGTTGTCGATCTCTTTCACGCGGACCGTGATCTCGTCACCGATCTTCACGACGTCCTCCACCCGGTTGACCCGCTCATCGGACAGCTCGGAAACGTGGACCAGCCCTTCCTTGCCCGGCAGAATCTCCACGAACGCGCCGAAATTCGTGATGCGGGTCACCCGGCCCAGGTACGTCTCGCCCGGTTTGGCCTCGCGCACGATGCTCTCGATCATCTCGACGGCCCGGCGCGCCGCGGCCTCGTCGACCGATGCGATCATCACCCGGCCGTCCTGCTCGATGTCGATCTTCACGCCGGTCTCCGCGGTGATCTTGTTGATGATCTTGCCGCCGGGTCCGATCACCTCGCGGATCTTGTCGGGGTTGATCTCAATGGTCAGGATACGCGGTGCGTACGGGGACAGCGTGCCGCGCGGCTGCGGGATCGCGGCGGTCATCACGTCGAGGATCGCCATCCGCGCGTCGCGCGCCCTCGCCATCGCCTCGCGGAGGACGTCGAGGGCCAGTCCCTTGAGCTTCGTATCCAGCTGTACGGCGGTCACGCCGGCGCGGGTGCCGGCCACTTTGAAGTCCATGTCCCCCATGGCGTCTTCCATGCCCTGGATGTCCGTGAGCAGCACGGCCGCGCCCTCCCCGGTGACCAGGCCGATCGAGATGCCCGCCACGGGGGCGGCGATTGGGACGCCGGCGTCCATCAGCGCCAGGGTCGAGCCGCAGACCGACGCCATCGAGGTCGAGCCGTTGGACTCGAGGACTTCCGACACCAGGCGGATCGTATACGGGAACGCCGTTTCCGCCGGGATCATCGGGGCGAGCGCCCGCTCCGCCAGCAGGCCGTGGCCGATCTCGCGGCGGCCCGGGCCGCGCAGCGGCCGGACTTCGCCGACGGAGAACGGCGGGAACGAGTAGTGGTGCATGAACCGCTTCGCCGTGCGCAGGCTCAAGTCGTCGATGATCTGCTCGTCCTGGCCCGTGCCCAACGTGGCGATGGTGAGCACCTGGGTCTGCCCGCGCTGGAACACGCCCGAGCCGTGCGCCCTGGGCAGCACGCCGACCATCGCGGACAGCGGGCGAATGTCCTTCGGGCCGCGCCCGTCGGACCGCCGCCCGTCGCTGAGGATGGCCCGGCGGACTTCTTCCTTCGTCGCCGCTTCGATGATCTCGCGGATCTCTTTCTCGCGCTCGGGGAACCGCTCCATGACCGCCGGGGCCACCTCGTCGGTGACCTGGCGCAGCGCATCCTCCCGCGCGAGTTTCTCGGGCTGAGCCAGCGCGCGCCGGATCAGCGGCATCGCCTGGTCACGGACCGCCGTGGCCAGGTCCGGATCGGGCTGCACCAGCGCGACGTCCACTTTCGGCCGTCCCGCTTTCGCCGCCAGCTCGCGCTGGACGGCGATGATCTTCTTGATCTCGGTGTGCGCCAGCGCCAACGCGTCGACGATCCGGTCCTCGGGCACCTCCAGCGCGCCTGCCTCCACCATCACGATGGCCTCGGCCGTGCCCGCGACGATCAGGTCCAACCGGCTCGTCCCGTCGAGGGCGGCCATCGCGGGGTTGACGACGAGCGCCCCGTCGATCAGCCCGATGCGCACCGCGCCCACGGGTCCCTCGAACGGGATCTCCGAGATCATCAGCGCCGCCGAGGCGCCGTTGACGGCGAGGACGGCCGGATCGTGCTCCTGATCGGTCGACAGCACGGTGGCCACGACCTGGATGTCGTTGCGGAATCCCTTCGGAAACAGCGGCCGGATCGGGCGGTCCATCAGCCGCGCCGACAGGATGGCGCGCTCCCCGGGGCGCCCTTCGCGCTTGAAGAACCCGCCGGGGATCTTGCCGGCCGCGTACATCTTCTCCTCGTAGTCGCACAGCAGCGGGAAGAAGTCGATGCCCTCGCGCGGAGTCGCCGACATCGTCGCGGTGACCAGCACCATCGTGTCCCCGTGCCGTACGACCACGGCGCCGTCGGCCTGCCGTGCCAGCCATCCCGTTTCAAACGAGAGCGTCTCGGTTCCAACCTCCACGCTCACCTTGTTCACATCAGAACGATCCATGCCATCCCCCTTCAGTCTCTCCGCCACGCCCTCTCGGGCTCGCGGCGGCGTCCATAGACAAAGGGAGCGGGATGCCCCGCTCCCTGAATTTTTCCTCGCCTCGACGGCCGGCTAGCGCCGCAGGCCAAGGCTATCAACCAGTTCCCGATACCGCTTCACGTCCGTGCGCATCAGGTAGGCGAGCAGCCGCCGGCGCTGGCTGACGAGGTGCAGCAGCCCGCGGCGCGAGTGCACGTCCTTCTTGTGCGTGGCAAGATGCTCGCTGAGCTGCGTGATGCGCTCGGTGAGCAGCGCGATCTGGACATCCGGCGACCCAGTGTCCCCTTGATGGCGCTTGAACTTGTCAACGATCTGGGTCTTCGCGGTCTTGGGCAGAGCCACGTGCGTACCTCCATGCGAGCTGTCGAAAGCCGAGAGGCCGTCGGAGGAACGAACCTCCCAGCCAACGCTTCGTCCCTACTATCGTAACACAGTGGATGCAGTCGAACAACCAGAGGGGTCAAGTCTTCACTTGGATGCTTCGAGCGCAATTCGATGCAAGTGAAGAGTTGACCCCGATCTCACCGTCCACACTCGGGCGGCTACGACACCCCACCCGGCGCCGCCATCGCCGGACGCTCTGCGCCGCGCAGCTGCAGGCCGGCCAATACAAACCACAGCGCCCCAACAGTCGCCGTCAGCCAGTTGTCGGTGACGACCGGAAGAAACTCGATGAAGTCCTGGCGAAAGATCGCCGCGGCGATCGCGACCCATCCCAGGACCGGCGAGAGCGCCTTCGTCCGGATGATCAGCCAGCCGGTCACCAGCTCGAACAGTGCGACGAACGCGAGGGCGAACTCCGACATCGTCACAGTGACGGCACGGACGGTCAGCAGCGCCTGCGCCGCCATGCCCTGGTCTTCGATCGTCAGCAGAAACAGCGGGGCGCGCCAGAAGATGACGGCCCACAGCGCATAGATGCCGAAGCCCGCGACACCGAAGAAGAGCAAGAGATGCGCGCCTTCCGTCGACTGGGCCCTCACGTGGTGATACATGCCCAGCACGAACAGCGCTCCCGCCACGAAGCCGATGAGTGAAGTCAATCCAGCCAGCGACCACATCAACTGCTGCTCTCTCAGGATCGGAAACGCCCTGGCGGGGTTGTTCAGCAGCGCGAAGCCCTCCGCGCTCACCGCCTGCACAAAATAGATCCTCAGAAGGAATGCCAACCCGGCGACGATGCCGGCCGTTCCTCCGATTCGAGCAAAACGACCCATTTCGGATCCTCCTCCTCACAGCGGACTCCAAACGGGTGATGACCGGCCTGAGGCAGGATTCGCTCGTCCGCCCGGGCTCCCTGTGCCGGTCAGGACTCGCCGAACGGCTCGGCGGCGGCCGCGGCGAGGGTGCGCCGGGTGGCGGCGACGTCGCCGTGCATCTGTGCGATCAATGCATCCACCGAGGGGAAGGTCACCTCGTCGCGGAGACGATGGACGAACTGGATGCGGATGGTGTCGCCGTACAGCGTGCCCCCGAAGTCCAGCAGGTGTGCTTCGACCACGACCTCTTTGCCGCCGAACGTCGGCCGCGTGCCCACGCTGGTCGCGGCGCCGTGGACCCGGTCGGCGGTGTGCACCAAGGTGGCGTAGATGCCGGTTGCCGGCAGCACCTTGTCTTCCGGCGGCAGCACGTTGGCCGTCGGGAACCCGAGCTCGACCCCGCGGCCGTCGCCGCGCACGACCTCGCCGCGCACCGCATACCACCGGCCCAGCAGCCGAGCCGCCGCCTTCATATTGCCGGCACGGACGAGATGGCGGATCGCGGTGCTGCTGACGACGATTCCGTCGATCTTCACGGCCGGGACGGTGTGCACCTCGAACCCGTCGCGCGCTCCGGTGCGCTGGAGGAGCTCGACGTTGCCCTGCCGCTCGTGGCCGAACGAGTAGTCGGGCCCGCAGAAGACGGCACGCATGCCGGTGGCGTCAACCAGGGCGCGCAGCCAGTCATCGGCGGACCGGCGCCGGAGCGCCTCGTCGAATCGAACGACGACCGCGAGGCCGGTCCCGAGCTCCGCCAGCAGATCGAGCCGCTCTGGGAGCGTCGTGAGCAACACGGGAACGGGCGGAGACGAGATCACGCGGACCGGATGGGGATCGAAGGTGACGACGGCGCACCGGCCGTTCAACTCACGCGCGCGCGAGAGCGCCCGGTCGATCAGAGCACGGTGCCCCCGGTGCACGCCGTCGAACGTTCCCAGGCACAGCACAACGGGGCCGTCCTGTCTTGGAAAACTCTCCAATCCCCGGATGACTTCCATCGGGATTAGTGACTCGTGACTCGTGACTCGTGACTCGTCACGGCACGCAGGCGCTCGGGCCTATTGTTGGATTCACAGGTATTGACCAGTTACCAGTCACGAGTCACCAGTCACAAGTCACGAATGACCTTAAAGGGTTTGAGCATCCCCTCTTCGACCCGGGCGACGGCGACGAGGCCCACGTCATCCGACAGCCGGACCAGCGACGCGCCGACGAGCTGCTGCCATCCGGTCACGCGGAACAGCGGAATCCCCTGCCCGTGCATCACCGCCTGCCGCTGTTGAACCGACAGCTCCACCGACGGCAGGTTGGACAACGCCGTCCCGGGTGGCTCCGCGACGTTTTCCAGCGCGCCGGCCGACGCGGCCGCGGCGAGTTCCTCCAGCGTGACGCCATCCGCGATCCGGTAGCGGCCGACCCGAGTGCGGACCATGAAGGCCGCATGCGCGCCGCAGCCCAGCCGATCGCCGAGATCGTGGCACAGACGCCGGATGTAGGTCCCCTTCGAGCAGTGCACGTGCATCCAGGCCCGACCCGCCACCCGATCGTATTCGAGCAGATCGATCGCGTACACGTGGATGCGGCGGGGCGCCACGTCCACCGTCTCTCCGCGGCGCGCCGCCTCGTACAACCGCCGGCCTCCCACCTGCACCGCCGACGCCATCGGCGGCACCTGTTCGATCTCCCCGCTGAACTCTGCGAGGTGGGATCGGATGGTCGCTTCGGTCAGTACTCCCGGATCGCCGGATTTCACCACGACGCCGTACGCGTCTCCAGTGTCCGTCGACGTGCCGAAGGCGACCTCGACGCGGTACTCCTTGTCGGCGTCGGCGAGAAACTCCGCGATGCGCGTGGCCCGCTCGACGCACACGACCAGCACGCCGGCCGCGCCCGGATCGAGGGTCCCGGTGTGCCCGACCCGACGCGTGCGCGCGAGCCGGCGGACGGCGTCGACGACGTCGTGCGACGTCATGCCGACGGGCTTGAGGAGATTCAGCACTCCACTGACCGGGGGTCGAGTCACGAGTCACGAGTCACGAGTCACGACGTGGGCCTGTCGAGTTCGCTCTGGACTTCCCGGAGCGTCGCCGCGATCACGTCGTCGAGCCGTCCCGGACTGGTGAACCCGGCCGCCCCGCTGTGCCCGCCGCCGCCGAACGCGTCGGCGATCACATTGGACCGCGCCCCGTCCCGCGACCGGATGCTCACGCGGATGCCCTCGGGCGTCTGTTCGAACATCAGGGCGACCCGCACGCCGAGGATCTGCCTGAGCGCGCCGGTGATGCCGGTCGTCTCCTCCGGGATGGCGCCGGTGTCGGCCATCATTTTCGGAGTGACGACGGTCCAGGCCGCCCGTCCATCCGCGGAGCGGTGCATCTCCGCCAGGGCGCGGCCCAGCAGCCGGAGGCTGCTCGCCGTCTTGGTCTCGTACACCTCCTCGACGATCCGGTGGACGGATCCTCCGGCTTCGACGAGATCGGCGGCCCGCCGGAGCACCTGCGGTGTCACGTTCGGATAGCGAAACACGCCGGTATCCGTCACCACCGCGGCGAGCAGACACTCGGCGATCTCGGGGGTCATGGGCACGCCGAGGGCTCGGATGATCTCGTGGACCTGCTCCCCGGCCGCCGCAGCGCGTTGGTCCCAGTACACGATCGTCCCGTACCCGCTGTTGCTGAGGTGGTGATCGAGATTGATCACCGTGCGCGCAGCCATCAGCGCCGGCGCAAACACCCCCGCGCGCTCGGGAGTGCTGCACTCCATCGCGATGGACGTGTCAGGGGCTTCCTGCGGCGGGACCGTCACGATGCGGGTGCTCGATGGAAGAAACCGCAGGCTGAGCGGAACGCCGTCGGCGCTGCCGATGGTGCAGGGGACCCGCACCTCGTCCAGCGCCAGGGCCAGGGCGAGCGCCGAGCCGATGCAGTCCCCATCCGGCCCGACGTGGCAGACGATGAGGACGCTACGACTTGTCCGGAGTGTCGCCGCGATCTCCCGGACCGGGAGTGTCGCCATGGGCCTCTTTGGTCACGTCGCGGATGAGGGTGACCACCCGCGTCCCTCTCTCGATCGACTGATCGAGCCGGAAGGCAATCTCCGGCGTGTAGCGGGTGCGCATGCGGCGCGCGATCTCGCCCCGGATGAATCCCTGGGCGCTGTGCAAGCCGGCCATGGTCTGCTCTTTCGCTTCCTCGTCGCCGAGCACGCTCACGAACACGCGGGCATGGCGCAGATCCTCGCTGACTTCCACGTCGGTAATCGAGACGAACCCGATGCGGGGGTCTTTGAGTTCCTGGAGGATGATCTGACTGAGTTCGTCCCTGAGGAACTCCTGCAAGCGTTCAGCCCGGCGGGCCATCAGCGTATCTCCATCGCGTAGTCGACGAGCACCAGATCCGTCTCTCGCTGGATGAGCCCGACGACGCGGGAGAGGATCTGGTTGGCGTGGCGGCCGGCGGTGCTGACGCAGGCGACGGCGATGCCCGCCCGCCGCAGGCTGTCCTGATGGTCGACCTCGGCCGCTGCGACGTGGAACTGATTGTGCAGGCGGTCGAGCAGACTCTGCACCAGCCGTCGCTTGTCTTTCAGGCTGTTGCTGTCCGGAATGCTGAACTCAACGGTCAGAACGCCGATGACCACCGCAAACCCCGTTCATGGTTCATCGTTCGTCGTGCATCGTTGGGCGCCGATCAATCCCGGCATCCGTCAGGCATGAACGAAGAACCAAGAACGATGAACGTCAGTTAGCGTCTTAGGCTGGCTCTTCCCTGATCTCGAACGCCTCCAGGATGTCGCCTTCCTTGACGTCGTTGAAACGCTCCAGCCCGATGCCGCACTCGAAACCTTCGGTCACTTCGCGCACGTCGTCCTTGAACCGCCGCAGCGACGCGATCTTCCCTTCGTGCACGACCACGCCGTCGCGGATAACCCGGATCGTTGCCGCCCGGTTGATGATCCCGTTGGTGACGTAGCAGCCGGCGATCGTCCCGAGCCGGGAAATCGAGAACGTCTGCCGGACCTCGGCCTGCCCCAACGATACCTCGCGGCGCTTGGGGGCCAGCAGCCCACGGGCGCGTGCCTTCAGGTCGTCGATCGCCTCGTAGATGATCCGGTAGGCAAGGATGTCGACGTGCTCCTGCTCGGCCAGCTTCCGCACCTGGGCCTCGGGCCGCACGTTGAACCCGACGATGACGGCCCGGCTGGCCGCGGCGAGCATGACGTCCGATTCGGTGACGTTGCCGACCGCCTCGTGCAGCACGCTCACGCCGACCTCGGGTGTGCCCAGGCGAGAGATCGCGGCGGACACCGCCTCGACGGACCCGTGCGCATCGGCCTTCAGGATGATGCGCAGCTCTCGGGGGCCTCCCTCGTGCGCGTAGAGATCCTCACCGGCCGCGCGAGCGGTGGCGCTCTCCGCCGCCCGGCGCCGCTCCTCGCGCTCCTCCGACACGCTTTTCGCCAGGCGGTCGTCCCTGACGACCTCCAGCGGGTCGCCGGCCACGGGGACCATGCTGAGGCCGACCACTTCCACCGGCGTGGACGGCGGTGCCTCGGTGATGCGCTGCCCGCGGTCATCCGACATGGCGCGTACCCGCCCGAACGCCTCCCCCGCCACGACGGCATCGCCGACCCGCAGCGTGCCTTCCTGGACCAGCACGGTGGCGACAGGACCGCGGCCCCTGTCGAGCTGGGCTTCAATCACCGTCCCGCGCGCCGGCCGCGACGGATCGGCCTTCAATTCGTGCAGCTCCGCCACCAGCAGAATCATCTCGAGCAGCTCTGCCACGCCCTGCTTCGCCCGCGCGGAGACGGGCACGGTGACCGTGTCCCCGCCCCAGTCCTCCGCCGTCAGCCCTAGCTCGGCGAGCTGCTGCTTGACGCGGTCCGGGTTGGCCTGCGGCAGGTCGGTCTTGTTGATGGCAACGATGATCGGGACCCCGGCCGCCCGCGCGTGATTGATCGCCTCGACCGTCTGCGGCATGACGCCGTCGTCGGCCGCGACGACCAGGATCGCGATGTCGGTCACCTGCGCGCCCCGCGCGCGGAGCGTGGTGAACGCTTCGTGGCCCGGCGTGTCGATGAAGACGATCCGGCGGCCGTTGGTGTCGACGGTGGACGCGCCGATGTGCTGGGTGATCCCGCCGAACTCCCGGTCAGCGACGTTCGTCTGCCGGATGGCATCGAGCAGCGACGTCTTGCCGTGGTCGACGTGCCCCATGATGGTGACGACCGGCGGGCGCAGCGGAGCGCCGGCATCCTTGGCGATCTCCAGCCGCTTCGGCGCCGCGGCCGGTGTCGCGACCGCCGCCGCGGACCCCCCGCGGACGGATGATCCCAGTGCTTCGACGGTCTTCGTCGCGATGTCCAACGGAATCTGCTGGTTGATCCCGGCCAGCACGCCCTGCTCTAGGAGTTTCTTGACCACTTCGCCGGCCGGAATCTCCAGGCGCGCGGCCAGCTCTCCCACGGTGAGCGCCCCGCTCAACTCGATCTGGGCGGGCACTACCGGAGGCGGCGCGACCGGCTCGGGCGGCGGCGCGGGCATCCGCTCGCGGGTCTTGCGCTCTCGCGGCGGCGCGTACGGCCCTGGCGCCGGTGCCAGCGGCGAGAATGGCGGGGGCGGCGCGGTCGGCCCCGCGGGCGTGTGCTTGGGCATCTCGCGGCGCGGGGGTGCCGGCCGGATCTGCGGCCGCGTTGGAGCGGTGCGTGCAGGCGCCGACCTGCCGTCTCTCTGAGGGGCCCTTCCGGGCCCGGGCGGCGCCGTTCTGGGCGCCGGCCGCGCGGGAGCGACAGGTGCGCCCGGCGCAGGCCGTGCCGCGGGCTTAACGGGCGCCTTCTTCGGCTCGGCGGCGGGGACCGGCTTCGCCTCGGTGACCGCGGGCGGTGTCGCCGCGGCCGGAGCCCTTTCGACTCGCTCCGGGGCCTCGGCCGGAGCCGACGCTTCGACCTGCTCGACCGGCGGTTCCTCGACAGGCTGTGGCGGCGGCACAATCTTGCGCATCCCCAGAATTCGCTCGCCGGTTGGCGTCTTCGCGAGGCGGCTGGGCGTCGGGGGCGCGGCCGGCGCGGGCTGGGCTTTGCTCTTCACCTGCCGCCGGACCCGGTCGATGGTGACGTCGTCCAGCGAGGAGCTGTGGCTCCGCACGCTCACCTTCATTGCGGCGAGCATCTCCATCAGCGCCTTGCTGGACAGCCCCAATTCTTTGGCCAGTTCATGCACTCGCATCAGTGGTACGCTCCCTCGATCTGCCCGGCCGCCGCGCTGCGCAGCTGTGCCGCAACGTCGGCCGGAATGGCGACTTCGAGCGCGTGTGCCAGCCGCGCCTCGCGCAGTCCTGCGTCGGCGCATCCGGCCTCACGGCATACGTACGCGCCACGGCCGGACACCTTGCCCGTCGGATCGACGCGCACCTGCCCGTCCGGGGTCCGCACGACGCGGAGCAGCTCCCGCTTCGCTCGGGTACGCCCGCAGGCGACGCACGTTCGCATGGGCACGCGTCGAGGTCTAGGCATCCTTCTTTGCCATCTCCGCTTCTGCTTCGATCGCTGCGACCGCGGTGTCGGTCTCCTCGCCGGGGGTCTCCCCAACGGGGGCCGCCGCTGCCTCTTCCGCTTCCTCCGCCGTGGCCTCGATGGCTTCCACGGTGTCCGCGGGGGCCCCCTCCGCCGCCACCTGCCCGGCGACTTCGGCGGCCTCTTCGGCGACGACTTCCGCCGGCTCGGGTTCCTCCGGGAGGTCCACGAACAGCTTCTTTGCCTCGATCTCCTTGATCTGGGTCTCGCTCTTGATGTCGATGCGCCAGCCGGTGAGCTTGGCGGCCAGCCGGGCGTTCTGTCCTTCCTTGCCAATGGCCAGCGACAGCTGGTTGTCGGGCACGATCACCAGCGCCGTCTTGGTGTCCTCGTCGATCTCCACGCGGGAGACCTTCGCCGGCGACAACGCGGCGCCCACGAACAGCGCCTGATCCGGGTTCCAGGCCACGATGTCGATCTTCTCGCCCTTGAGCTCGTCGACGATGGACTGCACGCGCGAGCCCTTCGGCCCCACGCACGCGCCCACCGCGTCCACGTTCTTGTCGCGCGAGGCGACGGCGAACTTGCTGCGCCCGCCGGCTTCGCGCGCGATGGCCTTGATCTCCACGATCCCCTCGTAGATCTCAGGGACCTCGAGCTCGAACAGCCGCTTCAGCAGGCCCGGGTGGGTCCGCGAGACCACGATCTGCGGCCCGCGCGTCCCCTGGCGCACTTCCACCACGTAGGCCTTGATGCGTTCGCTCTGCCGGTAGCTCTCGCGGGGGATCTGCTCGGTCGGCGGCAGGACCGCTTCGATCCGGCCGAGATCGAGGTAGACGTTCTTGCGCTCAATGCGCTGCACGATGCCGGTCACGATGTCGCCCTCGCGGTCGCGGAACTCCTTGTAGACGAGGTCCCGCTCGGCCTCGCGCAGGCGCTGGACGACGACCTGCTTGGCGGTCTGGGCCGCGATCCGCCCGAAGTCCCGCGGGGTCACCTCGATCTCCACCATCTCGCCGACGGTGGCCGTCGGGTCCCACTCTCTCGTTTCCGCCAGCGAAATCTGGGTGTTCTCGTCGTCAACCGACTCGACGATCGTCCGGATCTGGAAGGCGTGCATCTCCCCGGAGTCGCGGTCCATCTCGATGCGCATGTTCTGGGCCGAGGCGCCGTAGTTCTTCTTGTACGCGGACAGCAACGCCGCCTCGATGGCCTCGATGATGACGTCCTTCGCGATGCCCTTCTCTTCCTCGATTTGTTCCAGCGCTTTCATCAGCTCGACGTTCATCGCCAGCTCCTCGTCCCTGCCGGAACTACGCTCGTAGATCCGCCCGCAGGTCCTCCATCTCCACCGTCAGCTTGGCCGCCGCGATCTGCTCCAGCGGCAGGTGCACCTGCTGCTGGTCGATTTCCAGCACCGCCGCGGCGGCGACCACCCCGAGGATCCGCCCGCGGAACCGCCGCTGCCCTTCGATGGCGGTGCCCATCGTCACTTCGACCCGCCGCCCCGCAAACCGGCGGAAATCCGCCTCCGTGCGGAGGGGCCGGTCGAGCCCGGGCGACGACACCTCCAGCGTATACGCGTGCGGAAACAGGTCGTACAGGTCGAGCTGGCGGCTCAACGACTCGTTCACCTTTGCGCATTCATCGACCGTGATTCCCCCATCGGGGCGATCGGCGAGCACCCGCAGGATTGTCGTCTTGCCGCTTCCGGTCACCTGGACGTCCACGACCTCCAACCCCATGCGTTCGGCAATCGGCCGCGCCAGGTCGTCCACCTGAGCGGCAATGCCCTGGCGTGCCATCATCCCTGTCCTCCACCAGCGCCATAAAAAAGAGTGGGCAAGTCCACCACCCACTCCCGCAGACACGAAAACTGCTTTACGCCGCGCACACGACTGCGACAGACTCAGTATACCCTATGCAGGACAGATTGTGTAGATTAAGAGCGTGACGCGGCAGATCCGCATCGAGCAGGCGGGGAATCACGCCGGCGAGGCCATCGAGATCCGCGGGTGGTTGTACAACAAGCGCAGCAGCGGGAAGATCCACTTTCTGCAGATCCGGGACGGCTCGGGCGTGATGCAGGCGGTCATGGCCCGATCGGACGTGGCCCCCGACGCGTTTGCGGCAGCCGACGCGCTGACACAGGAGTCGTCCGTCGTTGTCTGGGGGACCGTTCGTGCCGACCCCCGCGCCCCCGGGGGCTACGAGCTCTCGGTCTCGGGACTCGAGATCGTCCAGCCGGCCGATCCCTATCCGATCACGCCCAAAGAACACGGGGTCGAATTTCTGATGGACCACCGGCACCTCTGGCTCCGCAGCCGCCGGCAGCACGCGCTGATGCGGATCCGCGCCGAGGTGATCAGTGCCTGCACGGACTTTCTCGACGGGCAGGGGTTCCTCAGGGTGGATACGCCGATCCTCACGCCGGCGTCGGTCGAGGGGACGACCACGCTGTTCGAGACCCCGTATTTCGACCTCGGCAACGCCTACCTCACGCAAAGCGGCCAGCTGTACAACGAGGCGGCGGCCATGGCGTTCGGGCGTGTCTACTGCTTCGGCCCGACGTTCCGCGCAGAAAAGTCGAAGACCCGGCGGCACCTGACCGAGTTCTGGATGGTGGAGCCGGAAGCCGCCTACATGACGCTCGATGGGTACATGGACCTGGCCGAACAGATGGTCAGCGCCGTGGTGGCGAGGGTGGTCTCGCGGCGCCGGCACGAGCTGGAGACGCTGGACCGCGACGTGGCCAAGCTCGACGCCGCCAGGGCTCCGTTTCCCCGCATTTCCTATGATGAGGCGATCGCGATGCTCGACCGGGCCGGCAAACCCGTTCCCTGGGGCGAGGACTTCGGCGGGGACGAGGAGACGGTGATCTCGTCCGCGTACGACCGGCCGGTGTTCGTGCATCACTATCCGGCGAAGTGCAAGGCGTTTTACATGGAACCCGACCGCACTCGCCCGGACGTCGTTCTTTCCGCGGACCTGTTGGCGCCGGAGGGATACGGGGAGATCATCGGCGGCGGGCAGCGGATCCACGACCTCGCGCTGCTGGAACGGCGGCTGCGGGAGCACGATCTGCCGGCGGAGACCTACCAATGGTATCTCGACCTGCGCCGGTACGGCTCGGTGCCGCACTCCGGGTTCGGCCTGGGCATCGAGCGCACCGTGGCCTGGATCGCCGGAATCGAGCACATTCGCGAGGCGATCCCCTTCCCCAGGCTGATCAACAGACTCTACCCTTAACTGCGGGAACAGGGAACAGGGAACAGGGAACAGAACGTCTCCCCCAAACAACCCCCATGGTTATGCAAGGAGGCATCGACATGAAGATTCGCACGTGGCGAACTGCCCGGCTGACGCTGGCCGCGGTGCTGCTGGTGACCGCGCTGCTGGTGCCGGCTTCGGCCGGCGGCCCGGTGACGATCACGTTCTGGCACGGGATGAGCGGCGTCCTGCTGCCGGCGATCGACGAGCTCACCAGAGACTTCAACCGGCTGAACCCCGGGATCAACGTCAACGCCATCTACCAGGGGAACTACGGGGTGTTGAACCAGAAGCTGATCGCGTCCGTCGCCGCCGGCAACCCGCCGACGATCAGCCAGGTCTTCCCGACCTGGACGGATCAGCTGATCCGGGCCAACGCCGTCGTGCCGATGGAGCGGTTCATCAAGGGGCCGGACGGATTGTCCGCAGAGGATCTCGGCGACATCATCCCCATCCTGCGACAGGCCAACACGTTCAACGGCGTGATGTGGACGATGCCGTTCAACAAGAGCCTGTACATCGTCTTCTACAACATCGACCTGTTCAAAGAGAACAACGTCAAGGTGCCACAGACCTGGGATGAGTTCGCGGCGGCGGCGAAGGCGCTCACGCGGACCGAGGGCGGCCGGGTGGTGCGCTACGGGTTCGTCGTGCGGCCCACCGTCGACTACTTCACCACGATGATGCTCACCAACGGCGGCGACTTCGTGAAAGCCAACGGACGGGAAGTCGCCTTCAACAGCGCGGCCGCGGTCGAAGCGCTGCAGTGGCTGGTGGATCTCGTCAACAAGGACAAATCAGCGTACGTCCTGCCCGGCTTCGCCGACGCGGATTTTGCCGCGGGCAAGGTGGCGATGTACTTCGCGACCAACCCCGGCTATTCGTTCGCGCTGGCCGCCGTGGGCGGCAAGTTCAAAGTCGGGCTGGCCCCGCTGCCGTACAAACGGAACCGGGCCACCCTGCTCTCGGGCACGGACGTGGCGATCATGGCCAAAGCCACCCCCGAGCAGCAGGCGGCGGCGTGGAAGTACATCAAGTTCGTGACGGGGACGACCGGCACGACCCGCTGGTCATTGAGGACGTTCTACATGCCGGTCCGCCGGTCCGGGCGCGACTCGACGCTGATGCGAGTGTTCCTGCGCGACAATCCGGAGGTCCGCGCAGGACTGGATTCCCTCGAGTTCGCGAAGACCGAGCCCTCCGTCGCGGAATGGCAGGAGATCCGCGACATCATTTCCGACGCGGTGGAGGCGGCGCTGCTCGGGAAGCTCTCGCCGAAAGATGCGCTCGATCAGGCGGCGGTGAAGGCCAACCGCCTGCTGGCCCAGCGCAAGTAACCACGCCGCGTCGCAGATGGGCGCCGTGCGCGAGGCGACTGCAGGGACGGTGCGGACCCGCCCCGTCCCTCGCCGCGTGCGGGTGCTCCTCGAGCATGCCGAGGCGTACGGGTTTCTGCTCCCCGCCACCGCTGTCCTGATCGTCTTTCACCTCTTTCCCATCGGCTATGCGTTCTACGTGAGCCTGCTGCGATGGAACATGATCGACCCGGTGAGACCGTTCGTCGGCGCCGCGAATTACCTCAGTCTCCTCTCCGACCCGAAGTTCCGCGCCGCGCTGACGAACACGACCTACTTCGCGGTGGTGTCGGTCGCCCTGGCGATCCCGCTGGCCCTGGGCTTTGCCGTGCTCCTCAATCGCAAACTGACCGGGCTGTCGTGGTACCGCACGGCGTTCTTCATCCCGTACGTCACGCCGCTGGCCGCGGCGGCGATGGTCTGGCAGTGGCTCTACCATCCCGATCAGTTCGGCCTGCTCAACTATCTGCTCGACCGGCTCGGCCTCCCCCAGCAGCAGTGGCTGCTCAACGAACACCTGGCGATGCCCGCGCTCATTGCCGTCGCCATCTGGGGGAGCCTGGGCCGCGACATCGTCATTTTTCTGGCGGGGTTGCAGAATATCTCGCCGGAGTACTACGAAGCGGCGCAGATCGACGGCGCCGACGGCTGGCAGTCCTTCCGCCACATCACCCTGCCGCTGCTGTCGCCGACGACGTACTTCATCCTGGTCATCAGCATGATCGGCGCGTTCAAGATCTTCGCGCTGCCGCTGTTCATGACCGGCGGGGGACCGCTCGACCGCACGCTGACGATCGTGTTCTCCATCTACCGGGAAGGATTCCAGTACTTCCGGATGGGGTCGGCCGCGGCGCAGGCGTACGTGCTGTTCGCGATCATCTTCCTCATCACGATGCTGCAGCGGCGCTTCCTGGCCGGGCGGGTCCACTATGACGTCTAAGCGTGTCCGGCCGCCCACGCTGCTCATCCACGCCGCGCTGCTGGCCAGCGTGGCGGTCATGCTCCTCCCCTACTACCTGATGGTCATCACCGCGATCAAGCCGCTGCAGGAGATCTTCACCGACCCGTTCACCTGGTTCCCGTCGCACGTCGAGTGGCGGAACTTCGTCGATGCGTGGACGCACGCGCCGTTCGGCCGGTACTTCATCAACAGCACGGTGATCTCGGTGGCGGAGACGCTGGGTGTGCTGGTCACGTCGGCCCTGGCGGGCTACGCGTTCGCCCGCATGCGCTTCCGGGGACGGGAGCTGCTGTTTGTGATCTTCCTGGGCACCCTGATGGTGCCGGGCGAGGTCCAGCTCGTGCCGAACTACATCACGGTCTCGCGGCTGGGCTGGCTGAACACCTACTACGCGCTGATCGTTCCCTTCCTCAGCAGCGTGTTCGGCATCTTCTTCATGCGGCAGTTCTTCGCGACCATTCCCAACGAACTGCAGGACGCCGCGCGGATCGACGGCGCGTCGCACTGGACGTTCCTGTGGCGCGTGGTCGTCCCGCTGAGCAAACCCGCGTTCATCACGGTGGCGCTGCTGACGTTTCTAGGCTCGTGGAACGCGCTGACGTGGCCGCTGATCGTCACCAATACGCCGGAGATGCGGCCGATCATGGTGGGGCTGCTGTCCTTCTCCAGCGAGTGGGGAACTC
Organism: bacterium; assembly: GCA_036004445.1. Taxonomy (GTDB): domain Bacteria; phylum Sysuimicrobiota; class Sysuimicrobiia; order Sysuimicrobiales; family Kaftiobacteriaceae; genus DASXUC01. The sequence goes on from DASYRL010000119.1 coordinate 20,877, forward strand.
AGCCGCGGCTGCTCATGGCCGCCGCGACGTTTTCCGTCCTGCCCGTCCTGGTGCTGTTTTTCGTGCTGCAGCGCTACTTCATTCAGGGGATTGCGCGGGCGGGGATGAAATTCTAAGAACGTCGAGGACCTCCTTGGAGTGTCCCTCCACCTTGACCCGCGGGAATACTTTGAAGACCCTGCCGTCCTCGTCAATAAGGAATGTCGAGCGGGCGACACCCCAGTACCGAGCGCCGTCCGGGCGCGTCTTCTCGACCCAGACGCCGTACCGCTCGGCGACGGCGTGGTCGGTGTCGGCCAGCAGCGGGTGCGGGATCCCGAGTTTGTTCTTCCACGTGGCGTGGGACTCGACAGTATCCGTGCTGACACCCAGCACGGATACTGTCATGTTCCGATAGGCCGCGTAGTCGTCACGGAACGCGGAGGCTTCGGCGATTCACCCCGGGGTGTCGTCGCGGACATAAAACCACAGCACGACCTTCTGACCGCGGAAGTCTCGCAGTGAGACCTGGCCGCCTCGATCGTCGGGTAGCGTGAACTCCGGAGCTTGCTGTCCTTCTTCCACCATCTCGAGACTCGTGACTCTCGTGACTCGTGACTCGTGACTCGTGACTCGTGAAGGATGGATTAGCAGGAAGCGGCCCGAACACCTTCAGCGCGATGCTGCATCCCTTGGACGTCGCACTCATCTTCGACCTCGACAACACGCTCATCCATTCCACCATCGACTTCCGGCGCATCCGGGTGCGGTTGATCACACTGCTGCGCGCCGCCGGCCTCAGCGACGATTCCGATGACGCCCTCATGAAACTCGCCATCCCCCAGCTGGTCGAGCGTGGGCGGGCGCACGACGAGTCGCTGGCCGGGCGGATGTGGGGGGTGATCACGGAGGAAGAAGATCTGGGCCTCCAGGACGCGGACGCAGTCGAGCACGCGGCGGCCGTGCTGGGGGAACTCGCCCGGCGGAAGTTTCGGCTGGGACTCCTCACGAACAACCGGCGGGACGGCACGCTCGACCGGATGACGGAGCTGGGTCTGCACGCCTACTTTGGCGCCATCGCCACCCGGGACGACGTCGGCGTGTTGAAGCCAATGCCGGATGGAGTCACCCATCTCCTGGCCCGGCTCGACCCGGTTCAGCGGGTCTACGTTGTCGGGGACTCGTGGATCGACGGCCAGGCCGCGTCGGCCGCCGGCGCCCGCTTCATCGGCTTCGGCCCGCGCGAGGCCGAAGTCCGCGCCCGTGGCATCACGGTGTGGACCTGGATCACCGACTTGAGGGAACTCCTCGAGCTGGATCTTGTCGGGTAGACAGAGAAGACGGTAAGGACGCCTTTGGGGGTTACCAGAGGTGTTTAAACCGCTTCGCGTACCGCTCTTCCATCGCCATATGGTGCAGGTCATAGACCGGGCACTCGCGCATCCGGCAGATGTGCAGCGCGTGGTTGCAGTAGGCGTCGGGGATCTCCCAGCACGACTTGTTGACGAAGTAGGCGGCGCAGACCCCTTTTTTCGGAAGACGCAGCGTCATCTCATCCAGCTTGACGGCCGTTTGCTCTTCAGGGACGTCCTTCGCCGGCTCGCGCACGAGCCGGAGGATCGGCCGGTCCACGGGCGCCGGCTCACGGTGCTCCGCGTCGCCGGGCTTCCGCTCCGGGGCCGCCGCGCCGGTGAACTCCGCCAGCTCGGCGGACGCGTCCTGGATGAACGACCTAATGCCGCGCCGGAGCTCCTCGCGCTCTTTCTTCATGCGCCATGACCTCCTTGGCCAAGTCCATGTACTCCTGCGCTCCACGGGATGTCGGATTGTGGACGAACAGGGGCACGCCGACCATCGACGACTCGACCAGCTTGATGTTGAAGTGGATGGTCACCGGCAGCACGCGGTCGCCGAAGAAATCGGCAATGCCCTGGACGATCTCCTTGCTGATGTTGGTCCGTGAGTCGTACATCGTGGGCAGGACGCCCAGGATATCCACCTGGTGCCCGACCTCCTCGCGCACCATCTTCAAGGTGCGCAGGAGCTGCCGCATGCCCAGCAGCGCGTAGTAGTGCGTCTGGATGGGGATGATGATCGCGTCGGAGCCGACCAGGGCGTTCAGCGTGAGCACACCGAGGCTGGGCGGCGTGTCGATCAGGACGTAGGCGAACTCGGACAGCACGGGCGCGAGGCGCTTGCGCAGCGCATTCTCCCGTCCGATGCGCGCCGCCAGCTCGAGCTCCGCCGCGGCCAGGTCGATCGAGGACGGCGCGATGAACAGGTGCTCGACGGTCGTGGGCACGATGATGTCGCGCAGCGACACCCCCTCGGCCTCGTCGCGGTCGCTTTCGACCAGGACGTGGTAGACGTGGCGGGAGAGCGATGCGGGGTCGATCCCCAGGCTGACGGTGGCGTTCGCCTGCGGATCGAGGTCGATGAGGAGCGTCTTCCTGCCGCTCGCGGCCAAACACGCCGCGAGGTTCACCGCCGTCGTTGTCTTGCCGCACCCGCCCTTTTGATTGACGAGCGCGATCACCCGGGCGGTCTCTGGTTGCGTCACAAAGCCCTCCCACTCCCCAGCGGGCGGGGCGCAGCCGTAGCGGCTGCGTGATGTCCGACTCAAAGTACGACGATCCCAGCCCGCCGCTCGCGTCCCTGCGGCAGGCCGGTCCGGGTTAGTTCGCTAGCGTGTTCGACTCATTTTGCAGGTTTTCCTCTTTTGTGCTGGGAAGTGCTCACTAGAGACCTGAGCACTTCCCAGCATGCCGGAGGAATAGCCATGCGAGTGACCGTGAGCGTCATCAAGGCGGACATCGGCGCGATCGGCGGTCACACGATGCCGAGCCCGGAGATCGAGGGCATTGTTCGGGATCGCGTCGCCGCCGAAAAGGGCAAGCTGCTGATCGACTGGTACATCTGCCACACCGGCGATGACATCGCCATCGTCATGACCCACACGCGGGGCAAGGACAACTCCGACGTCCACCAGCTGGCGTGGGACGCCTTCTTCGCCGCGACCGACAAAGCCAAGTCGCAGGGGCTGTACGGCGCCGGGCAGGACCTGCTGAAGGAGGCGTTCTCCGGCAACGTCAGGGGGTTGGGACCGGGCAGCGCCGAGATCGAACTCGAGGAGCGGCCGAGCGAGGCGCTGATGATCATCCTCGGCGACAAGTGCGGGCCCGGCGCGTTCAACCTGCCGCTGTATCTGGCGTTCGCCGATCCCATGTACTCCCCCGGCCTGATGCTATCGGAAGGTCTGCAGGACGGGTTCACCTTCCACATCATGGACATGGACCACACCGAGGGTGATCGGGTGATCGTGCTCGAGGCGCCGGAGCGGCTCTACGATATCGCCGCGCTGCTGCGCGACACGAACCGGTACGCGGTCGAAGCGATCTGGTCGCGGAAATACCCCGACGAACAGGCGGCGGCCATCGGGACGACGCGGCTGCGCAACATCGCCGGCCGCTATGTCGGGAAGGACGACCCGCCCGGGGTCATCCGGGTCCAGAAGATCTTCCCGGCCACCGAGGAGTTCGGTCCGGCATTTGCGGTCGGGCCGTTCGTCGGCGGCGACACGCGGGGCAGCCACAACCTTCCCCTGATGCCCGTGCCCATCAACACCGGCGCCTCCACGTTCTTCTGCGTCCCGATGGTGTCGGCGCTGGGTTTCTCGATGCACAATGGCATTCTCACTCAGCCGGCCGACCTGTTCGCCGACCCATTCTGGCACGCGGTACGGGACCGCATTGCGGAGAAGGCGATCGAGATGCGCCACCAGGGGTTCTTCGAACCGGCGATGCTGCCGATGTCGGAGCTGGAGTACGGGGGGATCGTGGCGCGGCTGCGGAAGCTCGATCCGGAGTTTTCGCTTCGGGACGGCCAGGGCAACGGGGCCGAAGCGCGGGCGAAAAAGGCGGAGAAGCCGAGAACGCGGTAGCGCGTCGGCTTAGTGCCCGCCGTTCTCCTTGAGGACCGTGCGGTTCACGTAGCGCACGAGCGAGGGCAGATACGCGGGAATCAGTGCGCCGATCACGACGAAGAGCACGAGGAGCGCGATCACCAGATACACCACACCGAGTTCGCTCACTGCATCACCCGTCAGTCGTCAATGGGAATTCCTTCTGCACCAGTGCCACGGCTTCCTCGCGCGTGCGGATCGTGCCCTCGAGCTGTGCGTCCTCGATCGTTTCGAGCATCGTCGCAAACCGCGGTCCCGGCCGGTAGCCCATCGCAATCAGGTCGTCCCCGGTCAGCAGGCGCGGCAGCGCCGGCGAGTGGGCCAGCAGGATCGCACGCTGCGCGGCGGCCCAGCGGTAGAGGTCGAGGCTGCCGTGGCTGGCCAGGCAGTCGGCGCGGTGCAGCTCCAGGTGTTCCGCGGCGTCGGGCCGCAGCAGGAATCGCTGCATCTTCGCCGGCCGCATCTGCTGCAGGTCTTTGATCCGCAGATGATCGGCGACCAGACGCTCGACGCGGGTCATCTGGTCTCCTGACAGCCGCAGCCGCCGGCCGATCGCCGCCGCGAGGCGGGCCCCCACTTCGGCGTGGCCGTTGAACCGGATCCGGTCGGGGGCCCGCTCAAACGTCGGCGGTTTGCCCACGTCGTGCAGCAGCGTGGCCATCGCGAGTTCCGGGGACGGATCGCGCAGGTGTTCGAGCGCCAGCACGGTGTGAGTGAACACGTCACCCTCGGGATGAAATTCCGGGGGCTGCTCGACCCCGTGCATCGCTGCGACCTCGGGCAGGACAACCTCGAGCAGACCGGACGTGTCCAGCAGGCCGAGTCCCCTGGCCCGGCCCGGACTGGTCAGCAGTCGCAGGAGTTCATCACGGATCCGCTCCGCGCTGACCCGCGCGAGCGCCGGCGCCTGGCGCTGGATGGCGACCATCGTGTCGGGATCCAGTTCGAAGTCCAGCTGCGCGGCAAGCCGCACCGCCCGCAGCATCCGCAGCCTGTCCTCGGCAAAGCGTTCCTCCGGATCGCCGATGGTCCGGACGATGCGCCGTGCGATGTCCTCGCGGCCGCCGACGTAATCCAGCGTCGTGCCGGTGAGGGGATCATGGAGCAGGCCGTTGATCGTGAAGTCCCGCCGGGCGACGTCTTCCTCGGCCGACACGAAGTCCACGCTGGATGGCCGGCGGCCGTCGAGGTATGGACCCTCGGCGCGAAACGTCGCTACTTCATAGCTGTGGCCATCCGCAGAGACGATGACGACCCCGAACTGCGCACCGACCAGCACCGCGTGTTCGAACAGGCCGGCGACCTGCTCGGGCCGCGCCCCGGTGGCGATATCGTAGTCATGCGGCTCCTGCCCCATTTCCAGGTCCCGCACGCACCCGCCGACCCAGTAGGCTTGAAATCCCCGGTCGCGGAGCCGCCGCACCACCAGCAGCGCGCCCTCGCGTCGCGTGCTCACGGCCCCATCGCAGTCTGGAGCCGGCTGCGCACCAACTGGAGGACCGCGGCCAGCTGGACGTCGTTCGGACCCTGGACCTCGTCCTCGGCCATCGGGACCGCCACGTCGGGCTGCAACCCCACGCCGTCCACCGCCCTGCCGGCACGCGTCCGGTACCGTCCGGTCGTCAGCCGGAACCCCCACTCACCTTCCAAGGTGAAGATAGTCTGTACGGTCCCCTTCCCGAATGTGCGCGTCCCCACCAGCGGCGTTCTGACGTCCTGCAGCGCCCCGGCGACGATCTCCGACGCGCTTGCCGATCCCGAGTTGACCAGCAGCGCCATCGGACCCGTGAACTTCGGCGAGACCGGCTGCACGAGGAGCATCAGGGGTCCGGCTCGGCGCTCCTCGACCGCCACCAGCCCCGCCGGAAGGAAGTGACTCGCGATGGCCACGGACTCATCCACGAGACCGCCGCCGTTGTTTCGCAGATCGAACACCAGTGCCGCGGCGCCCTCCGCCATCAGCCGGCCGACCGCCCGGCCGACATCGGCGGCGGAACCCTCGGAGAACTCCAGGAGCCGGATGTATCCTACGCGCGGCTCGATCAGTCTGGCACGGATGGGAATCGTACGGACCTGCTCCCGGCCGAGGGCCACGCGGATCGCCTGCGCGCCACGCACGAGGCCGAGCACCACCGTCGTACCGACGCGTCCGGCGAGCATCCCGATCACAGCGTCCGGGGGACGGTCGCGCGCCGGCGCCCCGTCGACGTCAGAGATGCGGTCTCCCACCAACACTCCGGCGCGGGCCGCCGGTCCACCCTCGACGAGTTCGACCACCACGATCCCATCGCGGAGCGCGTCAACCTGAAGACCCACCCCACCCCGCTCTCCCCGCAGCAGCGCAACGAACCGGCTGAAGTCTGTGGGCGGAAAGATCGCCCCCAGCGGGTCGCGGGTCTCGCGCACCATCGCCCGCAGTACCAGAGCGGCGTAGGCGTCCAGCGGCCGGGGCTGGAGCAGCACCGCGGCGGTCCGGACGTAGTCGACCACGGCCGGAAGATCGGCGGCCGTCGACGTCAGCGCCGGTGCGGGCGGCGGCACGATCCCGGCGGAGGTCAGTACCTGCCTGGCGCCGGTCACGGCAGCGCCGAGGACCGCGGCGGAATCCGGTGCGGTCAGCGCGTGGTCTCGGATCAGCGAAAACGTTTCCTCGACGAGCGCAGCGGCAGCGTCTGGCGAGAGCGGCGCGGCCGCGGGCTGGGCCTGAACGGAGAGCCTGAGTGGGACTATGAGAGTAAGAAGCGCGACAGCCAACAACACGGAACCGCGGAAACGCGGAAACGGGGAAACGTGCCCGGACACTCTCGAGACTGACCGCTGGTGTTTCCGCGATTCCGTGGTTCCGCTGTTCCGTGGGGCGGTCAAGCGCGGACGCGCATGCGCAGCGCGGCGATGGTGCCACCGCCGAGGACGCGGTCACCGTCATAGAAGACGATCGCCTGCCCGGGGGCCGCCGCGCGCTGCGGCGCGGCGAACCGCACCGTGACCTCATCACGGCCGGGGGCCGGAATCACAGTCGCGTCGACGTCGCGGCTCGCGTGGCGCAGGCGTGCGGTCGCCGGCAGCGGCTCGGCCGGCGGTTCGACGGCGATCCAGTTCAGCCCCGCGGCGGTGAGTTCCGTGCACAACAGATCGTCGGCGACGCCGACGATCACCGCGTTGCGGTCTGGATCGATGGCGACCACGTACTGCGGCGCCCCCGATGCCACACCCAGTCCCCGGCGCTGCCCGATCGTGAAGCGCGCAATACCCTGGTGGTCCCCCACGACCCGACCCTCGGTGTCGACGATTGGCCCGGGCCGCAGCGCCTCCGGGCGCAACCGAGCGACGACGTCGGCGTAACTTCCCCGCGGCACGAAACAGATCTCCTGACTGTCGGGCTTGTCGGCCACCGGCAGATCCATGCCTCTCGCGAGCGCGCGCGTCTGCTCCTTTTCGAAATCTCCTACCGGCAGAGCCAGTGCGCCCAGCTGATCCTGCGTGAGCCCGTACAGCACATACGACTGGTCCTTGTGCCGGTCGCGCGCCCGCCACAGCCCGATCCGTCCGGTGGCAGGATCGGGCGACACGCGCGCATAGTGTCCGGTGGCCAGAGCGTCGAGGCCCAGGGTGCGGACCTTGCGCAGCAGCAGCGAGAATTTGATGGATTGGTTGCAGGCGATGCACGGATTTGGCGTCCGCCCGCGGGCGTACTCGTCGGCGAAGTAGCCGATGACCTCGTGCTCGAACTCCTCGCGCATGTTGAGCACGTAGTGACGGATGCCCAGGCGGCGCGCGACGGAGCGGGCGTCGTCAATCGCCGAGACGCCGCAGCAGGCCTTGAACGCATCGTCGGGTTCGGGCAGCCAGTCCGGCCACAGGTTCATGGTGAGACCGACCACGTCGTGGCCGTCAGCGACCAGCCGCCCAGCCGCGACCGCGCTGTCAACGCCGCCGCTCATCGCAACTGCGAACTTCACAACTTACCTCCTGTGACTCGTGACTGGTGACTCGTGACTCGACACTACCCACCCATGATATTAGGCGTTGAGGAGTCACTAGTCACGAGTCACCAGTCACGAAATTGGCCTGCGCAGCAGATCCAGCGTCAGCGCGGCGGTCCAAGAAAACTGCCCGTCCCCTGCGCCCCGACCGGTGCGGGCGTCAAAGTATTCGTGAAATCCGTTCGTCCGCACGAGGTTGACGGTCGCGTCCGCGAGCGCGCGCGCATCGGAATGGAGTCCCAGCTCGTCCAGCCCGCGCGCAATGAACCAGTTCGTCTGGACCCACACCGGGCCGCGATGGTAACGGGAGGGTTCGAACGCGTCCTGGTCGGGGGGGACCGACGGCAGGAGCCAGCAGCCGGCGCTGCGTGCGACGTACCGGGCCAGCATCCGGCCGGCCTGCTCGGCGTTGACCAGACCGGCGAAGATCGCCGTCAGCCCGGCAGCCCCGGCCACTGGGATCTGGCGGCCCGCCTGCACGTCGAAATCGAGGAAGAGCTCCTCGCCGGCGTTCCACAGCGTGGCGGCGAAGGCGGCCCTAAACTCGTCGAGGGCGGAGGACGGGACCGCCGGCGGACGGCCGAGCGCGGCGGCGATCGTGTTCAGATCGACCGCGGCCTGGTACCAGATCGCATTGAACATCGCACCGTACACGGCAAACGGCGTCTGGGAGAGGTAGGCACGCATGTCGTACCCGTGGCGCGCGATGAGCTCCACAAGGTACATGTACAGGTCGTAGTCGGGACGCTGGGGCCGTTCCTCGGCGGCCACGAGCGTCGTGTCCACCCGCCGGTACGGGCGCGACGGGCGGTGGCCCGCTCGGACGGCGAAATCCCAGTGCGGGCTGTTGTCCAGGCCGCTTTCCCACGGATGGACGATGATGATCAGCGGCGACCCGGGAACCGTGCGCTGCTCGGCAAAGTAGGCGACGGCGTCACGGAGGGGCTCGAAGATGCGCGCCCACCACTCCAGCCGCCGGGCGGGATCGGGCTGCAAGAGCCCCGCGACATACACGGCAGTCGGAACGACCAGAGGCTGGGAGATCCCACTGGTCACCTCCCCCGGGCGGCGCACCGGCACATCCGTCCACCACTCCGGTCCCGGCGCATAATCCGTCACGTCCGGGTTGTACCGGATGTGAGGCAGCATGCCGGTGGTCCACTGACCGGCGAGGAGCGAGTCGATTTCGCGAACGGCACGGTCCCAGTCGATGTGCGCCCAGCCGATCGTGACGAACGCGCTGTCCCAGTTCCACTGATGGGGATAGAGGCGGCCGCTGGGTTTGGTGTACGCGCCCCCGACGTCGTTGGCGCGGAGCACGGCCTCGGCCTGTGCGAGAAGAGGATCCGGTGTCCGGAACTCAATCATGCACGCGCGGACCCCGGACCGCGGACATCGGACCCCGTGTCGGAGAGCGCGACGCCGCTGCCGGCATCCATCAGGCGGATGCGCGAGGGCTCGAAGCGCAGCCAGACGGCCTGCCCCTCCGCGATGGAGGACTCGGCGGGCACGGATGCCTTCAGCAAGGTTTTCCCAACCTGGATGGTGAGCAACTGCTGCGGGCCGATCGGCTCGACCACGATGATCGTGGCGGGGATCGCGTCCGCGGCGGCCTCACCACCGACCGCGATGTGCTCGGGGCGGATGCCCACGACGACGGGGCCGGCTCCCGTATGCGGCCGCAGCGTGGGCGGCAGCGGAATACGGACCGACTCCGCCACGACCGCCAGGGTCCCGTCGAACCGCTGCAGCGTTCCCTCGATGAAGTTCATCGGGGGACTCCCGATGAAGCTCCCCACGAACCGGGTGGCCGGTGAATCATACACGCGGGCCGGTGTGTCGCACTGCACGATCTCGCCGTCCTTCATCACCGCGATCCGGTCGCCCAGACTCAGCGCCTCGACCTGGTCGTGCGTGACGTACACGGTCGTCGATCTGATCTCGCGGTGGAGCCGGCGCAGCTCGGCCCGCATCTGCAGGCGCAGCAGGGCGTCGAGGTTGGACAGCGGCTCGTCCATCAGCAGCACTTCCGGCCGCATCACGATGGCCCGGGCCACGGCGACCCGCTGGCGCTGGCCGCCCGACAGCTGCGAAGGGAACCGGTCCAGGAGGTTCTCGATCTGCATCAGCTCGGCCGCGGCGGTCACCCGAGCGCTGATCTCGCCGGCGGGCTCACGCCGCAGGCGCAGGCCGAAGGCGATGTTCTCGAAGACCGACATGTGCGGGAAGACCGCGTAGGACTGGAAGACCATCGCGATCCCGCGCTGACCCGGCGGGCGCAGCGTGACGTCGCGGTCGCCAATGAAGACGCGGCCAGTGTCGACCTGTTCCAGCCCGGCGATACAGCGCAGCGTGGTGGTCTTGCCGCAGCCACTCGGCCCCAGGAATACGATGAATTCGCCGTCCGCGATCTCCAAACTGAGATCGCGGACGGCGACCACCTTGCCGAACACCTTGCGCAGTTGCTGCAGCCGGATCTGCGACATGATTCAGCGCACCGTGACCCCCCACATCGTCATCAGGTACCGCCGAATCAGGAAGATGATGACGACGGCCGGCACGATCATGAAGAACCCGCCGGCAAACCGGTAGTCCAGCGGCGCTCCCGCCGACCCGATGGCGTTCATGATGAGGGCGGGCAGCGTCCGGTTGTCCAGCGTCAGGATGGTCGCGGCGAACACCTCGTTCCACGAGAGGACGAACGTAAAGATCGCCGAGGCCGCCAGCCCCGGCAGTGCCATTGGGAGCACGACGCGGCGGAACGCGCCGGCGCGCGAGCAGCCCAGCGTCAGGGCGGCTTCCTCCAACTCGGTGGGCACGCCGACGAAGATACTGCTGGTGATGATGATCGTAAACGGCAGCGCCAGCACCGTGTGTACGAGTGCAACGCCCAGCAGCGTGTCGTAGAGATGCCAGCGGATGAACGCGACGGTCAGCGGCACCGCGAGGATCGTGGCGGGGAACATCTTCGTCGCCAGGATCGACAGACGCAGCCCGTCGCGACCGGGAAACACGAAGCGGGCCAGCGAGTAGCCCGCCGGCGCGCCCAGCGCGAGCGCCAGTACGATCGTGAGGCCGGCCACCAGGAGGCTGTTCAGGGTGGAACGCAGCACGCCGTGGGAGTTGAAGAAGAACAGGAAGGTATCCAGGCTGACTTGGCTCGGAATGATCGGCCGCGGCCACGAGTACAGCGCCTCTCGGGGGGTGAACGCGGCGAGCCCGATCAGGACGATGGGCGCGAGCACCCACGCCGCGATCGCGGCGGCCCCGATCCACAGCAGCGGCCGGGCGCGCCTCACACCGCTCGCTCCGCTCGGGTGCGGGGCCTGGGTGGCGATCATGCCAGGGCTTCCGCCCTCGTCCGGAGCAGGCGCAGGTACATGAAGGTGATGAGGAACGAGATGACCATGATCAGCACGGCGTACGCGCTGGCCACGTTGAAATTGCGGTAGGTCGAGTACCAGAAGTATGACTCCCCGGCCAGCACCGGGACCAAGCGTCCGGACAGCGTAATGACCGTCGCAAACAGCTGCAGCGCGAGGATCGTCCGGATCATCAGCGCCGCCTGCAGGCTGGGCATCAGCAGCGGCAGCGTGATCCGCCACAGCTTCTGCAGCGGGCGCGCCCCGAAGACGTCGGCAGCCTCGAGGTAGTCGCGCGGGACCAGCTGCAACCCGGCGACCAGGATCACCATCACGATCGCCGTCGCGCGCCACACTTCGGTCACGACGATCGCTCCATACAGCCAGTCGATGCGCTCGGGTGTCAGGAATGTGATCGGTTGGGCGGTGAGGCGCAGCCCGCCGAGAATCGTGTTCAGGTATCCTCGCTCCGTGAAGACGGACAGCCAGATCAATCCCGCGGCGAGATCCGAGATGCCCAGCGGGATCGCGCAGATGTACAGGAACGATGATGCCAGGCGGAATCGTGTGTTGACGATCAGCGCGATGATCAGGGCGATGACCAGCTGCAGCGGGACGACCAGCAGGGTCAGCAGGAAGCTGTTGCGGACGGCGCTGCGGAAGTACGTGTCCGCCGCCATCTGGCGGAAGAACTCAAGGGTGAAGCCGCCCTCGTCACCCCGGAAGCTGAGCATGAACGCCTCCACAAGCGGGTAGACGAAGAACACCGCAAGGTACAGGAGGGCCGGGAGCACCAGCGCGTACGGAATCCACGATCGACGTTGCGTCATCAACAGAAGTTACATGCGCAGGACCGGTGCTTTCGGAGGGGGAGAGCGATTCCCTCCCCCTCACCCGACCCTACGGCTCTCGTCGACGATCGATGCTCGGACCCGGCAAAGCGGGTCCTGCGCATGTAGCGTCCTGCGACTGAGCCGCAGACGTCAGTCCGGTCGGCAGGGCGTCTGCGGCGGATCGGGCGCCGGGCACGGGGCGTTCATCGCCCGGAACAGCGCCTCCAGCTTGGCAGCCTGCTCGCCCAGCACCTGCTCGATGGGCCGCCCCTGGATAGCAATCGCCCGGAAGGTGTCCACGTAGATCGGCGTGAACTCGCCGGTACGCCCGCCGAGACCCACGGGCAGGAGCGCCACGCGCGCGTCGCGCGCACCCGACTGTGCGGTCACGCCCTCCGCCATCACCCGCAGGCCGCCCGCCGGCACGGTGGTTGACGCCTCGCGGACAACCGGGAAGAAGCCCACACCCTGCAGGGTCACG
>DASYRL010000120.1:0-3822 GCA_036004445.1 bacterium
TCGGGCGTGATGCCGAGCAACAGGCTGTGCACGTACCCCTGGTTCACCAGCAGCCGCCCCAGCTCGGCCCCGGCGGCCGAGCGGGTTGGGTAGAGGCTGGTGCGCGGAGAGGGAGGCACGATGTCAAAATAAGGGGATTGAGCCCCCCCGATAGTGGAAACATCTTCTCGAGTCCCATTCTGCTCGAGGCCACATGCGCGCTTTGGTGATCGCCGTCGTCATCCCCGCCGCCATCCTTCCTACCGGCCTCCAGGCCCAGCGCCGCGCGGCCTCGGCCAGCGCCGCCCCTGCTCGTGTCCTGGATACGGTGGTGTATCGGACGCTCAAACTCCGGCCGGTCGGACCAGCCACGATGGGCGGCCGCATGTCCGCGTTCGCGGTGCGCGAGAGCAATCCGGCGGTGATCTTCGCCGCCGCTGGAACGGGCGGGCTGTTCAAAACGACGAATCAGGGCACGACCTGGACGGCCGTTTTCGAAGATCAAGCAGTCGCGTCGATCGGGGCTGTCGCCGTGTCGCAGCGGGATACGAACCTCGTGTGGGTGGGCACGGGAGAAGGAAACGGCCGCAACAGCTCTTCCTGGGGAAACGGCGTCTACAAGTCCAGCGACGGGGGAACGAAGTGGACGCACGCGGGACTCGATGCAACCCACGACATCCCCGCACTGGCGATCGATCCTCGCAACGATTCCACCGTTTGGATCGCCGCCCTGGGACACTTGTGGGGCAAGAATCCCGAGCGGGGAGTCTACAAGACCACGGACGGCGGCTCGACGTGGAAGGCCGTACTCCAGCTCGGCGATTCCGTCGGGGCGACCGACGTGGTGCTCGATCCATCCAATCCCAACATCGCCTACGCGGCCTTGTACCAGCGGCTGCGGACGCCGTATTCGATGCGGAGCGGCGGGCCGGTGGGCGGTATCTACAAGACCACGAATGGCGGCGCCACCTGGACCAAGCTGACAGACGGGCTCCCGGCGCAGACCGGCCGCATCGGGCTGGACGTGTACCGGAAGAATTCGCAGGTGCTGTACGCGGTGATCGAGTCCGACGGCGGGGGGCCCAAGGATATCGACGACGTGCGCAGCCGGGACGGCGGGGTATTCCGCTCGGACGACGCGGGCGCGCATTGGCGTCGCCTCAGCAATCTCGCGCCGCGCGCGTTCTATTTCGCCAAAGTCCGTGTCGATCCCACGAACGATGCGCATGTCTACGTGCTCGGCTTCGGTCTCGACGTGTCCGATGACACCGGCCACAGCTTTCGCCATGACGGCGCCGAGAAGATCCACGGCGATCTGCACGCTCTCTGGATCGATCCCGCGAATCCGAGCCACATGATCCTGGGCACCGATGGCGGCATCTACGTCAGCTGGGATCGCACGAAAACCTGGGACTACGTGAACAACGTGGCGACCGGCGAGTTCTACGAAGTGACGTACGATTCCCGGACCCCCTACCGGATCTGCGGTGGGTTGCAAGACAACGGCAGTTGGTGTGGGCCGAGCCGGACGCGTGGCGAGGATGGGATCGCGAACGGCAACTGGTTCCGGGTCGGCGACTGTGATGGGTACTATGTGCAGGTCGATTCGACGGACCCCGACATCGTCTATGCCGAGTGTCAGGGTGGTTTCGCCTTCCGGCTGAACCTGCGCACCGGCGCGAGCAAAGCCATCAGGCCGGTTCCCAAGGAGGGGACGCCCGCGTTTCGGTTCAACTGGGACACGCCCTTCGCGATCTCTCACTTCGATCCGGCCACCCTCTACATGGGGGGCAATCGCCTGTTTCGCCTGACCGATCGCGGCGACCGCTGGGAAGCAATCTCGCCCGACCTCTCGACCGTGAATCCGCTCACGATGACGACCACTGGCTCGAGCGCCGAGACCTACAACACGATCGTCTCGCTGGCGGAGTCGCCGCTGTCGCCACACATCCTCTGGGTGGGAACCGACGACGGCAACATTCAGCTGACGCACGACGCTGGGACGACTTGGACCAACGTCGGAGCGAATCTGAAGGGCCTGCCCAAGGCCAACCTGTATGTGGCGCGCGTCGAGGCTTCGCACTTCGATTCGGCGACGGCTTACGTGGCCATCGATGGCCATCGCAGTGATGTGTTCCAGCCACTGGCGTTTGTCACGACGGATTTCGGGCGCACCTGGACATCGATCAGCGGCAATCTACCCGCTGGCGGCCCGGTCAAAGCCTTCCGGGAGGACCCGCGCAATCGGAATCTGTTGTTCGCCGGCACCGAATTCGGGCTCTACTTCTCACTCGACCGGGGGACGACCTGGAACCGGTTGAAGAACGGCCTTCCGACGGTCGCCGTGGACGACATCGCCATTCAGCCACGGGAGCGAGACCTGATCGTCGCGACCCATGGCCGCAGCATCTACCTGCTGGACCAGATCATCGCGCTCGAAGAGCTGACGCCCGCGATGCTCGATTCGGCGGCTTATCTCTTCTCGACCCGGCCGGTTCAGCCATTTTGGAAACTCGGCGAGTCGGGGCTATGGGGCCATCGCCTGTATCAGGCCGCGAATCCGTCATTCGGCGCCCCGATCGACTACTACCTCAAGACCTACTCGCTTGACGAGGTATCGATCACGATCGCCGACAGCGCCGGCCACGAGGTGGCGAAACTCACCGGAACCAGGGACCCAGGAATCAATCGGGCGGTGTGGGATCTCCAGCCCAAGGAGTCGATTCGCTCCGCGGCATCGGGTGAGCCGACCGAATACGTACGTCCCGGGACCTACACGATTACGCTGAGCACGGCGGGGAAAACGCTGAAGACGACGCTGGTAGTGTTGGAGGCGGGGCGGTAAACGGCGGTAACGGGCGGGAGAAGGAGGAACAAGGTAGCCAGTCCTTTTCCGCCTTTTCCCGCCCTCTCCCGCTTATCTTCTCCGCAGCCAAACAATTCCCGGACCCGCCATGCCGACCGATTCCCTGACCGTCGTCGATAACCGTACCGGCAAGACCTACGAGCTGCCGATTCAGGACAGCACCGTGCGCGCCGCCGACCTGCGGCAAATCAAGACGGGGCCTGACGATTTCGGCCTCATGACCTACGACCCGGCCTACCTCAATACCGCGGCCTGCCGCAGCGCCATCAGCTTTATCGACGGCGAAAAGGGAATCCTGCGGTATCGCGGCTACCCGATCGAGGAGCTGGCCGAACGGAGCACGTTCCTGGAAACGGCGTTCCTGCTGCTCACCGGCGAGCTGCCGAAGCCGGCCGAGCTGGATCGGTGGCTCGTGGACATTACGCACCACACCATTATTCACGAGAACATCAAGAAGTTCATCGACGGCTTCCATCACGACGCGCATCCGATGGGGGTGTTCGTCAGCACCGTCGCGGCCCTGTCGACGTTTTATCCGGAGGCGAAACACATCGATGATCCAGCGTCGCGTCGCACTCAGATCCACCGGCTGATTGCCAAGACGCCGACCCTGGCCGCCTTCGCTCACCGTCACACGGTGGGGATGCCCTACGCGTATCCGGACAACGATCTGTCGTACGCCGGCAACTTCCTCAACATGATGTTCAAGGCGACGGAGGTGAAATACCGGCCGCATCCGGTGCTGGAGCGCGCGCTCGACGTGTTGTTCATCCTCCACGCCGACCACGAGCAGAACTGCTCCACCAGCGCGATGCGCGGCGTCGGCTCCGCGCACGCCGACCCGTACTCGTCCATGGCCGGGGCGGCCGCGGCCCTGTACGGACCGCTGCACGGCGGCGCCAACGAGGAAGTGCTGCGCATGCTGCGGGAAATCGGATCGAAGGACAAGGTGTCGTCATACATCGAGCGGGTGAAAC
>DASYRL010000121.1:0-1685 GCA_036004445.1 bacterium
GGCAAGGTGATCGTCATCGACCCGTTCCTCACGAACAATCCGAAGACGCCGCAGCAGTACAAGAACCTCGACGCCCTCGGCCAGGTCGACGTGATCCTCGTCACCCATGGCCACGGCGATCACACCGGTGACGTCGCGGCGCTGGCCAAGCGGACGAACGCCAAGGTGTTCGGGCCCGCGGGGCTCATCGCCACGATGGTCGACCTCGGGTGGGTGCCGCCTGAGCAGGCCGTCCGCTTCGGGAAGGGCGGCACCGTGACGCCCCTCGGCCCGCAGATCAAGATCACCCAGGTACGTGCGGAGCATTCCTCCGAGGTGACGGTCACCGATCCCACCACGAAGAAGAGCACGACGTATCCCGGCGGCGAGCCGGCCGGGTTCATCGTCGAGTTCGAGAACGGCTTCAAGCTCTACCACATGGGCGACACGGGGCTGTTCGGCGACATGCGGCTCATCGGCGAGTACTACAAGCCCGACGTGATCATGGTCCCGATCGGCGGCCACTTCGTGATGGATCCGCGCGACGCCGCCTACGCCACCCGCGAGATGCTCAAGCCCCGGTTCGCGATCCCGTTCCACTACGGGACGTTCCCGGTGCTGCGCGGCACGCCGCAGGAGTATCAGGCCGCGCTCGGCCCGACATCGACGCAGGTGTTCCCGATCAGCCCGGGAGACAGCCTGACTTTCTAGTGTTCGGGGGCGGGCAGGGCGAATGCCACGACGTGGTCGCCGCGCGTGGTGCCGATCCTGCCGTGGCCGCCGGCGGCGATCACGACGTACTGGCGGCCATCCGCGGCGAGCCGGTACGTCATCGGCGTGGCTTGCCCGCCCGCGGGTAATCGGCCCTTCCACAGCTCCTTCCCGGTCTCCACGTCGAACGCGCGGAGGTAGTCGTCCATCGCCGCCGCGATGAAGACCAGGCCGCCGGCGGTGGCGATGGGACCGCCATAGTTCGGCGTTCCCCAGTGAAACGTGAGCGGGAGCTTGATCGTCGAGGCGAAGAGGTCTCGAGTCGTTCCCAGGGGGACTTCCCAGAGCTTCTGCCCCGTCGCCAGGGAAATCGCCACGAGCGCCCCGAAGGGCGGCGGTGTGCAGGGCAGACCCAGTGGCGACAGGAGAATGCGCCGGCGGACGACGTACGGGGTCCCGAGCATCCGCGCGTACTCGTATCCCGGCGTGGCCGTCCCCGGCTCGAACTGCGCACGAGGGATCAGCTGTACCACGGCCGCCACGCGATTGACGGGCACGACCACGATCTGCCGCTCGGGATCGTAGGCCACGCCGCCCCAGTGCGCGCCGCCCATGTTCGACGGAATGACGAGCGTGCCCTCCACGCTGGGCGGCGTGAAGATCCCTTCGTTCCGAAGCGGGGCCATCGCGTCTCGGCACGACTTCCGGTCGAACGGCGTCAGTCCCCACGCTTCGGCGGCGGACGTCCGCAGGGGGCTGAGGGCCGGGAGCGAGGAGAACGGCTGCGTCGGTGACGCCACCTCCCCGGGGACGGTACTGGCGGGGACGGGCCGTTCCTCGACCGGGAAGACCGGCATCCCGGTCTCGCGGTGTAGCACGAACAGCTGGCCGGTCTTCGTCGCCTGCACCACCGCGGGGACCGGCTGGCCACCGCGACGCAGGCTGACGAGCGCGGGAGGCGAGGCGACATCGTAGTCCCAGAGGTCGTGGTGCAC
>DASYRL010000122.1:0-5613 GCA_036004445.1 bacterium
GGAGGGTATGGGTGTGCTATCGCGCCGCCAGTTCGTGAAGGCCGTCGCCGCCGGTATCGTCAGCGCGGGGGTGTGGGGAGATGTGCTCGGACCCGCGGCCGTGGAAGCAGCGACTTCCACGACAACCCCGATCACCGCCGCCGAAGCGCTGCGGCGGCTCAAGGAAGGGAACCGCCGGGCCGCGGCGGGGCGCTTCACGATCGTCTCCAAACTCATTTCGCAGCGGATCCGCAGCGCACCGGCGCAGCGCCCGTTCGCGATGATGCTGAGTTGCGCGGATTCGCGTGTGCCGGTGGAGCTGATCTTTGACCACGGCTTCGGGGAATTGTTCGTCGTGCGCGTCGCGGGCAATACCTACGATGACCTGGTCGAAGGCAGTTTTGAGTACGCGGTTGAACACCTCCACGTGCCGCTGGCCGTTGTGCTCGGTCACCACCGCTGCGGCGCCGTGATGGCCGCCATCGAGTCGGTTCGCACGGGGGAACCCGCGCCGGGACACATCGACAGCCTGCTGGCGCCTCTCCGCCCGATCGTGCGGCGGCTGGGCGACCGCCCGGATCTGCTGCCGGCCGCGGTCGAGGCGAACGTGCGGGCCGTCGTGGCCCACTTGCGCCGCGACGATCAACTTGATGAACATGTGGCCAGCCACAGATTGACCGTAGTCGGTGCCGTGTACGATCTGGATACCGGCCTCGTACAGTGGCTGTCATGAAGCATACGATTGAGGCCCTGCTCGCGGAAGCCCGCCGGTTCCCTCCCCCCGCGCAGTTCGCCGCCGGGGCGACGGTGCGCGACCCACGCGTGTACGACGAGGCGGACGTCGATCCGGAGGGGTTCTGGGAGCGGGCGGCATCCGAGCTGCACTGGTTCCGGCGGTGGGACCGCGTCTTGGAGTGGAACCTGCCGTACGCGCAGTGGTTCGTCGGCGGGACGACCAACCTGGCCTACAACTGTCTCGACCGCCAGCTCGCCCTCGGCCGCGGCGCGAAGGTCGCCTACCGCTGGGAGGGCGAACCCGGCGACACCCGCACGCTGACCTACACCGACCTGCACCGTGAGGTCTGCCAGTTCGCCAACGTGCTCAAGTCTCTCGGCGTCCACCGCGGCGATCGGGTAGCGATCTACCTGCCGATGATTCCCGAGCTGCCGATTGCCATGCTGGCGTGCGCCCGCATCGGCGCCGCGCACACCGTGATCTTCGGCGGGTTCTCCGCCGAGGCACTGGCCGGTCGCATCAACGACGCGCAGGCGAAGGTGGTCGTCACCGCGGACGGCGGCTGGCGGCGCGGAACCGTCGTGCCGCTCAAGCGGAACGCCGACGAGGCCATGGCGAGCACACCGAGCGTCGAGCACGCCGTGGTCGTGCGCCGCATCGGCGAGCAGGCCGCCGTGCAGTGGCAGGACGGCCGCGACCTCTGGTGGCACGACGTCATGGCGCGCTCGAGCGCGGACTGTGCCGCCGAGGAGCTGGACAGCGAGGAACTGCTCTACATCCTGTACACCAGTGGGACGACCGGCAAACCCAAGGGGATCGTGCATACGACCGGCGGCTACATGGTCGGAACGTATCTCACCACGAAGTGGATTTTCGATCTCAAAGACGACGACGTCTACTGGTGCACGGCCGACATCGGATGGGTCACCGGCCACTCCTACATCGTCTACGGCCCGCTCGCCAACGGCGCAACCGGCGTGATGTACGAAGGCAGCCCTGACTTTCCGGACAAAGACCGGTTCTGGAGTCTGGTCGAGCGCTACCGCGTGTCCGTCATCTACACCGCCCCCACGGCCATCCGCACGTTCATGAAGTGGGGTCCGGACTATCCGGCCCGGCACGATCTCACCTCCCTGCGGCTGCTGGGGACGGTGGGTGAGCCGATCAACCCGGAGGCCTGGATCTGGTACCACGTCCACATCGGCGGGGAGCGGTGTCCGATCGTCGACACGTGGTGGCAGACCGAGACCGGGATGATCCTGATCACGCCGCTGCCTGGGCTTACAACGCTGAAGCCGGGGTCCGCGACGCGGCCGTTCCCCGGGGTCGGCGCGGAGATCCTCAATGAGCAGGGGCAGCCGGTCGGTCCCGACGAGGGCGGCTACCTCGTGCTCACCCGGCCCTGGCCGGCGATGCTGCGGGGCATCTACGGCGATCCCGAGCGCTACCAACAGCAGTATTGGGCGCGCTTCCCCGGCGTGTACTTCACGGGCGACGGCGCCAAGCGCGATGAGGACGGCTACTTCTGGCTGCTGGGACGCGTGGACGACGTCATCAACGTCGCGGGCCACCGGATCGGCACGTACGAGGTGGAGTCGGCGCTTGTCGATCATCCGGCGGTGGCCGAGTCCGCGGTGATCGGCGTGACGGACGAGATCAAGGGGCAGGCGATCGCCGCATTTGTCACCCTGAAGGAAGGCAATGCCGGAGATCCCGACATGGTAGGCACGTTGAAGGAGCACGTCACCAAGAAGATCGGAGCGCTGGCGCGGCCGCAGGAGATCCTGTTCACCGCCGAACTGCCCAAGACGCGCAGCGGGAAGATCATGCGCCGGCTGCTGCGCGACATCGCCGAAGGCCGCGTGTTGGGCGACACGACCACGCTGGCCGATCCGTCGGTGGTGCAATCGCTCAAGGACCGGTACGAGGAAGAAGCAGAGTAGACTGAGGGTGTGGAAGATGCACGGACACGCGAGCTGCGCATCCTCAATGCCATCGCCGAGGCGCTGAACAGCGCGCCCGACGTCCAGCAGGCGCTCGACCGCACGCTGGCGCTGGTCACCGATCTTCTTGGTTTGCGCACCGGCTGGATCTGGCTGCTCGATCCAGAGACCCGCCACTTTTACAGCGCCTCTGCCCGCCAGCTACCGCCCTACTTGCAAGAGCCGGTGCGGATGACCGGCAAGTCCTGCTGGTGCATCGACGACTTCACTGCAGGCGAACTCACGCCCAGAAACATCGACATCCTGGAGTGTAGCCGGCTGCGTCCGGCGGTCCAGCGGCAGGAAACCGAGCTGACCCACGGCCTCGCCTACCACGCGAGCATCCCGCTGTACTTTCAGGACAAGCCGCTGGGGATCATGAACGTCACCGGTCCGTCGTGGCGCCGGCTCACCGACGACGAGCTGCACCTGCTGTCGACGATCGCCTACGAAGTCGGTATCGCCGTCGAGCGGGCACGATTGGCCGGCGAGAGCGCCCGGCTGGCGCGCGTCGAGGAGCGGGCGCGGCTGGCGCGCGAGATCCACGACACGCTGGCCCAGGGACTGACCGCGATCACACTGCACCTGGAGGGTGCGCTGCGCCATCTTGGTGACCGGCCCGACCTCTCGCGCCAGCGGCTTGAGCGCGCGCTGGAGACTGCCCGCACCAGTCTGGAAGAAGCGCGGCGGTCGGTGCTCAATCTGCGCGCCGCCCCCCTTGCCGGTAAACCACTGGCCGAGGCACTGCGAGCCGTCGCGCGCGCGTTCACCTCCGAGTCGGGCATCCGCGTGCGAGTTCACGCCGAGGCCACGCGCCCGCTGCCCCTGCGGGTGGAGGCGGAGATCTTCCGCATCGCGCAGGAGGCGCTGACCAACGTGCGGCGGCATGCCCGGGCGACGGAGGTCGATCTCACCCTGGAGTACACGCCGCGGCGGATCCGGCTGACGGTGGAAGACAACGGCGCGGGCTTTGATCCGGCGACGGTCGGCCCGGACCGTCACGGTATCGTGGGGATGCGCGAACGCGCCGCGCTGCTGGGCGGAGGGCTGCGCGTGGCCAGCCGGCGGAAGGGCAAACGGCCCGGGACCCGCATTACCGCATCCGTTCCGCTGACCGAGGAGTTGCAATGATCCGCATCCTCGTGGTCGACGACCATCCGGTCGTCCGCGAAGGGCTGGTCG
The DNA here is from genome assembly GCA_036004445.1 of bacterium. Classification (GTDB taxonomy): domain Bacteria; phylum Sysuimicrobiota; class Sysuimicrobiia; order Sysuimicrobiales; family Kaftiobacteriaceae; genus DASXUC01. Next base: position 3,880 of record DASYRL010000122.1, read on the forward strand.
CGACGCTCGAAGACGACCCGGAGTTCACCGTCGTCGGTGCAGCGGGATCGGCCGAAGACGCGCTGCCGCTGGCGCGCTCGCAGCAGCCCGACGTGATCCTGCTGGATCTGGAGCTTCCGGGAATGGACGGCATCCAAGCGATCCCGGCGTTGGTTGCCGCCCATCCGGAGGCGCGGGTCGTCATCCTGACCGCCTACGACACGGACGAGCGCGTCCTCGGCGCGATCCGCTCGGGCGCGAAAGGATACCTGCTCAAGGGCGCAGGGTTGGAGGAGATCGCCCGCGCGATCCGAGCCGTGCATGGCGGCGGCTCCTATCTGGAGTCCCGGATCGCGGGTAAGGTGCTCGCCGAAGTCAGCGCGCCCCGCCGCGCGACCACGCTCACCCGCCGCGAGCGCGAGGTGCTCAAGCTGGTCGCCGGCGGGCGATCCAACAAGCAGATCGCCCGCGCGCTGAAGATTACGGAGCGTACCGTGAAGTTCCACATCACGACGATCCTGAACAAGCTAGGCGCCGAGAACCGGGCTCAGGCTGTGGCGCTGGCGTCCCAACGGGGGTTGCTGTAGCTCTGTAGGGGGTCATTGCGAGGAGCGTAGCGACGAAGCAATCCCCTCCAACACGGAGATTGCTTCGTCCCGCTGCGCCTTCGGCGCGCGGTCCTCGCAATGACGATTGTCTTCCCCCTGTCCGTTCGGACAGGTCCATCCGCCTGTCGAAGGATGCCCATCTTCTGCCATGCTGAAATCGAGAAATCGGAGGCTTGAGCGATGAGACTGCAGGGACAGGTGGCATTGATCACCGGCGCGTCCAAGGGCCTGGGTCGCGAGATCGCGCGGAAGTACGCGGATGCGGGCGCCAGGCTCGTCCTTGTTGCGCGGGGTGAGCCCGCGCTGAAGGAAGTTGCCGAGGAACTGGCCGCGCGTACGGACGTCCTCGCAATTGCCGCCGACGTGAGCGAGGACGCGGAAGGCATCGCCAAAGCCGCCCTCGACCGGTACCGCCGGATCGACGTGCTCATCAATAACGCCTCAGAGATCGGCCCCAGCCCGATGCCGGCTCTGGAAGCCTATCCATGGGATGCGCTGCTCCATGTGTTCAAGGTCAACGTCGTGGCCCCGCTGCACCTGACCCAGCTGCTCCTGCCCCAGATGAAATCCCGCGGCGAGGGTGTGATCATCAACGTCACGTCCGATGCAGGTGTCGTGGCGTACGCGGGGTGGGGCGGCTACGGGGCAAGCAAGGCCGCCCTGGAACACCTCTCGCGGGTGCTGGCCGCCGAGCTCGGGGGGACGGGGATCCGAGTCTACGTCGTCGATCCCGGTGATATGAACACGAAGATGCACGCGCTGGCGGAACCGGGCGTCGACCTCTCGCACCTGCCTGGGCCCGACGTTCCCACACCGGCGTTCGTGTGGCTGGTGGAGGAGGAGACTTCGCCGTTCGGGCGATTCGAGGCGATGAAACTCCTTGAGTCATTGCGAGGAGCGGAGCGACGAAGCAATCTCGGGATTGCTTCGCTGCGCTCGCAATGACTGCGGGGGTCGCATGGACGCACTAGCACCCGTCATCGAATTCACGGTTCCCCTCGAGCTCGAGGCGCACGAGCCGCCGGAGGCCCGGGGCATTGCGCGCGACGGCGTCCGCCTGCTCGTGTCATCCCGGCAGAGCGACGCGATCGCGCACGCGCGGTTCGTCGAGTTCCCGGATTTCCTGCGGTCTGGAGATGTTGTCGTC
>DASYRL010000123.1:0-49061 GCA_036004445.1 bacterium
CAACAGTTCTGAGCACCGGCAAGCCCCCACTTAAGATTGCAGATGGATCTGATTATCAGGCCCCCACGCCCGGCATGTTTGCAGCTCGGAGACCTAAGCTCGGCGAACTTACCACACCAATGCTTCGGGCGATTCTGCCACAACATCTTGGCCAGATGGCAATGGGGCTGAATCTACGGCGCGCTGCAAGAAGACATCTTGCTTGGTCGGTTGATCTTGCAAAGGACGATGGCCTGCTTTGGCTAGGTTACATGATGCAGATCAACCGGGCTCTCGCAGCGGCATCATGTGGCCACTTTCGGGAAGCACTGCAAGCCGCTCTAGAGGCAGTCATGGGTTTGGGCACTACTGATGCTCTGCGAACTCGTGGAGAGAATCCACTGACCTCGACATCGGATCCTCGCGGCATTTGGCAGACTCTTTCGGACGACAGCAGAAAGATTGCTGAGGATGAACTGTTCTGGCTAGCAATTGCGCCCACTTTGATGGATGCATTGGCTCGTGGTCGTAGCGCTGGTGTCGCTATCTCCTGGAGCCGAGAGCTTTACGATCACAGGAACCAGTTGCAACTCTACCCTTACTGGGATGAGGTCCTTAGAGCGAATGAAATGGCTTTTGATCCGGTACCACGCGAAGTGGTAGTTAGGAGAATCAACGCTTTGCCATCTAGCGACACTGCTCTTCGAATATCCTTATACTTCGCAATATCTCAGGCAAGTGGGTCGCTAACAACAGACGCATTGAATGCTCATGGCATCATTCTGGGAGTTCTTCTGGATCGTGAACGAGCGGTCTCACTAATGCTCAATGACTTTGTCACGTACTTGATTCGATACTGGAGGAAAGTTGCTGTAGAAAGAGGGTTTCAGCTCCGATCACCGAGAGTTTTCAGGGCCAGAATGTCAGAAGTGGCGGCCGGAGGTGGTGTCGAACTAGCATGCCGCATTCTCTTATGGGCTGAGGAAGCCGTGGGCGAGGCTTTTGCCGTCAATATTCGAAGCAAGCTAGCCAATCGGCTGAGTGTTTCCGATAGATAATTCCAGCCAATAGTGCCGACACCAATTCGTTCCGGCTTGGTTATGAGAAAAGCTGTCGACTCGGGGGACCCGAAGCGGTCGAGATTCGTTGCCCTTGGTGTTGCGCAGGGGGACGCCTTCTTTGTTGAGCGCAAGGAGGGGACGACACTGGTCGACGGAGGTCGCTCCGCTTCTACTTTTGGGATTCTATTCCAACGCTTGACTCGGCGAACGAATGTGAACTATCTCGTGTGCACGCACAATGACGATGATCACGCTCAGGGTATTCTTGGTTTCCTTAGGGTCGGGCTAACTGCGGATGAAGTGTGGCTTCCTGCAATCTGGTGTGATCGTCTTTCCGATTTGCTGTCAGACTGGGACCGATTTCAAGAGGAATTGGTTGATGAGATCTCCGATCTTCCTCCGCAGACTCCGGGTTCTCTTGAAGACTACGATGAGCGATACGTAGATGAACCAGTCGAGGAAGTGGAGAACCAGATCGCTGCCGATGAACTCTTAGGCATGGTGGAAGGAGCTCGTGATGCGGAGACCCCGAGTGATCTCCTTAGTTGGTCGAGGCCACTTCCATTCATTTCAAGTCATGGAGGCCTATCGTACGGGATGGTCTATCATTCGTTCAGTTCCACTCAAGCTCGTGTGTTGGCGGATTCGCTCAAAGCTGTTGAGTTGATCAAGGCCATTTTTGTTGAAGCGATTCACAGAGGGTGCCGGATAAGGTGGTTTAAGCACCATGATCGCCTTAGGGGTGGGGGCATTCCAGGTGTTCTTGAACCAGTCAACTCGGTTGAGGTCCGCAGACTTTCGCAGAGACGATATTCTGCATTCCGGTTCGCATCATTGAGTCGTTCAAATCGAAGGAGCTTAGTTTTCTGCTCGCCTTCTTCAGAAGGAAACCCTGGGGTGCTGCTTACGGCCGATTCGCTCTTGGATTTCCCGCAACCAATCAAATGGCTGGACGGAATGATCGTAACGGCTCCTCACCATGGAGCCGAGTCTAACGGGGCTGCCTATACAAGGTTTGCTCGAGAGACTCGCAGTAGGATTGAGGTTAGGTGGGTCAGGAGTGATGGTCGGTTCCCGACAAGGCCAGGTGTATCGTATCTTTCCGTGGCCGGGTTGCGTTTCTGCACTCTCTGTCGTGGTTATGTTCGGCCGAAACAGAACGTATGGATGACTCCCCGCGCCGGTCGATGGCATCCTGTTGGACGCACGCGGGCCTGCATGTGCACGTAGATAGTGTCACGTGCAGAAAGGATCGAGTCTTCAGCCTGAGACCGATTGGCATCTAGGCAACGACTAATCCTGAAGGGATTCCATGAGTGCGCAAACTGATCCGCCGACGATTGCCCTACTAGGGTGGGGATCGCTGCTCTGGGATGAGCGTCCAGGGTTTGACGAATGGCATCAAGCTTGGCAGGAAGGCGGTCCCATGTTACGCCTCGAATTCTCTCGCGTGTCGAGTTCCCGTAGTCGTGTCCTGACTCTTGTAATCGACGAGCGAAACGGAACTGAAACGACCGTTGCATACTGCCTTAGCAGGAGAACCGACACTACCGATGCGATCTGTGATCTCCGGTCTCGTGAGGGAACTACACTGGCGAACATCGGCTGGTTTTCTTCGATGGATCAAAGATCCTCATCGAGGCATCCAGATGCGCTTAGTTCCATCAGGAGCTGGGCAGTCGGGAAGGGCTACGAGTTTGTGGTGTGGACCGACCTTGAAAGCAATTTCGAATTGGAGACAGGCCGACCGTTCTCAGTTTCTGCGGCGATTGAACACATCCAGGGTTTGGAAGACGATGGAAAGCTCAAGGCAGCAGAGTATGTGTGGCGTGCCCCTGAATTCGTTGACACGCCCCTTCGACGTGCCCTCCAGGAACAGCCCTGGTTTATGACACCAAACTGATCTCGTTCGCGCCGAGGAGTGTTGGAGCCTGATCGACGGAAGGGTAGGTCTTCATCTTGCTACAAGTAGGGTCACCTAAACCCGCGAGTTTGCCTCAAGGTGGCTAGGGTTCATCTCTGAAAAGCGCTGCGCCGTCAAGCCTCCTCGGCTAGCCCATCCGGCTTCCAGCCTTACCCGTTGTCGTCGGAGTCATCTCTGCGCCCTTGGTTGGGCATGACGATGTCCTGGAAGCGTCTCGCAATCCAGTCGCTGGACGTCGAAAGTGCCCTTTCCCCTACCGCGTTGACGCTCTCGTGGACGACCCCAGTTCCTGGTATGACTCGGCCTCGCTGAGCATCCAGAATGTCGCTTCTGCCAAGTGCCGGGCTACGGCTCCGATCGCTTTGAAATGTCCCCGGCGCTGGGCGACTCGCTCATAAAGCCGGCTGACATGCCGCTGCGGGTACCGCCGCCGGATCCGGCAACACGGCGTTGGCCGCTTCGGTGAAGGCCTGGCTCGCCCTTGCCGAGCATCCAGCGCGTGGCTTCCGCCAGGTGCCCGCGGCGCTGGGCGACCCGCTCGTAGAACCGGCTAACATGGCGATGTGGGTGTCGCCGCCGGACCCGGGAGACGGCGTTGGCGGCTTCAGTGGAGGGAGGGGGTCAAGTCTTGACTTAACACAACTTCTAACTCGGATGAGCCAGTATGGGAAATAGGGGTCAAGTCTTGACATGACACAACTCTTGACTCAGATGAGCTAGCAGTTCGCAAGAGCTCGTATCATGTCAAGACTTGACCCCTTCCATCAACGTCTGAGTGCGAATCCGCTCTAGGACGACCACCGGGATGACTCGTTTCGTCCACTTCGGGTAGTCACGGAATCCCGCGAACGCATTGCCGTGAGCATTTGGGGGTCAGGTCTTGACTTGACACAAGTGTTGACCTATATGGGCTAAGGGCGGCCATTGGAAACCCGCAAGCCGCGAGCGAGTTCCGATGGCAGAAGGCTAGGTCACATACGTGTTGGAATGCTCTGCGCGAACCGAAAGAGGTTGGTGGGGTCGACCGCGCGTTTGATGCGGACCAGCCGCTCCAGGTTCGCGCCATAGTACGCGCGCGGCCAGGTCCGCAGGTCGGGATCCATGAAGTTTTGGTACGCGCCCCCCGATACGAACGGCCGCATCGCGGTGTAGAGCGCGTCGATCCACCGGAGGTTCTCCCGCACGACGACATTCGAATCGGTTGGCTTCCACTTGGTCAGGTACTGGATCAGGATGCGCGCGTCACGATGTACGAAGGCCGTTGTCTCCTTCCCTACGCGCGCGTAGCGGCCGCCGAGGGCCTGGATCCAGAATCCCCCCGGCGACGTCAGCATATCGGCGGCCTGTCGGGACTCGAGCGCGCCGACGAGCGCGTCAGTGGCGTCCGGCGGCAGCGGCCCGTTCGCGAAGTGGGTCTTGTTCTTGACAGTCGCACGCTCCGACGCCGGGGCTTCCCGGCTCAGCCAGAATGCGACTACCTCCGCATACGGCGCGTCCCTGACGAGCCTCCGACGCGGGCGCGCCGCCGTCGCCCGAATCAGGGGCTCAAGGACCCTCGTCAGGTCGCCCTCCGAACCGGCGAACTGCACGGAGACCGTGATCGTTGCCGCTTGAGCAGACGATGCTGTGGCATGTGTGCTCGCCTCGCACGTGGTCGACAGCCGATCCCCCGTTTCCATGGCCCATCGCTGCCACGCGTCGACGAGGCGGCGCGCGTCTCGCAGGTCCCACTCCAGGACTGCAACCGTCGCGCGGTGGACCGGGAAGGGCCGGAACACCAGAGCTGTCACCACGCCGAGGTTGCCGCCGCCGGCGCCTCGCAGTGCCCAGAAGAGAGCGGGAAGGCGACGGTCGTCGCATCGCACCAGTCTCCCCTCGGCGGTGACGAGATCCACGCCGAGTAGACTGTCCGACGCCGTACCGAGGAGGTTCGTGAGGTAGCCGACCCCGCCGCCAAGCGTGAGGCCGCTGATGCCGACACCCGGACAAGTCCCACCTGGGATGGTGAGCCCCCGCCGCACTAGCGACGGATAGATAGCCCCCTGCAACGCGCCGGCGCCGATTATGACCCGGCCGGCAGCGACGTCGGCCGAAACATGATTCATCCGCGAGACATCGATGATGAGGCCATGTGTCGTCGAGTATCCCGCGGCGCTGTGGCCCCCGTTGCGCACAGCGATCGGCACACGCTCGCGCCGGGCCCAGCGCAGGCACGCCTGGACGTCTGGGGCGTTCGTACAGTAGGCGATCGCTGCCGGGAAGATACGATCGAAACGGGTGTTGAAGACCCGACGGGCCGCATCGTAGCTGGCGCTCGAGGGGACGATGAGGGGCCCGCTCAACTCCGCGGCGAGCCGACGCAATGCACGTCCGGAAGCAGGAGTGGCTTCGCCCGCTACGGCGTGCGCCGCAAGCGTCTCCAGCCCAGCGAGGGCCCCGGCCGAGAGCATGGCGGCCAGGCTGCGTCTCAGGAACTCACGTCTCAGCATGCGGGCGATCCGTCCACCACAGATAAGATGGTCTAAGCTTGTTCGCCTGAGCGAATAGGGGGCAGGTCTTGAATTGGCAAACCTTGTAGCTCCGAACGCGTCGGGGAGCCCTTACTGAATGGCCCCGTTCAACCCCGGACTCGGCGTAAAGTGAACGACTTTGTGCGACGGAATCGTTACCGCTCGACGCGAGCGGATGCTGATGGTCCGCCGCGCTCGGCGCCTCCGGACCGAGAAGGTCCCAAATCCCGTCACGGTCACGGTCTGCCCCCGCCGGAGAGCGGCCTCGACGGCATCGAGGACTGTAGAGAGGATCCGGTTGGCCCGATAGTCCGAACTGCCCAGGGCTTTCCCGATAGTACGGACAAGGTCACCCTTCAACACGACTCTCTTCGCCACGAGCCTCACCTCCAAGTGCCGCCTGCAACCGGACAACCCGCTAGAGACATACGGTGTTGACCTGATTTCCACCTGGAGTTCTAGTGGGCGGTCTCTCCCCGCACGCCGCGGGAGAGACCATCGGCACGATCCTGGAAGGACCCCTACCAGAGTCCCATCCTCCTGCAATGCCCGTGTCATCTCCTACCGAGCAGGCCGAGCTCTTGCAACGAATCGGGCAGGTCCTCGAATCTCTAGAACGGCATGAGCGTCAGCGAGGACGCAGAGACTGGAGGCGCCGAACCACCTCCCGGGGTAAAACCTGACAAATGAGACAAGGAGAGGAGCAGGTCAATGCCCCGTGTGGTCGACGAACTAGGCAAGGTTCCCGAGCTCACAAAGGTTTCCAAGGCAACGGCCGGTTACCTCGAGGTTGACGACTTCGCCAAGAGCGACCATCACAAAGGTTACTTCTGCTACAACTGCATCTACTGGTACAACGAGAAAGGAGGCCGCTGCGTCATCGTCGATGAACGCGGCGTTGACACCTTAGGTAAGGAGTCGGGTGTGATCGCCCGCCACGGATGCTGCAATCTGTGGGAACCTAACTGGGACGAAATTCGAGAAAAGGGCTAACGAAGGGCCTTACACGAGACCGGTGGGACGACTTCGTCGAAGCGGAAAGTCAGACCGGAAGGATTGACGCCTCTTCGGCGAGTTCGAGCCTGAACTCACCGTCCAACCACCGGCTGAAACCTTCATCCAGCTCCACCAGCCCCTTCTGAGTGGTCTGGACGGCCTGTATCGCCGCCGCGCACATCATAGTCGGCGTGGGCTGAATGTAATGGGCCGGCACGCAGTTGACCCGTCCATCGAAGTTGACTGGAAAACCACCGTTCACAAAGGTCGCCTCCCGGTCGACGAAGTGAAAGCGCAGGTTGCTGTGCACGGCCGATTCCTCGAGTCCATCGCGTTCGATCCAGATGTCGTCATCCGGATTCGCGTCGGCCATCTCTATGAACTCCTCCCGCGACAACTCCACCGTCCCCGAAGTCGCACTCGCCAGGAAAGCCCCGTCTTCGAGCAACACGTAGTCGCCGACCGTGAAAGAGGCACGGCCGGAGCAGCCGATGACCAGCTTGAACCGCAGGTGGCGCTCCTTCTTATCCCAGAGGATGAAGCCGTCGACCGCCGCCGCGGCCATCCGGTCATGTATTGCGTCGAACACGTGGACACGGTCACTCGAGAATCCCAGCGTGGAGACGAACGCGGCCACCTGCTTTCCGATCGCCCCATAACCTAGGATCAGGCAGCGGTCTGCGGGGCCGACGTGCAGAGAGTCGCCAACACGCCGGCGCAGCGCCTCGCAGACGGCAACCCCGATGAAGGGTGGCTCCAGGGTAGTCTTGGGCACCGACCGCGCAACGTTGACGATAGGCACGTTCCGCGACCGGAAGTCCAGGGCCGCGTTCTCGTCCATCTTGATCAGACCCCGGGTGGTCTGCTCGACGATCGCAAGATTGGGGAACTGCCGCTTCATGCCGGCAATGGCTTCGAGCATGTAGGCGCCGTCGTCCAGCACCAACAGGCGTTCAGGCCGTGCATCGAGCCGGTCCCGAATGAACCGCTGCACCCGTAGCCGCTGGAAGGGGCCGTACTTGTCCATAAGGTGGAAGGTGCTCACCAGCATGTTCTCGCTTGGGATCCCCAGGCTCAGCAAAGCGGCACGCACGGCGGGCGTAGATGTATACGGAATGTCGATCCAGTAGATGTCTTGGGGGGCCATCCCCAGCTCGATCAGGGCCCGCGTCTGCGGCACCTGATTCCCGAGTTGGTGCTGGATCATCAGGCCCGTGACGCCGGCCAGCGACCGATCCTGCGCCGCTCGCTCGAGCCAGCGGTCGAGGATCGGCATGCGGACGGGGATCTCCTCTGTCAGGTGCCAGCGCTTCAACGACGGCGTGACCGACATGAGGGGTGGCTTATTGACTTCCGTAACGACTCTCGGAAGACCTACCATCACTCGACCCTTTCCTGGCCCCTGCGGCGGACACTTCACGGGCTCAGCGGTCCTATTGTGGCCGGGCGGAGCGGAGGGCTGCGGCGTCCTGCTGAGTACCGACATGATCCACGTGGTCCCCGATCCTCAGCCCGTCTCGTTCATGTACAGCTATCCGAACCCCATTCCGCTTCCCCCCGCAGCGGTGGAGGGGATTGTCCAGACCGTGATGCCGCTGGAATTCGACCGCATCTATAGCCACTTCTCCGATCGAGAGATTACAACCGGCGCAAAAGACGCCATCCGGCGCTCGGCGGAGCGGTACACTCGAGCCGCGGGCTGGTAGGGCAGGTCGTACCGGGTACGAGTTTGGCCGAGTTTCGGTACCTGGTACGGAGATTCGGCCGAAGTACGCAGGAGACGAGCGATGACGATCAGGGTCGACCCCGAGCGCAACGAAACCCGCGCCATGTTCGCGGTGGCGGATTTCCCGGGGCAAACACGTTCTGGGGAGGTTAGGGGTCAGGTCTTGACTCGACACATCTATTGACCCAAAGCTGTCTTCTAGCGGATCCGCTCTAGGACGACCACGGGGATGACTCGTTTCGTCTTCTTCGGGTAATCACGGAATCCCGCGAACACATCGCCGTGAGCCTCGTAGAGACGGTCCCGTTCGGCTCCTTTGGGGATCGGCGTCGCGCGCACTTTGAATTTCTCTGTGCCGACTTCGATCTCGGCCTCGCGGTGTTTCGCTAGATTGTGGTACCAGCCGGGATGCGTCGGCGCGCCGCCCTTCGAGGCTGCGATGACATAGCGGTTACCATCTCGGTGGTAGACAACCGGCGTCGTGCGTACCTGGCCGCTCTTTGCCCCACGCGTCGTGAGGAGCAGGAGATTGTCGCCCCAGCGCCCGACGTCCTTTCCGCGTTTCGCGTGAAACTCATCGATGACACTCTTGTTCCAGTCAGTCACATTCGGCTTAACGCGTTCGATGAACGCGCTATTCCAGGAGTAGGGTGAGCGCGCAGACTGCAGGTAGCTTCCGGCGAACTCCAGAACCCACCTGCCGATGCCGCCAAGCACCGGCACGCGGGCGGCCGGAGGTGGGGAGAGTGGCTCCACGGCTGAAGACCGCGGGGATGCTGGGCATCGTTGCCGGACTCGCCGGGCTCATCGGGTTTGGCTTCTTTCAGACCAGTGGGTTCACACCGGCCATGGCCGATACGGCCAACGCCATTGCATGGGTCAACGCCAACTTGGGCCGACTCAGGATTACCATCTTCTTCTACCTCGTCAGCATCGGCGCAGCGGCGATCTTCGTGGCGGGATTGGCTGAGAAGCTGCGCGCCCGGACGCCGACCCGTGCCGCCGCGACGTTGTATCTCTACCTGCTTGGGCTGGCGGGCTTCGGGATCGGCTCGCTGCTGTTCGGGGGCAGCCTACCCGCTATTGCCGCGCTCCCCGACCGCGTCGCGGCGTCACACGCGTGGACGGCCGTCTCCGCGGTCAACGTGGCGACCGGCGGATTTGGGAACCTGTTCACGGGCTCGGCGACGCTGCTCGCTGGCTGGGCGATCGTCGAATCAAATGCCTTGAGTGTGGCCCTAGGCTACTTCGGCCTTCTGGTGGGCATCGTGTCGGTCTTGGGAGTGCTGGTTCCCCATCAGCTGCTCGTGCTGGGCGGGTCCTTCCTGCCCGCGTTGTGGTTGATCTGGTCCGGGAGCGCGCTGCGCCGGTCGATGTAATGCCCGTGGTCAAGTCTTGATCTCGTACCAGCGGAGCACGCGCAGGGCGCGTAAGGTGTTCCACCGGCTCGGCCGGCCCTCGCCGTCGTCGATCTCGACCGGCATCGCGCCGGGGTACCGGGTTTCGAGCGGCCACCGCCCGCTTCCGTCGCGCTTCGCCGCGACTCTCCTTGTCCCAAAGGAAAAGGCGATCTCCTGGCGCTCCGACCCTTCCTGTCCGGGAAGGACCTTCGACTGATGAGAGAAAAGGCGTTCGTCCAGGAGCAATTCGAGGAGGGAGTGCGATGAACATCACCCACGTGCTGGCCGGGAAGGGCGGTCAGGTGCACACGGCGCGTCCCGAGCAGACCATTCGCGAGGTGCTCGCGGTGTTGGCGGCGCGCAACATCGGCGCGCTCGTGGTCGTCGATGAGGGGGATCGGCCCGTCGGCATCATCTCCGAACGGGACATCGTCCGGGCCGCGGTGCGTGATGAGCAACTCTTCCGCCACACCGTGGCGGAACTGATGACGAAGGAACTCGTCGTGGGTGCTCCGGAGGATGACCTGCGGGTCGTGGCCCACACCATGACCGAACGCCGCATCCGCCATCTCCCGGTGGTCGTGGGCGACCGACTGATCGGGATCGTCTCGATCGGAGATGTCGTGAAGGCGCAGCGCGATGAGTATGAGGGGGAGATCGCCATCCTGGAGACCCGGGTGAAGACAGAGCACCCATGAGCGCGCTTGGTACTGAAGGGCATCCCGCGCGTGTCGCGGTGATCGGCGCGGGGCCCACGGGATTCTACGCTGCCGAGCACCTCCTCAGCCGGAAGGATCTGGTCTTCGATGTCGACATGATTGATCGGTTGCCGACCCCATACGGGCTGGTCCGCTACGGCGTGGCGCCGGATCATCAGAAGATCAAGTCCGTAACGGCCGTCTACGATCGGACCGCATCGCACCCGCGGTTTCGCTTCTTCGGGAACGTGGCTTACGGGACCCATCTGACGCTGGAGGATCTGGCCGACCGCTACCACCAGATCATCTTCTGCACCGGCGCGCAGGCCGATCGTCGGATGGGGATCCCAGGCGAAGACCTCACGGGAAGCTATCCCGCCACAGAGTTCGTGGCCTGGTATAACGGCCATCCTGACTACACCCACTACGAATTCGATCTCCAACAGGAGGTCGTCGCGGTGGTCGGCATCGGTAACGTGGCCGTGGACGTGACCCGCATCCTGCTGAGGTCTGCCGATGAGCTCGCCAGGACTGATATTGCCGACTACGCGCTGGATGCCCTCCGGGAGAGCCAGGTCAAAGAAGTGCACATGCTGGGACGGCGCGGCCCGGCCCAGGCCGCCTTCACCAACCCGGAGATTCAGGAACTGACGGAACTGGCAAACGCCGACGCAACGGTGCATCCGGACGAGGTCGAACTCGACGACCTGAGTAAGGCGGCCATTGACCGGACGCGCGACCACACGACGATGAAGAAAGTCGAGATACTGCAGAGTCTGGTGACCCGAAACGCGCAAGGGAGACCCCGCCGGCTCATTCTGCGGTTTCTGGTCTCGCCGACCGAACTAACCAATCAGGACGGCCACGTGCACGGCATGCGTCTGGTCCGCAATCGGCTCGAGGCCACCCCGGCTGGGACGCTTGTGGCGAAAGCCACCGAGCAGGTTGAAGACCTTCCAGCGGGGGTTGTCTTTCGTTCGGTCGGCTACCAGGGCGTTCCGCTGCCGGAGGTCCCCTTCAACGACAAGTGGGGCGTTATCCTCAACGAGAAGGGGAGGGTACTCGATCCACAGACCAAAGAGCCGTTACCCGGGCTGTATGCGGCGGGTTGGATCAAGCGGGGGCCTACGGGTGTCATCGGTACGAACAAGCCCGACGCGGCGGAAACGGCGGCAAACATGCGGGAGGATGTTGGGAATGACATTGTGCTGACGCCGACACATCCGCGGGCAGAGGACGCAGAGGCGTTCATCCGAGAACGCCAACCTCTGGTCTTCACCTACGCGGACTGGCGCACGTTGAACCAGATCGAAGTATCCCGCGGCGGGGAGATGGGCCGTCCGCGCGTCAAGTTCACGCGCGTCGAAGACATGCTGGCCGCGCTGCACCGCTGATGGTAGTCGCGGAGGACTTCCTGAGCCGGCGCTGCGATCACCTTGGGGCTACCTGAGGACCTCTCGGCCGCCGCCGGCGCTGTCCGTCGTCCTTGGCCAGCCGATCAACGAGGGCGATCATCTCGTCAGCCCACTGCACCAGAAATCGGAAGTGTCTCACTCCGTAGTCGAGGGTGATAACGCCGGTTGGGGAGCGCGTTCCACCGGCGCTGTTGCGCACGAGCCGCGTCGAGAAGATCGGGGTTCAGGACGCGGGCTTCGAGAGTGTTCAGTTCATCCCGCCAGCCGTCGCGGAGGCGTTCTAGCAGCGTTCGGTATTCGTCGGGGCTCAGATGCTTGGCGAAAAAGAGCCGCCCGAGCCAGGCAAACCGGGCCGGCGCGGTGGACGGCGGCCGCCGGAGCCACCGATTCAGCTCGTGCTTCCCCTCGCGCGTAATGTGATAGCGTTTCTTGGTTGGGTTCTTGGTCTGTTTGATTCCCTGCACTGTGACCCATCCTCGGCGCCGCATCTCATGAAGGGTTCTGTAGATCTGGCTCTGGTCGGCTGACCAAAAGAACCGGGTCACCTTGTGAAACTCCCGGTACACGTCGTAGCCCGATAGCGGCTTGTCCCGGAGAAGCCCCAGGATCATCAAGGGGAGTGCCATCGCCGCACCATTTCGTGCCTGAGTCGTCCCGGCCTCTGCGTCCCCACGCGTTGACAGAGAACCGTCGCTTGCCTATCAACGACGTGAGCGTCAGCGCGAGCGGGGACGCCGGCGGTGATGGACGCGTGACGTGGTTGATCTGAACATCGATCTGGAACCCCGGCACTGACCGACCCGTGTTCGTAGCCGAACTGAGCCATTCGCCAACTTGTCCCCGGGGCAAGTTCTCTTCGCTCGAATGAATTGGCCGCAGACTCCTCGAAGCGCACCCTGGGGGTTCTACCTGGTACGAGTTTGGCTGGGTTCCTGTACCTGGTACAAACTTGGCCACGATCGCCTCAGCCGTGGACGCGCCCTGCCTTTGAGTCCGGTGATCAATCCAATGTGTACTTGGCTTTCCATCCGGCTGGGATCGGAAGCCGCAAGCCCAACAGATATCGGATGAGTTGTCCTTGGTGGGCCAGTTCATGCTCGAGCAGATCCACGACAAGGTGATTCTGCTCATCGCCGTACGAGTCGATGCGTGCGACCACCCCCAGCACTTGGCTCCCTGATGTTGCGAGCGCACTCTGCACGGTCGCTTTCTCCTTTAGTCCAGCTCTCGTGAGCGAACAGGAAAAACCCGACCACGAACCGGCCGCGATCGCGCGGCTAAAGCTCTCTCGAGCCCCGACGACGCACCAAATCTGTTCGCCGATGGAGTTGGAGGGAATTCCCGGCAGTGTCATGCTGAGCGCGGCTTCTGGTAGCTCCTCGACCAGTTCCGCGTAGAGGTCGATTGATCGTTGAAAGCTAAGCCTGACGACGTCCGAGATCGACATAGACTCCTCCCTGTCAGCACTGCCTTTGTCATATGAAATCTCTCCTCCTGCGACCAACTAGATAGCATGAGCAATCCAGGGCCGCCGCCCCGGCGATCAGAGGGTGATGCCGTTCAATCCGAACTCGAACGGTTGCATGCGGAGAGCTTTGGCTGGGCGTTGACCTGTTGCTTCCGGGACACCACTTTGGCCGAAGACGTACTTCAGATCGTGTACATGAAGGTCCTGGAAGGGAAGGCTCGATACGGGGGGCACGCCTCGTTCAAGACCTGGCTCTTCGCCGTCATCCGCAACACGGCAAACAGTGAGATGCGCCGCGCATTTCTGCGCAGACTGCTTCCCGTGCGGGCCAGGGGGCTGACCCACGATAATCCGGAGTCGTTCGACAGGAATCTTGCCCGTGTGGAGATCCAGGAAACGCTGCGTCAGGCGCTGGGCAGCCTGAGTACGCGGCAGCGCGAGGTGCTCCAACTGGTGTTCTACCACGACATCAGCGTCGAGCAGGCGGCCGGCGTCATGGGCGTTTCCCTCGGTACTGCGCGTGTGCATTACGACCGCGGGAAGAAGCGTCTGCGCGAGTTGTTGCTGGACAGGGAGGGATCACAGTGGTCATCGATGCTGACGAACGCCGAATCCGGCTAGCCTTCCGGGCGTTGCGGGTAGCCGACGAGCGGTCGGCCCCCTCATTCGCGCGGATCCGAGCGCGGGCGGCATCGAGGGGGCCTCGCAACTGGGAGGCGGGCGCGAGGCTTGTCCTGGAGGCGGTGGCGATCCTGGCCGCGCTGGGACTGATGCTGGCGCTCACGGTGGGTCCAGGCGGACCGTCCAACGACACGGCGGTGACGGACTCCCCACCCGGTTCGGGCGCGTGGGCGTCGCCGACCGCCTTCCTCTTGACGCCGGTGGATGACCATGTTCTTATCACCGTTCCAGTGACCAGCGATTCTATCGTAGATGGCTTGCTGACCGGGCAGGTAGAGACCACCCGAGGAGGAGTACGGTGATGAAGAAAAGTCTGTGGATCATGGCTGTTTCGTTGGCAGTTCTGCTGGTCGCCGCCGGCTATCTGGGAGCACAGCCTCAGCCAGCACCGCAGGCCGGGCCGGATCCGATCGGAGCACAGTTCTTTCCCCCCGATCTGATCATGCAGCATCAGCAGGCAATCGGCCTGCGCGCGGACCAGCGAGAGTTCATCAAGTCGGAGATGCAGAAGACACAGAGCCGCCTCACGGACCTGCAGTGGCAGCTGCAGACGGAGATGGAGGCGATGATTGGGTTGGTCAGCCAGGCGCGGGTGGACGAGGTGAAGACCTTGGCGCAGCTCGACAAGATTTTGAACATCGAGCGCGAGATCAAACGCACGCATTTCTCGCTCCTCATTCGCATCAAGAACATTCTGACCCCCGAGCAGCGGGCGCGCCTGGAGGCGATCAAGAAGCAAGGCCGGCGGTAGGAGGAGACACGACCGAATTCGAATGAAGAACTCGACACCTGTCAGGCCGCTTCAATTGGGCGGATTTACGCGCTCTGCAGCTCGGTGACATGTACAAGACCGGTCAACGTGAGGCGCTGCGCGCCGCCCTGATCGAGGCCGCTCGTAACGACGGACGCATCGCCGGCGCGGCATTAACGGGTTCGGCTGCGGGTGAGACCGAGGATCAATGGTCGGACATCGATCTTGCCTTTGGGATCGGCGCCGCCGCCGAGCTGCCCGCGGCGCTTGCGGAGTGGACGGAGCGCATGTACCGGGAGCACGGCGCCGTTCACCACCTCGACGTGACCGCCGGCGCCTGGATCTACCGGGTGTTCCTGCTCGACATCGGTCTGCAGGTCGATCTGGCATTCGTGGCGGCGAGCGAGTTCGGCGCACGGGCACCCACGTTTCGGCTCCTCTTCGGTGAGGCGGTAGAAATCCCTCATACGGCATCCCCCGCCGCGTCGGACATCATCGGACGGGCGTGGCTGTATGGCCTCCATGTGCGCGGCTGCATCGGTCGCGGGAGGTTGTGGCAGGCGGAATACATGGTCAGTTTCATGCGTGACGAGGTTCTGGCGCTGGCATGCCTGCGACATGGACTTCCATCTGCGCATGGCCGAGGCATGGACCGTCTGCCTGAAAGCGTGACCGCCCCGTTGCAACGAGCGCTCGTCGGTCGCCTGGAAGAGGCTGAGCTCATCCGCGCATTTCGGGTCGTCACCGATGCGCTCATACGCGAGATTCGACATCTTGACGCCGGTCTTGCTGCGCGAATCGAGCCCGTGCTTGTCCAAATGCCGCATGACGCGGGCGCGGCCACTCTGGTACGGCGGGTTGTCGATACAGGCGGCGGCCCATCGCCTTGAGTGCCGCCGCCCAACGTGAGCCGCAGGTTCGTCAGGCGGCGCATGTTAGAATAGCGCGAATCCGCATTCGCACTGCGGCGAGGGTCCAACCAAAGTCAGTATGAGGAGGCTCTATGAGCCCAAAGACGGGTACACAGAAGTCCGCCCAGCGCGCCACCGTGACCGGCAAGGCAGTCAAGGGATTCACTGACGAGGAACGAGCCGCGATGAAGGAGCGCGCCCAGGAGCTGAAGGCGGAAGCGCGCCGCGGCCCGCGCGCGAAGAAGGCGGACGGGGAAAGCGACGTGCTCGCGAAGATTGCCGAGATGCCGAAACCGGATCGCGCCATGGCCGAGCGGCTCCATGCCATCATCAAAGCCCGCGCGCCAGCCCTCTCGCCGAGAACCTGGTATGGCATGCCCGCATACGCCAAGGACGGCAACGTCGTCTGCTTCTTCCAAAGCGCGCACAAGTTCAAGGCGAGGTACGCGACGTTTGGCTTCAGCGACAAGGCGAACCTCGACGAAGGCACCGTGTGGCCGGTCGCCTTCGCGCTGAAGGAGTTGACCGCCGCCGACGAGGCAAGGATCGGCGCGCTCGTGAAGAGAGCGGTGAGCTGAGAAGTGAGGAGGGGTCAAGTCCCAGCACCAGCGCGATCGTGTAGCCCCGGGCGAGATGCCGGTCGGCCAATCGGCAGGCTACTTTGCGATCGGCAGCATCGGATCCGACTGCCAGTCGAGATAGCTCAGATAGTACAGGGAGACGGAGGGGTAGCCGGCTTCGAGTAGGGCCAGCGCCGCTAGCGATGAGCGGGCCCCATCCTGGCAATACACGATGATCGGTCTTCCCAGGTCGATGCCATGGAAGCGAAAGACTTTTGCCAGGTCCGAGGGGCCCATCAGTCGGTTGTCTCTCCCAGCGACGAACAGTTCCGGCAGCGGAAGGTTGACGGCGCCGGGGACATGGCCGCCCCGGGTGACCGGCGGGAGCAAGCGGGTGCCAGCATACTCCTGCGGGCTACGCACGTCGAGTATGGTGGCCGTATGCTGATTGATTGCGCGGATCACGTCGGCCCGTGTCGCCACGGGGATAGGCGGTTGGGTTACCCTCGCTGGGAACGACTGTGGGACCGGAGATGCCGGGGCGGACTGTCGTTGCAGTACACCGCGCGCGACCAGCTTGGCCAGCGCCGGCCATCCGCCGTTCACCAGCACCGCGCGGCTCACGCCAAAGTGCGCCAGCAGGTAGCGGACGCGGGAGGCGAACTTGAGCTCGCCATCGTCGTAGACGATGACCATCCGGTTACCCTCGATCCCCAACGCACCGATGCGGCGTCCCCACGCCGTCAGGTCGTTAAGTTGCTGCTGCCTGCGGCTGGCGGCGGTCCACTGATCTTCATCGACCAGCACCGCACCGCGAAGATACCCGACGGACCTGGCCCCGAGTTTGGACTTGGCGGCCAGCACGACCGGCCGGAACTGCGCGAGAATCGCGGGGAGGTCCGCGGCATCGACGATCAGCGACGGAGGGACAGGGGCAGCGGCGCCGGGAGGGGGGCACCAGAGCAGCACCGCCAACAGGAGGACCAAGATGGAGCGCACCATCATTTGGTTCTCAGGGCGGCGTCGATTGCCTGCCGCACTGGCCGCGTCGGCGATCGGCGCACGCGCGATCTTGGCCGAATCCGCGCGCCTCTAACGAATCCGCTCCAGGACGACCACGGGGATGACTCGTTTCGCCACTATTCCACGAGCAGGATGGAGCGCACGGGGTGCGTCGGATATGAAGCCCTCGGCGCCCGACGGCCTAGCGAGCTGGCTCGAATAGCTCAACCGGATTGCCGTCGGGATCTTCCAGTTGGACTTGTCGACCACCAGGGCCGACCTCCATTTTGTTGCGAAGATGGATTCCAGCTCTCTCCAGCGCCTCGATCCGGCCGGCGAGATCCGCGACTTGAAGGACCACCCGGTTCCATCCACCTGGTTCTTGATGGCGGCCATCGGGCATTGGGCGGGAACCCGAGGCTCCGGGGCCGCTTAGGATGAGTTTTAGGTTATCGATGGAGACCTGGGCGAAGGCGGGCAAGTTTTGCTGGTCCAGTTTGAAACCGAGTTGTTGGGTGTAGAAATCGACCGAGCGGGCCGTGTCTTTCACTTGATACCGGACCCCCCAAAACCCTAAGACAAAGCCCTGCGCGTCTTTCGTCATTATCATCCTCCTCCTCTACTGATCCCACTCTGGTTTGTGACTGATTGAATCCACGTAGCGCTTCTGCATCCATTTTTCCTGTCCCGAAGGGTCCAGAAGAGATAAGGGGTCACACGCGTGTCCAGAGGTAGTTTGTTCTCCGTGGGATGGTAAATAAGCTTTGATCAGCGGAGACGCCCGAACGCCCGGAGGTCGAAGATATGAGAAAGCTTGTTGTCGGCACGTTCCTGACTCTTGATGGTGTGATGCAGGCGCCTGGCGGTCCAGACGAAGACCGCGACGGTGGCTTCGAGCACGGCGGCTGGTCGGTGAAGTACTGGGATGAGATGATGGGCAAGCTCATCGTCGAACAGATGCAGCAACCTGACGCGCTCCTGCTCGGCCGCAGGACGTACGAGATCTTTGCCGCGCACTGGCCGCGGGTCACGGACGCGAACGATCCCGTGGCCACCAAGCTGAACGGCATGCGCAAGTATGTCGTGTCCCGAACGCTGAGCAAAGTGGAGTGGAACAATTCCTCGCTGATCTCCCACGACGCCCCCGCCGCCATCGCCCGCCTCAAGGAGCAGGCCGGTTCCGAAATCCAGGTGCACGGGAGCGGCAACTTGATCCAGACGTTACTGAAGCATAACCTCGTCGACGAGTACCGCCTCTGGATCTTTCCGGTCGTGGTTGGCCCCGGCAAGCGGCTATTTGCCGACGGTACCATTCCGGGGGCGCTCCGACTTGTGGACACCAAGGTGTCGAGCACGGGCGTCGTGGTCAACCGTTATGAGCCGGCAGGCAAACTCGAGCACGGCTCCTTCGAAGTCGATGTCGCCGGTTCATCAAGCGAGCTGTGGAGCGGGGACGATGCGAGCGGAAAAGGGGTCAATTCTTGAGCTCGTACTCTAGCGGAGCACGCGCAGGGCGGGGCAGTCCTGTGGGTGAAGCAGTGCGATGTGAGGCGCACGGCGAAAGTCCTGGGCGCCGGATATCGGCTTGCTCCATCACTTGGCCGAAACGGTCACCAATGTCGTCGTGCCTGCTCCTCCTCGCTGTTGCCTTTCATCACGCCAGACGATTGGTTCCTGCGGTGAAGAGGTGTGACCCGCAGGTGTAAGGAGGGGGCGGACGTAAGAAGAGTCCGAGCATATGACTGACGCCGCGGCCGATACTGACAAGGAAGGGGTCACGTCATCGACGCGATTGTTCTCCGCGCTCGTCGAGGTGGGCAGGGACGGCTGGGCGACGGTCTGGGTTGGCGAGTTGCTGGGCTTGTTCGTCAACGAGTCATCCGAAGACGAGGCGTTGCGGCAGATCCCCGGCGCGATCGTGGCGTACCTGCAATGGCTCCGTCGGCACGGTGAGGACATCAAGGCACCGGAGGCCGCGATGGTCGCGGGCGCCGAGCGCCAGACGCCCGATCTCGATCTCGCCTACGGCGAGTACGCGGCGCTCTTCGACCGCGACCGCGTCCCTGTTACCGACGACGACCTCGTGCAGGCGACGCGCTGGATGCGGTACATGCGGGACGACACGCTCGATCTGGTCGCACGACTGCCGGCGGCCGCGATGGGGTGGCGCCGGAGACCGGACCACAAGTACTCGATCGGCGACTACCTCGAACACATTGCCCGCGCCGAACGTTGGTACCTGACACGGTTGTGGCCGGACGTACCGCTGCACGTGCCCGGGGCGACGGTGCTCCGCAGCCTCGCCCAGTCGCGCGAGCGGGCGTTGAACTGGCTGCTGACGATGCCGGTCGAACTTCGCGGGAGGGTTGTCGATTTTGGCGGCGGCGACCTGTGGACCGCACGCAAAGTGCTCGGCCGCTATCTGTATCACGAGCGATACCACATCCGCAGCATCGCGCGTATCGCCCTGGAGCGAAGCGTCGAGGTCCCCGATGGTCTCGGGGGCTGGCATACGTACGAAGCGGCCGTTCGATGACGGGACGCTAAGAATCGGGCACAGAACCGATACCCAACCCCCGCGTCGAGTGTTTTGCTTGTTTCCAAATGCGGGTCCGGCGTCCAATTTCGGAATGCGGTCGAAACGGCGCTCGGAGGCAAAGCAGATCCAGATCGTGGATCCAGATGGCAACCCAACAGAGCTGTTTGAGCCCGCGTCATGACCCCATGAAGAGCTTGCGCGTCGCGGTCGATTGATCGTTGTGACAGCTGAGCCTGACGACGTCCGAGATCTCTTGGGAATCGGGCCGCTCGTCGAGCGTGGCGGCTGACGTCGCAGATGCTACTTGAACAGGCCATGCCAGAATTTCGATTTCACGAGGTGCATGCCGTCGAGATTGCGACAAACGCCGCAGACGTCTTTGATGCAATTCGTACAGTGACGCTGGATGAGATGCCGCTCGTCAAGCTCTTGCTCGGCTTCCGGTCACTTCCATCGCTCCTGCGAGGCAGGTTGGGCAGGTTGCCGGACATCTTCAGGCGGAGCCACCGGCCTCTGCTGGGGGCCGTCCTCTCGGGTGGTTTCATCTTGCTGGCCGAGAGGCCTGACGAAGAAATCGTGCTGGGGACCATTGGTCGGTTCTGGGCACTCACCGGGGCCGCATCTCCCAAGATCGCCGACCAGGAAGCATTCAGAACATTTGATCAGCCGGGCTATGCGAAGGCAGCCATGAACTTCTACGTTACCAATGCCGGTGCTGGGCGTGTACGCTTGAGCACTGAGACGAGAGTCTTACCGCTTGACTCGGCCAGCAGTCGCCAGTTCGCTCGCTACTGGTTTGTGGTGCGCATCGGCAGCGCCGTCATCCGCAGGCAGTGGCTCTCAGCCGTCAAGCGCAGGGTGGAACGCCTCAGTCCGCAGATGAAGTAAGTAGGGGTCATGCGCCCTACAGACCGAGGGCTCGGTCGAGGGAAAGACCTCCCCCGCCAGTGAAAACCAGCGCCAGCGCGGCCGCCATCAACGCGAACTCGAACTCCCACCCTGTGCCATCGGGCTCCATCAAGCGTTTGTGCGCCATTCCGCGCTTGACGAGGACAATGGCAACCAGCATGTCGATGGCGAACCCGAGAGCCAGGATGCGGGTGCCCAGACCCACCGCGAGCAGCACTGCACCGACGGTCTCGAGCAGCACGACGATCCACCCGAACACGCCGGGCAGGGGGACGCGCATCTGTGTCAGCCATCCGATGAACCCTTGTACTCCTCCCACCGGACCCTTGGGGTTGGCCTTCATCCACCCGTGAAAGGGAAAGATGAGGCCTAGCGCCAGGCGAAGGACCAACAAGCCCCAGTCAGCATATGGTGCGAAGATGTTGTCGAGCATGGCGTTCCCTCCGGTACCTTAGTTCCCGCTTGTAACTAACCCAACTATACGTGGATTACGCCCTGACGCCGCTCGGGCGGATCCGGCGCGACATCGTGCGGGCTCTTGTGACCTGGGCCGAGGAGCATATCCCTGGGGCAAGGGACGGACAATCGCCGCACCAGGGCGTGGAAGAGTCGGTTTCCGCGTCCAGTTACAGATTGTTCCAAAGTCTGAAGCCGCCCTCGCCTCTAGCGACGGAGCGCTTCGAGGACCGGAGCGAGACGTTCGATCGACCTGACCGTGATCGGGTCGACCACCAGCTGCACGTGGGAGATGCCCTCGGCGGCAAAGGCGCGGAGCGCCTCGGCGAGATCCTCTGACGAGCCGCGCAGCGGCGGAGTCTTTTCTAGTGGCCCACCCCGGCGTGCCACTTGTTCTCCCTCTACTTGGATCAGCACGGCCACCGTTCGCTCGAGGGTGGCGGGGTCGCGGCCGACTTCGATGCATGCGGCGTCGACCTTTTCCCTGACCGCGGGGATCCCCTCGGGCCGGTTGCCAAACCAGGTGAACCAGGCGTTCCAGGCGTCGGCGTGCTGGGCTGCCAGCCGCAACATTCGAAGCCCCGTCGTTCCGACCATGATCGGCGGACCGCCTTTGCGCGCAGGCGGAGGAAGGAGGGCGCAGTCGCGCGCCTGATGGTAGCGGCCGGCGAAGTCGACCGCGCCCTCGCGGAGGAGACCGCGGATGATGGCAAAGGCTTCCCCGAACCGTTCGACGCGATGATCAAACGGGAATCCGAACGCTCGGTACTCGGTCTTGTTCCATCCTGCGCCGAGTCCCAGGATTAGCCGGCCACCGCTGATCTCGTCGAGAGTGGCCGCCTTCTTGGCCAGCATGGCGGGGTTATGAAACGAGACGCTGGCCACGAGCGGGCCGAGCTCGACGCGCTCGGTGATACCGGCCAGGGCGGCCAGGACCGACCAGGATTCCCACGGACCCCGAGGCGGCAGGCCAGGGTCACGGAACAGCAGGTGGTCGCCCACCCACAGCGAGTCGAAGCCCACCTGCTCGGCGGTCCGCGCCATGTCGCGCAGCTCCGGCCAGCGCACTTCTCGCTCCACTTCCGGAAGCTGGATGCCAACCTTCAGTCGATGGCTCATAGGGTCAGGACTTGGCGCAGTCGTGTGTTACACTCGTGCACGAAGTTCTCTCGCGAGCACGCTGATGTTGGTTGATGAATTACTTGCCTACATCTTCGATGGACGGTCACACCTCCTTGCTCCCTCTATGGCCACCTGGTTGGCATCCTCGCGTCGGTTCACTTCCTTCGTCACGACCTTCCGAGACAAGATCCGGAAGAAGGTTCGTGCGACGCCGGAGCGAGAGGGCCTCCTTGACCTGCGCTTCGAACTGGAAACCGCCTTCCTGTTGCTGCGCGAGAGGCCGCTGAGTCTTCGATACGAACCGGAACAGTCTGGAGGGGTGCGCTCTCCGGACTTCGCGGTGAGTTACACCACCAGCTTTGCCTTCATGGTCGAAGTGACACGGCTTCGAGCCAGTCAGAAGGGCGGGCCGGCGACCTCCATCGGGGAGCGTCTGGCGGATACGATCTGCGCCAAGTTGGGTCAGTTGGTGCCACAACGCAGCAATGTTCTGGTTGTTGGTACCGAGCCACTCCTGACGGCCAGCGACCTGCACGGGGTAATGCTCCGGACACTGCAACGCGCGGAGAGCGCCGACCCAGCCTTCCTGGGCAGACATCGGTTTCGAGACCGCTCCGAATTCTTCCGCCGCTATCAGCGGTTGAGCGAAATACTCGTACATAGGACGCCCTTGCAGGCCGGCGACCCCGCGGTCATCTGGGTCAATCCGACTGCGAAGTCTCCACTGCCCAGCAAGGTGCGAACGGCGCTCTCCCGCAGCCACACGATCTAGACCACTTCCTCGGGGGGGACCTGAACCACGCAGAACAGGTTATCGTCGGGATCTCTGAGCACGACGAAGTCGTCGTCCGGCTTGTATCGCCAGGGATATCGGGTCGCCCCCAGCCGTACCAGCCGCTCCACTTCTTCCTCTTGGT
Organism: bacterium; assembly: GCA_036004445.1. Taxonomy (GTDB): domain Bacteria; phylum Sysuimicrobiota; class Sysuimicrobiia; order Sysuimicrobiales; family Kaftiobacteriaceae; genus DASXUC01. Next base: position 23,026 of record DASYRL010000123.1, read on the forward strand.
GAGGCGTGTAGAGGTCGAGGTGAATCCAGCCCCGCTTGCCCGCGCGGCGCTCCGGGACCCGATCCAGCGAAACGTTGGGTCCTCGGCCCTCTGGATCGTGGAGGATGACCCACCCGCTCTCCGGCGGGTATCGCGGGACGTAGTGCAGCGCCTCTTGCCAGAACGCCATCATCTTGTCGAACTCGTAACATCGGATCACGATCGAACCGATCTGCAGTTTCATCGGCCCCCCCTCGCGCCACAGGTGTTCATTCGGGTTGACGCCCGAACCGACTTTGACTATTTAGAGTTTGGTTCCTGCGGCGCATGAAATAACGACGAACACCTCGAATCGGGGAGCGACGAACGCATATTGGGAGGCACCCATGGCCAAGGTAACGGGGATCGGCGGGTTGTTCTTTCGGGCGCGAGACCCGGAAGCGCTCGGCCGGTGGTACGAGGAGATGCTCGGAGTCGTGCGCACACCGAAGGACTACGATACGCCACCCTGGTCGCAGGAGGCGGGCCCGACCGTCTTTGAGCCCTTTCCCCAGCAGACCGAATACTTCGGCGCGGCGGAGCGGCAGTGGATGGTCAACTTCCGCGTGCAGAGCCTGGACGCGATAGTGGCGCAACTGCGTGCCGCCGGTGTCGAGGTGACGGTCTACCCGGAGCCGTACCCGAACGGAAGATTCGCCCGGCTGCACGATCCTGAAGGCAATCCGATTGAGCTGTGGGAGCCTCAGGGGTGACAGCGAACGGCCCGGAAATGCAAGCCCTCACGAGGGAAAGGAGGGCGCAATGAAAGCGATCGTCAGCGACAAGTACGGTTCACCCGACGACCTGAAGCTTCAGGAAATCGACATGCCGGTCATCGGTGACGACGGCGTGCTCGTTCGGGTCCAAGCGGCTTCCGTCAACCCTTACGACTGGCACGTGATGAGAGGCTCCCCGTTCATCGTTCGATTGGCCGAGGGCCTGCGGAGACCGAAGCAGCGCGTCCGGGGCGTCGACGTGGCAGGGCGCGTCGAGTCGGTGGGCAAGAACGTCACACAGTTTCAACCCGGTAACGAGGTGTTCGGCGGGCGCACCGGGGCGTTTGCCGAGTACGTGGGTGGTACCGAGCGTAACTTCGTGCTCAAGCCTTCGGGCCTCTCGTTCGAGCAAGCCGCCGCCATTCCTATCGCCGGGTGCACCGCCCTCCAGGGTCTCCGCGACCGCGGACGACTTCAGCCAGGGCAGAGGGTTCTGATCAACGGGGCTGCGGGCGGGGTCGGCACGTTCGCCGTGCAGATCGCGAAGGCGCTCGGGGCCGAGGTCACCGGCGTGTGCAGCACGAGGAACCTGGATCTCGTGCGGTCCATCGGGGCCGACGAGGTCGTCGACTACACCGCAGAGGACTTCACCCGGCGCGGGCAGCAATATGACGTAATTCTCGAGGCGTTTGGGAATCGTTCGCTGTCAGATCTGCGGCGGGCACTGACGCCCAATGGAACGCTTGTACTCGCCGCAGGATCATTCACCAGCCTGATTGGAGCGCTGGTCCTCTCCCGGGTCGGCCGCCAGCGGATGCTCCCATTCCTCGCGACCCTTTCCAAGAAAGACCTGGTTACCTTGAAGGAATTGATCGAAGCCGGGCGGGTCACGCCGGTGGTCGACCGCACGTACCCGCTCAGCGAGGCCCCCGAGGCAATCCGCTACCTTGAAACTAAACACGCTCGGGGCAAGGTTATCATCACCATGTAGACCGGCAACCCCCCGGGGAGCCCTCTAAGGATGCGCGACCAAGACCCAACCCCGCATGCCGTACGCGTAGTGGCCCGGAGCATGGCAGCCGATGAGTAGAACACCGGGGCGCGCGAACGTATAGGTCGTCTCCGCCGTCGCCTCCGCGCGGACGGTGACTTCCCCGGGGACCGTGCCGTGTTCCGGCTCGGTCCCCGTCTCATGCCGGTGCTGCACCGTTTCGTCGCCCAGGATGAACTCATGGTCGATCGGGTCGGTATTCGTAATGACGAAACGGACCGTCGTTCCCCGCCGCACCGTGATGTGCGCCGGGAGGAAACGTGAGTGGCGGATCGTGATTCTAATCGTTTGCGTCCCACGCTCGCTGCCCGATGCCGGAACGAATGTCCAGAGCAGTAGCATCGCCGCGGCCAGGGCCGCCACCCGTGTGAGGATCGGCATCCACGTCGGCTTCATCATCGGGCAGGCCCACGGCGTACGGTCAACGAACCCACGCTCACGAGGAGCAGAGCCAGGAATGGAAGCGCGACGGGGAGGGCCGCGCCGGGCGAGGGCCGGGCGCTCACGTCGACGCTAAGGTCATAGGTGAGATCCGCTGCGGCGGTGTTGATTGCCAGGTGGGTAAGCCACATCCCGCGCGCCGGCATCCAGCCCATGCCTTTGTCTGAGCGAAGGTCGCGCAGGAGCTCGGCAGACGCGGTCGCACTGTACTGGAGCGACAATCCTCGAAGCACGCGCGGCAGCAGGGCCGGCCTGACCGGCGTGAGGAGGTAGACGTCGGCGCGAACCACGTCGCCGGCCTGCTTCCCCAGTGCCAGGATCCGCAGGGGCACCCAGGGCTTCGACACCGGGATGGTCAGGTGGATGGGCGTGCCGTCTCCGATCTGCTGGCCACGCTGTCTCGCCGCATCGGCGTCGAAGCGCGCGGCCATGAAAATCGGGCTGCGGCTGGCGTAGAAGTCGAGGACTTCGGGAGCATCCGGCGGGAGGATGAAACCATGCTCGCGGGCCCAACGGCCCACCGCCACGCCGCCCCCTTCGAGGATCGTGATCTCCAACGCGTCAATCTTCGTCTCAAGGATGACGCGGACCCCGTCCTTCGCCGCGGCGGTCGGTGCAAGGAGAACGGCACGCTGGGGCTGCGTCTCGCGTATGAGGCGCTGCAGCGTCCAGTCCCCGCCGCGCTCGACTTTCGTTGGAATGCCGGGCAGGGGCACGATCGAGCCGAACTGGCCTCCGCCGCCCTGGAAGGAAAAGGCGGTGATGTAGTGCTCGACGCCGTTGTGGTAGGCGGCGAGGGTCGTGGTTCGCACCAGATTCACGGCGCCGTTGGGACCGATGAGCCCAGCGCAGGCGAGCGCGGGAGATGCGACAACAGCAATCAGGACCAGCGTGAGACCGAGCGAGCGGATCAACCGACGCATGGGAATCCTCCTCAGTGAGCTTCTCGAACAATTGGACGGGGGAGGTGCACGAAAGTTCCGAAGTCTGATGGGATGCAGGGGAGGTGGGCCATCGGGTTGGGGCCGACCAGAGCACGCTATTGACGTCTTGACGTCAAGGCATCAAAGCGTTAATCTCCAGCCATGAAGACTAAGCGATCGACCGTCTATCTCAAGTCCGACCTGCACCAGGCGCTGCGCCTCAAGGCCGCCGAGACAGACCAATCGATTTCGGACCTTATTAATGATGCGGTGAGCCAGAGTCTGGCCGAAGACTCCATCGACCTCGCGGCCTTTCACCAAAGGGCAAAGGAGCCTAGGTTTTCCTTCGAGATGACCCTCCAGGACCTGAAGAAGCGTGGCAGCATATAAGCTCTTCATCAAGGCCTCGGCGGTCAAGGACCTGGAGGCAGTACCCAAAGGCGATCGGGAGCGTATCATCAGACGCATCAAGGCCCTTGCCGGCAATCCAAGGCCGGTCGGCCACGAGAAGCTGTCGGCAGGGGAGAAGTACCGAGTGCGGCAGGGGGATTACCGGGTCGTCTATCTGGTCGATAACGACGCTCTCGAGATCACGATCTTCAAAATCGGGCATCGTCGGGAAGTGTACCGAAGATAATAGATGCCATGGCGCAGTTACGCCGCCCTCGGTTCTATCCGCCGATCTACTTCCTGTTCGCATTGATCGGCATACTGATACTTCACTACTTCTTTCCCGTGGGCAGGTGGCTGGATTGGCCGTGGCGCGCGATCGGGATCGTGATCCTCGCCACGGGGTTCACCCTTGGGCTCGTCGCGGCCGGCGAATTCCGTCGGCGGGAGACCACGATCACGCCGTTCGAGCAGTCCAGGACGCTCATCACGGACGGCCCGTATCGATTCACGAGAAACCCGCTCTACCTCAGCATGACGCTCATGCTGATTGGCCTTGCGCTTACGCTCGGAACCCTGTCTCCGCTGATCGTGACACCCGTCTTCGTCTGGTGGATTACGACCAGGTTCATCGTGCTGGAGGAACGACATCTCGACGAGCAGTTTGGCTCGAGGTACGCGGCCTACAAGTCCCAGGTCCGCCGCTGGCTCTAGAGGCAAGAGCTCACGGATCATGCGTATCGAGACGGAGCGTCTGTTGATCCGGCCCCTGGCGGCATCAGACGTGGACTCGCTGGTTGCGCTGTGGGCCGACCCCGAGGTGACACGGCACATGGGAGGCCCGCGTGACCAGGCGAAAGTCAGGGCGATTCTCGAGGAAGATCTCGCCGGTCAGGCCGAGTCCCCGTTCGGGTTCTGGCCGGTCGCAGAGCGGGCGACCGGCCGCGTCGTTGGCGACTGCGGCCTGACTGAGAAAGAAGTAGACGGCCGCCGGGAGCTCGAGCTCGTCTACGTCTTCACGCGGGACGTGTGGGGAAGAGGATACGCGACGGAGGCCGCCAGTGCGATCAAGGTCGCGGCCACCACGCAGTTTGGAGTCCAGCGCCTGATCGCGCTCGTGGATCCAGCCAATGTTGCATCCGCTCGGGTTGCTCAGAAGATCGGCATGGTCCTCGAACGTCGGACCGTCCGACCGGGCGGCGCCGTGCGCGACGTGTATGTCTACAGCGCATCGGCAGAAGCCCCACAAGCAGGGGGCGATCACGTGACCCGAAAACAGCCCTGGTTTGAGCGTCAGTTCCCGACGGGACTCCCGGTTGAGATCTTTCCGCTCGTGATCGAGCGTCTCCGCGGAACGCCGCCCCGGCTGGAAGAGCGGGTCACCGCACTGTCGGCGGCAGTGCTGACGCGGCGCTCGGGCAACACGTGGTCCATCCAGGAGAACGCCGGCCACCTCGTCGACATGGAGCCACTGTGGTTAGACCGAGTCGAAGACTTCCTGGCCCAGCGTGCCGAGTTGACGGTGGCCGACCTGACCAATCGCAAGACGCACGAGGCGAATCACAATGCCGCTGAGGTGGAGTTTCTCCTGAGGAGTTTCCGCCAGGCCCGCCATATCCTCGTGAGCCGCCTGGAATCGGTCGGCGATGCCGAGCTGACGCGCACGGCGCTGCATCCGCGCCTGCGAGTGCCGATGAACCTCGTCGATCACGCGTTCTTCGTTGCCGAACACGACGACTATCACCTGGCCCGGATGACCGAGCTGCTTGGCGAGTTCAGCTCACGGAGGAGGGTCCTATGAGGATGCAGCGACTGGCAATTGCGCTCACCGTGATCAACCTCGTGGTCCTGGTTCTCGCCGTGACACAGATCAGGTCCACGCTGGCGCAAGGCACCGCTCAGGTAATCCGAGGGGCCGCCTTGGAGTTAGTGGACGAGCGTGGTGTGGTCCGCGCGCGCCTGGCCGTGAAGCGTCCCAGTACGGTTGTCGAACTCGATCTGTTCGACAAGAACGGGATCAATCACGTGAAGCTGGGTGCAGGCGAAAATGGCTCAGGGCTGCTCTTGACAGATGAAACGACCGGGACAGCGACTTCGTACGTGCAAATCATTGCCAGACGCACGGGCACGCCCGAGACCCCCAAGACCACCAGCATCACGCTGAAGGGTTCAGACGGCCGTGAGCGCGTCCTCACGCCGCCCTAGCCCGTTGAAGCAGCCTCGTCGAGTTTAACGGCGAACAACCGCCGCCAGCGGGCCGGTCGGCCGGACCAGATGCCGGATCTCGGCGTATGGGACGACGAACTCGGTCGGGCCGAGGACGTACGGCGCGACGTCGTAGCTGTTGAAGCGGAATGTGAGGCCTTTGGCGGTAATCATGAAATTGTCGTTCAAACCAAACTTGCCGCCTTTGAACGTGAAGCCCTCGGCCTCCAGGTCGTCGTTCGGCGCCAGGCCGCGCTCCTTGCGAAAGTGGCGTTCCGCGATCGCGTTGAGTTTGGGCTCGAAACCAGGGACGAGGAGTTCTCTCAGCGCCAGTCGCCGTCCGCTCAGGGCAGAATAACTCCGCAGATCCTCCCAGCTGTTCGGATGAGCGCCTCCCGTAAAGCTCCCCTCGCCGAACCGTAGGCTCACGATTCCCTGCGCATTGAACGTCACCGCGACGGTGCGCTCGAGAAACCACGGAGGGATCTGAGGATTGAGACGGCGTTCCTCACCCGCCTCCTGAAAGAAGTCGGCGATGACCGCGTCGACCGTTCCCCGCGGCTTGCCGAGAAAGTCCTTGAGCATGAATGTTGACACGGTCCGATTCAGCGCCTGTCTGGCGGCAGTCGTCGGTGCTTGAGTAAACACAGGAAATCTCAGCGTGACGGAAGGGCATCGATCACGCGCAGCCGTGCAGGCGGGATCGGATCGGTCAACGACCCGCATGACATAGGAGACAGCGGGACCCGACGCCGGCATCGCCGGCGGCGCGACCGCGAAAACTGTGACAGCCATCAGGGCGCAGGTGACCGCGATGAAGCGCATCATCGCGGATGCTCGATGACCGCGCCGGCGGCCAGCAGTCGCTCCTGAACCAGGCGCACCAGCTCGGGCTGCGCGAGCAGGCCACGCGGCGTGACGTTTCGCTCAACGCAGACCGCCGCGGTGATGCCCGCGGCTTCTCCCATGGCCATCGTCGTCGGCTCGATGCGCGCCGACGCTGCCGCTTCGTACGTCGCCGAGAATGACCGGCTGGCGACGAGGAGCCCATCCATCCCCGTCGGGACGAGGCTGCGCAGCGGGAGGGTGTACCGGTAACGGATCGGGCTGAACGGATTCTGGTCGTTCGGCCGGTACGGATGCAGATCGATGGGGTAGTCCGCCGCCGCGATCCGGTCCCAGAAGATCCGCTCGTGGATGAGATCCTGCGCCGTCAGCTGGTACACGCCGGAGATGTGCCTCGTCTCCCGCACGTACAACTGGGGCGCCGTCTCGACCAGCCGGGCGCCCTCGAACCCGGGGATGCTCCGGCGGAGGAACGTGACGAACGCCGGCATCACGCGAATGGCCCGCGCTCGACCTACCTCCAGTGAGGCGGGATCTGTGCCGTCCACTCCAAAGACCTGGAGTGAGTTCACCCACACGTCCCCGTCGGGCTGGCGGCCGATGTTGAGGTCCCGAGCTCTGACCAGGGGATCGCCGGACCGGAACTTGCGTACCACGGCGGAATAGCCCCACACGTACTGCTGGAACATCGCCGCGCGCCGGCGCGGCATTTCTCGGCGAACGACGTCACGGACCATCTCGGTCCAGTTCACGCCACGGAGCCGAAACATCAGCGTCGTCGCCTGCATTGCCTTGTCGATTCCCGATCCTTCACGTCCGAGGTGGTAGGCGACCCCAGCCGCGGCGGCCACGTCGGCATCATCGGTGGCATCGATGGTGATGGGGGCGAGCAGCCGATGCCGCGTGCGGCGAGCTTGATCCCCGTCGACGGTCTCGACCTCCACGCCGGTGACGAGTTGTCCGGCGCGCAGGACGGTGACCACGTGCGTGCGGTACAGCACCTTGATCCCGGCCTCCCGCGCGACGATGTCCGCATAAACGGTACGCGCGAAGTACGGGTCGAACGTGAGTCCCAGCTTACCGTAGAGTTCGAGGAAGATCCCGCGGACGACGCTCTCGCCGTGGACCCCCCGATCGAGATCGAAGGTGTTGAGCATCTGGCGCGTGGACACGGTCCCGAGATGCTCGTGGTAGGAGACCAGCACCACCGATCGTCCCTGCCGCGCCGCGGCCAGGGACGCCGCGAGGCCGCTGCCGGTGGCCCCGATCACGACGATGTCGGCGTGCGTCGTTTCAACCGCGCCGCGCGTACAGGAGTCGGCGGCCAGGGCCAGCACGATGCACGCGAGTATCGAGAGGATCGATCGAGGCGCCACGGCGTGAGCTCCAGGCGCGTATTCGCGGCCGCCCCAGCGATCCCTAGCGCCGGAGCGGGGGGAGTCTACCCGACGCCGTCCCCGAACAGAAGCACCTCGAAGTCGCCCGCATTCGTTTCGAATACGACGCGGCCTTCATACGGTCCCGGACGCGGAGGCGTGCAGGTCACCGGGACCAGAAACGAGTCCGCCGGCTCCAGCTGATAGGTCGTCGTATTCGGCGGGGGCGGCCACGCATTGTTGGGGCCGAAAATCTGGAACGTCGTGTCCCGCAGCGGCCGGGGACGGTCGAACGGGCCGCGGCCGGCGAGGATGCGCCGTAGGATCAGCGGGGAGGATCCGGTGGACTCCAACAGGACGTTGCGTGTGCGTGCCTGCCCGATCGGTACGAGGCCGAAGTTGATCTGTGCGGGAAGGACGTGGCCCGCCGCCTGGGACGGCGCCACGGCGCCCACGGCGCTGATGCTGACGCGCGACCGGCTGGGGTCGTTCGTCGAGAAGATCAGGTAGGCCCGGTGTTCCATCTCCGCCTGCGGGAAGAACCGGCCGCCGACCAGCAGCGTTTCCCCCGGCAGCAGCTGCAGCGGAGGACGACGGAGAAGGTCGGAAATCGCGAAGGGCTCTCCCGGCACGCCAAGGGAGGGATCGCGGTCCAGCGGATACCGCCCGGGCACCTGCACGAGGCGAAAGTCGAACGCGTCTGGGTGGTCGCCCTGCTGTACGATCCGGGCCACGAGCAGAGGCGCGTCGCCATCGTTGCGCAGGGCGCCAAAGCGGGTGGGGGCGAGGGACAGCGTTCCGGCAACGCCGTCAAACAGGACGTCTTGCAGCACCAGGCGGGGCCGGGCGAAGAGCCGGTCCGGCACGATGGCGCAGCTGTCCGGCCACGCCATGATGAACGTGCGATCGAGGGGTCCTCCGCCGGCTCCGCCTTCGATGAGTTCCGCGGTGGATGCCCCGCCGCCCAGTTTCCAATCCAAGACCGCGCCATCGTACCCCGACCCCAGGGCCTCCACATCCAGTTCCCCGACCGGGCCCTCCGGCTTGAACATGAGGTTGCTGAGCGTCAGGAACGCGACGCCGTGGTCCTCTTCGAGCCGGATGGGAAACACGAATCGGGTGTCCCGCTCGTCCCAGTAATACTCGCCCGCCTTTCGCGGCCCGCGATTGGAGACCGTGAAGGAATGGCCTGCCTCCTGCTCGCGGAAGTCGGGGCCGCGCCGCAGGCTGCGGCCGCTGAGGAAGACCGCGTCGACGTGCAGATCGGATCCCAAGCCCTCTGCGCTCGTCACCGTGCCGATGATCGGCCACGCGACCGCGACCTCGCCATCCACCAGCCCGGGGCGGCCGGCGCGGTTACTGCGGAACGAGAAGTCGTTGATGTCGTCGATCCCCGTCCGGAAATCGAAGCGGATACGCTGGAGCGCGGCGAACACCGGGCCGCAGAAGTCCTCGATCGTGCCCCCGGGTTCTCCCCGCCGCGACCGGACCGGGCACGGATCGACCCCCTCGAGTCTGAACTCCACGTCCCCTTCGACATCCTCCCCGCCGGTGATATGGACCGTGCGCGAGGCGCGCCCGGCGAACAGCTGCGCCTGGCCGCTGTCCCAGGCCAGGAGCGTGTAGTATACGCGGACCAGGTATGGAGCGGGCCCGCGGCCCCAGATGAGGCCAACCGGCTGCAGCTTGATCGCATGACGATCTTCGACGTCCGGGTCCCGGAGCGTTACGGGCTCGGCCTGGATGCCCACGTCGACCAGACGAAGGTGATCGGCGCCCGTCGGCAGCTGGACCCGGATCCCCCGGACCATCGCCACGGCGCGATCGCAACGGAAGGGCAGCGCCACGGTGACGTCGCCCTGCTGGATGTCGCCCAATCTGTCGCTCCGAAGTTCCACCGAATCCTGCCGGACCGCCGCATGGGGCAGCGGTTCGACCCACACGCGGTAGACGATCGGCGGCAGCCGGATCGGATCCCCGCCGCGGTAGTGCGTGAAGCTGAGTGCGACCCGACTGATCCGTCCGCCGCGGTGGCGGAGCCCTATCCGGTTGTTGACGAACCGCGGCTGGATATTGGCATCCAGTTCGGGACCGGCGCCGCGGACGCGAACGAGCTCGACGCCGTCGCGGTCGAAGGCGACGAGTTCGACGCCGCTGGCAGGCAGGGGCTCCTCGCGGTTCGGATCGGCAAGACAGCCGAACTCCAGGCCCACGGCACGCTGCGGCGTGTCGAACAGGAGCCCCAGCGCGGCCTCGGCGTCACCCACAAGGGCTTTCCGGGGGAGGGCTTCGGCGGCGATGCCTTTGACCTGAATCTCGCGAATCACCGGCACGACGGCCCCAGGCTGAGACAGGACGGTAAATCCCGTCCCGGCGGCGGTGTTCGGCGAATCGCCGTCGGCCAGGCGGTCCCAGCTGATGGTCCGATAGGGGAGGCCCATCGCCACCATGGCGGGCGTGGGCACCTCCGCACCGATGACCGTGGCCAGGATGGGACTGAGCTCGCAGAGGAAGACTTCTTCAGGCTCCTGGGTCGTTGCGGTGAACGCCCCAGTTTCGGCCTGCGGGACCGCGCCCGCGGCCACGCGCTCCCAGATGTCCCACCAGGCGAACCGGTTGTCGATCAGGTTCCCCTGGTTGTCCCGGCTGAGGAGGTAATGCTCACAGGGATGATCCCCCACGTGCAGTTCCCGCCACGTCGCAGCGGTGGCCTGGGGGCGCAGGTCCTCCAGCCCCGTTGATCCTCCCGTCGCCACTCGCGCCGCGGCGTCCCTGAGACGGGCGTCCGTGCGGGCTTCCGCCCCGCCGGTGGGTTGAGGCGCCGGGGGCCTCCTGGAGTCGGGTTCGCCCTCGGTCTTCATATGACACACTGTACACGAGGGCCCTGCTGGGGTCAGTGACCCGCGTCACGCGAATCGCCTGCCTCAGGGGAAGGGCCAAAGGGGGAGAAGGATCAAGTTCTGACTTGACGCATGATGAGACCATCGTCCCCGCGCCCGCGCCATGTTCAACCGGCGACCTGGTCGCCCGCGCGTGGGTCGTCCGCGGCGCGCGCGCGGACATCACCTGATGAAGGAGGAGACGTCGTGCACTATCCTGACGTGATTCCGATGATCGCCTACGAGGACGGTGTCGCCGCGCTGGAATGGTTGGCCAACGCATTTGGGTTTCGCGAGCGCGCCCGCTGGGTGGGGCCGGACGGCGTCCTTTCCCATGGGGAGATGGAAGCGGGGCAGGGGGTCATCATGCTCGCGACCCCGACGCCCGACTACCGCAGCCCAAAGCATCACCGCGAAACCTGCGAGCAGGCCCGGAAATGGTCGGCGGTCCCGTACATCATCGACGGGGTGTTGGTGTACGTCCACGATCTCGACGCGCACTATGCGCACGCGAAGGCGGCAGGGGCAACCATCCTCAGTGAGATCGAAGACGGACCGCCCGGCCGGCGCTACCGGGCGGAGGATCTCGAAGGGCACCGCTGGTTCTTTGAAGAACGAGGTGAAGCCTAACACCATGGCCGAACCCACTGCAGACCGGTTCGACGTGCGCGGGCTCCTGGCATTGGTCTCCAGCCAGCGGTTGTCCCGCCACCCGCGCCGCCATCTCGAAATCCTGCGCACCGTCCGGCGGTACAAGCTGCATCATGCCGCCCTCGAGCTCCTGTCACCGCCCCCGGTCGGTGAGAATGGGGCGACCCCGCCCGTGGTCGTGGGTGTCGATCATGCCGAGAACGTGGCGCGGGCGCTCGAAGAACTCGGGCCGTTTTTCATCAAGCTGGGCCAGCTCCTCAGTACGCGCCCCGATCTGCTGCCGCCGACCTACATTACGGCGCTGTCCCGTCTGCGCGATCACATCACGCCCGTTCCCGTCGACCAGGTCATCGAGACGATCGAGCGGGAGTTGGGCGTGCCGTTGGCCGACGTCTTTCGGTCCTTCGACCGGCAGCCGCTGGGCGTTGCGTCGACCGCGCAGACCCATCGCGCCCAGCTGCTCGACGGGACGGAAGTGGTGGTGAAGGTCCAGCGTCCGGGGGTGCGGGCCCAAACCGAGCGGGACGTCGTCGTGCTCCACGAAATGGTCCGCGTCGCGAAGCGGTTTCTGCGGCGGGGCGTGATGAGCGGCGTGGAGCAGGTGCTGCGCGAGATGGAAGAGAGCGTGCTGGCCGACCTGAACTACACGATGGAGCTGGAGAACGCGGAACGCATCAGCCGGCAGATCCAGGGTTTCGAGCGGCTGGTGACCCCGCGCTTTTTCCGTCAGTACAGCACGGACCGGGTGTTGACGCAGAGTTTCATCCGGGGGAGGCCGCTGGCGACGCTGTCCCGCGAGGAGATCGCCGCCCTCGACGGTGGAGCCGTCGCGACCGACTTGCTGTCCGCGTATCTCAAGCAGATCGTCGTGGATGGGATCTTTCATGCCGATCCGCACCCCGGCAACGTCCTGATTACCGACGACGGGCGGCTGGCACTGTTCGACTTCGGGATGGTCGGCCGATTCGACGCCAGCGAGAAGGACAGCATCATCCTGCTGCTGCTGGCCTTCGCGGCGCGGCAGGGCCAGCGCGTCTGCGACGTCTACCTGGACATGGTGCAGGTGCCCGAGCATCTGGACCTGCTTGACTTCCAGCGGGAGGTGAGCGGGTTCGTCAGCCGCTACCACGACATGAGCGGCGGGCAGATGGGCCTGGGCAGCGCGATGCTGGAACTGCTGCGGTTGGCCGACCGCATGACCATCCCGGTGCCGGCCAGCCTGACCCTGGTCGCGAAGGCGATGTTCAATCTGGACGGTATCATCAGCACGCTCTCCCCACACCTCAATCCGGTCGAGCTGATCCGCGAGTACATGCGCACCATCATGCAGTTGCGGATGAAGGAAGAAGCGCTCTCCGCGGGACGGTTCGCCTGGGTCGTCGACACCTGGCGGCTGGTGGAACACGCGCCGCGCGATCTCGACGCCATTCTGGGAAAGCTGGCGCGCGACCGGTTGACCTTCCGCGTGCAGCTGGACAGTCTCGATGCGACGATGAGCGTCGCCCGCCTCGCCAAGAGTATCGTGACCGGGTCGATCGTCGTGGGCACGGCCTACGTCCTCGGAGCGCTGCTTGGAAGACGGCGCCGCGACGGATCCTAGCGCCGCCGGCGGCCCTTGATCGTCGCGCCGAGTTCGTGGGCGGTCTCGTGGGCGCTGACAATCACCTTCTCGCCCTCGAATCCAACCGGCCAACGTCGGGGAGTCGCACTGTCGGCGAGCGTAATGAAGGCGGTCGCCGTGGGCGAACCGTCAAACACGATCCGCATGGCCGTCATCAGCAGGTTGGGCTCAACGCCAAGACTCAACGCTTGGCAGCTTTTCCCCGGTGCCCTCCCTTGTGATGTATGTCACTGCGCCGCCAGGGCCGAGGCCGCAAACTGTGGACAAAATGACGATGGCATCCGCGCAGGCTTTTGGTCTCGAGCAGAGGGCAGCCGGCCGGCGTCTCCCGGAGTGGCTGAGCCGCCTGGCCGCCGTCGGGACCCTGCCGGGCGACCCCGACGACGTGCGGCTGCGCAAGGTCACGCTCACGTTTTCGGTGGGCATGATCACGCTGGCTGGATTCCTCTGGGGGACGATGTACGTTGCCCTCGGGCAGTCCCGCTCGGCCCTGTTCCCCTACGCATATTCGGTGTGCTCGCTGCTCAACATTGCCGCTCTCGCAATCTGGAAACGGTACGGCATCTTCCGCTTTCTGCAGATTTTTTTCATCCTATGGCTGCCCTATCTGCTGCAGTGGCACCTGGGGGGGTTCGTTGCCTCGGGCGCCGTGATGATCTGGGCGCTCCTGGCGCCGATCGGCGCCCTGCTGTTCGACAACCCTCGGGCGGCGATCACGTGGTTCATCGCGTATCTGGGGCTCGCCGTCTTTTCTGCGGCGATCGAGAGCTCCGTCAAGCCACTGGCGCCCCCGTTTCACCTCGCGGTCCGCGTCGGGTTCTTCGCGCTGAACCTCGGGACCGTCTCCACGGTGGTGTTCCTCCTGCTGCGCTATTTTGTGCGGGAGGTCGGGCAGGCGCAGGACCGATCGGAGCGGCTCCTCCTCAACATCCTGCCGCGGCCTATCGCGGACCGGTTGAAACATGATCCGGGGACGATCGCGGAGACGGTTCCAGAGGTGACGGTGCTGTTCGCGGACATCGTGAACTTCACGGGGTTCTCGGCGGAGCTCACGGCGAAGGAATTGGTCCGCCTCCTCAACGATGTCTTTTCCGCGTTCGACCGCCTGGCCGACGCGCACGGACTGGAGAAGATCAAGACGATCGGCGACGCGTACATGGCGGTCGCCGGCCTGCCGGGATCCACGCGCGCGCACGCGGAGGCCGCCGTGGAGATGGCGCTGGAATTGCATCCTACCCTCGATCAGATCTGCCGGGAACGCGGAACCGCGCGCTTGCAGCTGCGGATCGGGCTCAACACTGGGCCAGTCGTAGCGGGGGTGATCGGCCGCCGGAAATTCTCGTTTGACTTATGGGGAGATGCCGTGAATACGGCCAGCCGCATGGAATCCCACGGCCTGCCCGGACGCATCCAGGTGACCCAGCGCACGTACGAATGCCTGCGGGCCGACTACGAGTTCGAGCCCCGGGGGCCGGTCGAGATCAAAGGAAAGGGACTGATGTCCACGTACCTCCTCGTCGGCCGGCGGAAGGCGTCAGCCACCGATGCTGCTCGATGACGTCATGCCCGTGTACCAGTTCCAGGTCGTCCGATCGACGTTGGTGCGGGCAGGGCCCGAGCCCATTTTTCGCGCGATCCGAGAGACGAAAGCCGCGGATATCCCCGTATTCATTCTCCTGTTTTGGCTGCGGGAACTACCCGGCCGGCTGGCCGGCCGAGGGAGGCGGTACTTCTCCGGCGGCCGGACGCTGTTTGAACAGGCGGTTGACGATCTCGGTTTCATCGTGCTGGCCGAGGAGACGGACCGGGAGGTCGTGCTCGGGGCGGTCGCGCAGTGGTGGACACTGTTTGGAGCGAGATTCTACCGCGTCAGGGACGCCGAGGAATTCTTGCGTGTCGACCCTGCCGGCTATGCCAAGGCGGCGGGTAATTTTCGTGTGGAAATGGACACCGCGGGCGGCTGGTCTACTTTGCGGCACGAGACCCGCATCTATGCGGCCGATCCGGCAACCCGCAAGAAGTTTGCGATCTACTGGTGGTTCATCTACCCAGGTGTCGCGTTGATCCGGCGGATGTGGCTGCGATCGATCAAGCGCCGAGCCGAAGCGGGCGAGTTGTCATGAGCCGCGATCCCTGTTCAGATGGTTCTTCGTCTTCATCCTGGTGGCCGCGCTGCTGATCGGTCCATGAACGAACGGAGCGTTTGGGCCGGCGGCGCGGCCTACGAGCCGTATGTCGGACGGTGGAGCCGTCTCATCGCTCGGGAGTTTGTGCGGTGGCTGGCGGTTCCACCGGCGGCGCGATGGCTTGACGTGGGCTGCGGCACCGGCGCGCTGACTGAAACCATTCTTCGCGCTGCGGACCCTGCAGAGGTCAAGGGAGTCGATCCCTCCGCGGGCTTTCTGAAAGTCGCGCGTGAGCACGTCCGGGATCCGCGGGTTCGATTTGAGGTCGGCGACGCACGGCGCCTCGCCCTGCCATCGAGCAGGTACGACGTCGTAGTGTCGGCCCTGGTGCTCAATTTCATCCCGGACCTGCCGGCCGGGATGACCGAAATGGTGCGCGTCGTTCGCCCGGGCGGCATCGTTGCCGGGTACGTCTGAGACTACGCCGGGAAGATGGAACTGATGCGGTATTTCTGGGACGCGGCAGCGGCGCTCCGGCCGGGGGACGTCGATCACGACGAAGGCCGTCGATTTCCACTGTGCAGCCCCGGCCCTCTGGCGGCGCTGTTCGAGGATGCCGGACTGCAGAACGTCGAGGTGCGTGGCATTGACGTGCCGACGACCTTTCGAGACTTCGACGACTACTGGACCCCGTTTCTCGGCGGCCAGTTCCCGGCTCCCGATTACGCCATGGCGTTGTCGGAGGACGACCGCACGGCGCTTCGCGAGCGCATCCGTGCCACGCTGCCGACCGCGTCAGACGGTTCAATCAGTTTGATCGCCCGGGCATGGGCAGTGCGAGGCACCCGATGACCGACGGCGAGCGCGAGCGAGCCCGCTGGACGGAATCCGGCCAGGCGCCCGGTTTGCGGGCGACCTGTTCGGCCCGCGCCACTTCTGGGCAGCCCGGGAGAACAATGAGCTGACCTTTTGTAGCGCCGACGAGGTGAAAGCGCGGTGCGGACCGCTGGAGTTGGAGTATTTTATGGAAGAAGAAGGGGAAGCGGTCGACGGTGACTCAGGGGGTGCAGCACTGGCACGCATTTTCGATCGTGATCCGCAAGGCCCCGTAGAGCTTACTTTGCCGGCAGGGACTTTGCGAACGACATGCCCAGCTCGACCCAGCGTTTCAGCGCCGCCGCCGATCTGAGGCCGCTCGCGCGGACCAGGATCCAGCCTTTGGACGGCCGTCCGGTCAGCGAGAAGGGCCGGGCGTCCCCGCTCTTCATCGCCTCGTCGTGCCGCTCGGGGCCGACCCTGACCAGCAGGTCGTCGCCGATGATGCCGCAGGCGACGTTCCCGTTGACCAGGAAGGCAATTCCGCCGAACTGCTCGCGTTCAGCCACGCTACGCCTGGCGCCGATCAGTTTTCGAACGCGCGCGGCGAGCCTGCTGTCATAGGCCATGGGTCGCTCCCACCTTTTCCCTCACGATCGAGGAAGAGTTCTCGGGCACCACTCGAGCGTAGATGGCAATCCGCCAAATGAACGTATCGCGAAGGTACTGCCGGCGCAGGCCGCGCGCCGCGAGGAGGGCCTCGATCGCGGCCGGAGGATGGAGAAACGCGCGGAACGCCGACCGCCGCAGCCGCACGACGACGTTGGCGAGCCGGATGCCCGCCGCGTTCCACCATGTGGCCCGTGGAACGACGATCCCGTACAATCGGTTAGCCCTGGCGGCCGACGCGCCGACGAGAGCCGGCATGTCATCGTAGCAACAGATCACCCGGTCCAGGGTCACGATGTCGCTGTCCGGCACGTCAGGCGCTACGGCGACGAAGTCGCCGGCCAGATAGACCGCCCGGTCAGCATACCCGCGCTGTTGAGCCTCAACCCGTTGCGCCTCGAGATAGGCAGGAGAGGCATCGACGCTCGTCACGCGGCTCACGCCGGCGGCCACCAGCTCATGCTGGATGACGCCCACGCCGCCGCCGACATCGAGCAGGCTCCGCCCGCCGACTCCCTGACGCCTCAGCGCGTCGATCAGGATGCGGGTCGTTCCGGCTGGGCCACGCCGGCGGTAACCCTCCAACTCGCGCCGGGCCACGGTCTCGTTGAACTCTCTCTCGATACCACAGCACTGCCTCGACGGCATTGTGTCGAAGGCCTTTCGCCGTCTGGCGAGGAGTCCCTGGAATCGAGTACGCTAGAGGATAGATGAAGCACCTCATCGCCTTCGTGGCGGCCACTGATCTCCGACGGGCCAGGGCGTTTTACGAGGGGATGCTCGGCCTGCGGATCATCGGGGAAGAGCCGTTCGCCCTTGTCCTCGATGTCGATGGGACGATGCTGCGGGTCAGCCGCGTCGAGAAGGTCAGCATCGCACCGTACACCGTTCTGGGGTGGACTGTGGACGACATTAATGCTGCTATCGACGATCTCACCCAGCGGGATGTGGTCTTCGAACGATTCGAGAGATTCCCTCAAGACGAACGGGGGGTCTGGACCGCCGGCGACGGGACCCGCGTGGCCTGGTTCAGGGATCCTGACGGTAACCTGCTCTCATTGACCCAGTTCCGATGAAAAGGATAGACGTCCGGCCGCTCACGCCCGCACGCTGGAACGATCTCGTCGAGCTGTTCAACCGGCCCGGCGGGTCGATCGTCCGCGGATGCTGGTGCATGCATTACCGGAAATCCGGCAAAGGCGGGTGGACTCCCGCCGCCAACAAGAGGGCGATGAAGTCGCTGGTCGACAGCGGCACCGTGCCGGGACTCATCGGGTACCGGGCCGGGCGGCCGGTCGCATGGATTTCGCTCGGCCCGCGGGAGGACTACCGGCGGCTGGCGCGCTCGCCGGTCATGAAGCCGGTCGACGACAAGCCGGTGTGGTCAATCGTCTGCTCGTTCGTCGACGTCCGGGAGAGGGGTCAGGGGGTCGCCGAGGCGTTGTTGAAGGCCGCGATCGATTACGCTCGCTCCGAGGGCGCGACGCTGCTCGAGGCATATCCGGTCGACAAACCCGGACCCAGCCACCCCGATTTCATGTGGTTCGGAGCCAAGCGGATGTACGATCGGACCGGGTTCAAGGAAGTCGCGCGTCGGAAGAAGACGCGACCGGTCATGCGCCGGGCGTTGCGTCCGCGCCGGGCGCGCGGGCGAGCTGCAAAGGCGTACACTAGGTGACAGGAGGGACGTGCGATGGCGCGACTGCATAAGAGTAACCGCAACCGGATGGTGTTCGGCGTGGCCGGAGGGCTGGCGGAGTACTTCAAGATTGACCCGGTGATCATCCGGGTGCTGTTCATTTTGCTGGCGTTTGCGAACGGGGTTGGGCTTCTGCTCTACCTGGTCCTGGCGCTGATCATGCCTCGGCCGGACACGGCCGAGCGCGAACCGCTCGAGGTCGTCAAAGACAACCTGCAGACGGCGCCGCAGGAGGCAACCGAAGCCGGACGGCGCGTGGTCGCCATGCTGCGTGGGCCGTCGGAGCCGCACGCCTCGGGCAGCCCAGGGACAGAGCAGCCCTCGCAGCCCGGCAAGGACGACGGACCGCCGATCTGACCTCTGCGGCGGTTCCTCGTCAGGACAGCCTGGCGGTTTCACCGCTGGATCTACCGCGTGACCGGCGGGCGGCTCGGCGGACGGATTGTCGGGATGCCGGTCCTGCTCCTGACGACGACCGGCCGCCGCAGCGGACGGTCGCATCACGTCGGTCTCACCTATGTGCCGCATGGATCAGGCTACGCCGTTATCGGATCCAACGGAGGAGCGTCCAATCACCCCGACTGGCTGCTGAACCTCCGGGCGAGTCCGCGCGCAGCGGTCCAGATCCGTGACCGGACCAGCCTCGTGCAGGCGCGCGAGGCCGCGGGCGCCGAACGGCACCGGCTCTGGGAGATGGCTGCCGCCGCCTATTCCGGCTATGACGCGTATCGAAAACGGAGCGGGCGGAAGATCCCGGTTGTCATCCTCGAGCCTTTATCAGGTCTTTACGAGCGCAGTTAAGCTAAGACTGGGCGCAATCCGCCCAGGGAGGTGTCTGCATGACCCAGGGAGTCGCCACCCTCGCGGGAGGGTGCTTCTGGTGTTTGGAAGCCGTCTTTGACCAGCTGCAGGGCGTGACCGACGTCGTCTCAGGCTACTCGGGGGGAGCGCGCGCCAATCCGACGTATGAGCAAGTCTGCAGCGGCGCGACGGGCCACGCCGAAGTCGTTCAGGTGACGTTCGATCCAGCCATTGTCTCATTCCAGGAAATCCTGGAGGTCTTCTTCACCATCCACGACCCCACCCAGCTGAACCGCCAGGGCGGAGACGTTGGCACGCAGTACCGGTCGGCGATTTTCTACCACACACCCGAGCAGAAGGCGGCGGCCGAGCAGGTCATCCAAGAGTTTACCGCGGCGAAGGTCTGGGACGCGCCGATTGTCACGGAGGTCGCGCCGTTCGCCGCGTTCTATCCGGCGGAGGCGTATCATCAGGAGTACTTCCAGCGAAACCCGTACCAGCCGTACTGCCAGGTGGTCGTGGCGCCGAAAGTGGCGAAGTTCCGCAAGAAGTTCCTTGAGAAACTCAAGAAGGCGGGATAACCGCGTGGCGAGGCCGGCGGTTCAGGATTACTACCCCGACGACTTTGCCGTTTGCTTCGGATGCGGCCGGCTTAACGAACACGGACACCTGCTGAAGAGCTACGTTGAAGGGGACGAGGTCGTCGCAGCCTTCCACCCCGCCGCGCACCATCTGGCGCTGCCCGGATTCGTGTACGGGGGCCTGATCGCGTCTTTGATCGATTGCCACAGCATGGCGACGGCGTCTGCGGCGGCTTTGCGGGAGGCAGGGAAGACCGTGGGCTCAGGGCCGTCACCTCGTTACGTCACAGCCGCCCTGCACGTCGATTACCTGAAGCCCACTCCTATCGGTCTTCCGCTCGAAATCCGCGCCCGGCCCCGGGAGATCAAGGGCCGCAAGGTAGTCGTGGAGAGCAGCGTATCTGCAGGTGGCGAGCTGACCGCCCGCGGCGAGGTTATCGCCGTACAGCTGCCCGATCACATGACCGCCCGTCCGCGCCAGTCCTAATCCCGGCATATTTGTTACATCAGTTGGGTACAACTTCTGAGAAACACCACTGCGGCGGTAGGGAAGTTTGATGGAAGTTTCCCTCTCACCTCGCCGAAGCCACTGGAACCTTGTATATGAAGGAACGATCGCAGTCACCGGTCCTGGCGCAAGTCGGCGGGGACGCGTTCCTGGCTCTGTTCACCCAGAGCCCGCTCCCGATGTGGATCTATGACCTCGAGACGCTCGCGTTCCTCGACGTAAACGACGCGGCGGTCCGCCGCTATGGGTACGCGCGCGACGAGTTCCTCCGGATGCGCATTACGGACCTCCGGCCACCTGAGCGCGGGGAAGACCGGCATCTCAGCAAGAGCGGTGAGATTGTGGAGGTGGAGATCTCCTCGCATCCGCTGGAGTTCGCTGGCCGCTCGGCCGCGCTGGTGGTTGTCCATGACGTGACAGAAAGCAGGCGGATCGAGGAACAGTTCCGCCGGCTGTCGCAGGCCGTCGAGCAGAGCCCCGCCGCGGTCATCGTCACCGATACCGGCGAGAAGGTCGTCTACGTCAATCCGAAGTTCGTCCAGGTCACTGGCTATGCGGCGGAGGAAGTGCTCGGCACGCGGGCACCGATGCTGACGGGCCTGCCCCCGAACGAGCACGCGGCGGTCCTGGAGACCCTGCGCGCCGGCGGGACGTGGACCGGCGAGCTGCAGGCCCGGGCGAAAGACGGCCGCACCTACTGGGAGCTCGCCACGATCTCCGTGCTCAAGAACTCCGAAGGCGAGATCACCCGATTCGTCAAGGTCTCCGAAGACGTCACGGAGCGCAAGCTCGCCGTCGAAGCGCTGCGCGAGAGCGAACGGCGGACCGTCAGTTTTCTGGAGGGGCTGCCCCTCGGCGTCTTCGTGGCCACCGCCGACGGCCGGCCGTATTACGCCAACGCCATGGCCGTGCACATCCTCGGGAAGGGATTGGCGGCCGACGTCCGAGTGGATCAACTGCCCGAGACCTACAGCGCCTACCTGGCAGGAACAGATCAACTCTACCCTGGCGACCGCCAGCCGATCGTCCGCGCGCTCGCCGGGGAGCAGACCGTCGTCAACGACGTCGAGATCCGGCACCCCGACCGGACCATTCCCCTGGAGGTCTGGGGGAGCCCCGTCCGGGACTCCACCGGCCGCATCACGCATGCCATCGTGGCCTTCTACGACATCACCGAGCGCAAGGATGCGCAGGCACAGATCGCCCGGCAGATGAAGTCGATGGCGCGGCGCGCCACGGAATTCGAGGCGCTGCTGGAGATCGCAAAGGACCTCGGCGCGCAGCACGACCTGCCCGCGTTGCTGAAAGTCATCGTCGAGCGGGCCGTGACGCTGGCCGGGGCGTCGGGCGGTTTCATCTATCTGTACGATGCCGTGCGGCACGACCTGGAAGTGGTGGTCGCCGAGAACGTGCCGATCTCGATCGGGACCCGGCTCAGCATGGGAGAAGGGCTGGCCGGTTACGTGGCGCAATCGCGCGAGCCCAAGGTCGTGGAACGGTATCAGGAGTGGGAGCACCGCGCCGCGCGGTTCGCCGGCATCCCGGTGACGGCGGTGGCGGAGGTTCCCATGCAGTATCGCGGCGACCTCGTCGGCGTGCTCGGGGTGGCGGAGCTCGACGGGGCGCAGGCGTTCGGCGCGGACACCATCCGGGTGCTGTCGGTGCTGTCCGCGCATGCCGCCGGCGCGGTCAACGAGACCCGGCTGTTTGCGCAGACGGAGAAGCGCATGCACCGCCTGGGCGCGCTGCGCGCCATCGACATGGCGATCTCCGCCAGCGTGGACCTGCGGGTGACCTTGAGTGTGTTCCTCGACCAGGCGACCGCCCACCTGGGCGTCGATGCCGCGAGCATCCTGCTGCTGAACCCCCGCACGCAGACGCTGGATGTGGTCGTCAGCCGCGGGTTCCGCACCGCCGCCCTCGCGGGATCGCCGCTGCGGTTGGGGCAGGGCCTTCCCGGACGGGCCGCGCTGGAGCGGCGGACGATGAGCGTGCTGCATCTGTCGCCGGACGATTTCAAACGTCCCCGGCTCGCCAGCGAAGGGTTCGTGAGCTACTACGCGACACCGCTGATCGTCAAAGGGGAGATGCGGGGCGTCTTGGAGGTGTTCCACCGCAGCGAGCTCCACGTCGACACCGAATGGGTAGAGTTCTTCGAGGCGCTGGCGGGGCAGGCGGCGATCGCGGTCGAGAGTGCCACGCTGTTCAACGACCTGAAGCGTTCGAACGTCGATCTCTCGCTGGCGTACGACACGACGCTGGAAGGCTGGTCCCGCGCGCTGGACCTGCGCGACAAGGAGACCGAAGGCCACACCCTTCGCGTGACCGAGGTCACCGTGCTCCTGGCACGCGGGGCGGGCGTGCCCGAGGACGAAATCGTCCACATCCGGCGGGGGTCGCTGCTGCACGACATCGGGAAGATGGGGATCCCCGACGCGATTCTCCACAAGCCCGGCCCGCTGACCGATGCTGAATGGGTGGTGATGCGCCGTCACCCGGAGCTGGCCCGCGACTTGCTGGGGGCCATCGCGTACCTGAAGCCCGCCCTCGACATCCCGTACTGTCATCACGAGAAGTGGGACGGGACGGGCTACCCGCGCGGGTTGAAAGGCGACCAGATCCCGCTCGCGGCGAGGATCTTCGCGGTCGTCGACGTCTGGGACGCGCTGCGATCCGACCGGCCGTACCGGGCCGGTCTGCCGGAGGACCGGGTCAGAGAATATCTGCAGCAGCAGGCGGGCCACCATTTCGATCCACAGATCGTCGACGTCTTCCTGAACCTGGATGTGGGAGCGCTCAATCTCCCGGCCGCGTCGTAGCCGCCGCGGCCCTTGACAGTGCATGGCGAAACCTCAATAATAGGGTCTGGTCTCCGGAACTTTCTGGGAGGGACACGTATCTTCGGTAGCCTGACGGGTTAATCGGATACGGTCAACAGATGGGCATCCCGAGGGGATGGCTTGCCCATCCCCTCTTTTTTGTGCCGGAAGGCCGGCTGAACCTTGACAACCGACGATCGCAGGGTCCTGCAGATTCTAGGAGGTCTGTGGGGCCGTACCCATGCTGCCACATGGGGCCACCGCGTCTGGGTGTGCAGGCGCGATGGTGAATGCAGTAGCAGGCTCTAAACAGCTACTCCTAAGGCGGGTAACTCAAGCTACAACAGGCGCACGGTGGATGCCCTGGCGCCAGGGGCCGATGAAGGACGCTGTCGGCGGCGAAAGGGCCGGGTAGGTGCCTAGCAACCTTCGATCCGGCCGTCTCCGAATGGGGGAACCCACCGCGGGTCATACCGCGGGACCCATCGCTGAATCCATAGGCGGTGTGGAGGCAAGCCCGGGAACTGAAACATCTCAGTACCGGGAGGAGAAGAAATCTACGAGATTCCCGGAGTAGTGGCGAGCGAAACGGGAACAGCCCAAACCGCGCGGGCGTGATAGCTCGCAGGCGTTGCCTGCGCGGGGTTGTAGGGTGTCGCCGGACCGGACTGCGATCCGGTCGGGAAGTTACCAATCCATGCGTTAGCCGAACCGTCCTGGAACGGCGGGCAACACAGGGTGAAAGCCCCGTAGGCAACAGCGCGTGGACTTCCTCGGCGGCACTCCTGAGTACCACGGGACACTGGGAATCCCGTGGGAACCTGGGAGGACCACCTTCCAAGGCTAAACACCCCTGGCGACCGATAGCGCACGAGTACCGTGAGGGAAAGGTGAAAAGAACCCCGGGAGGGGAGTGAAATAGAACCTGAAACCGTGTGCCTACAATCAGTCGGAGGGCTATGCCGATCTTCGGATCGGAATGCCTGACGGCGTGCCTATTGAAGAATGAGCCGGTGAGTTGTCGCGTGTGGCGAGCTTAAGGCCAAAGGCCGGAGGCGTAGGGAAACCGAGTCTGAATAGGGCGACCAGTCGCACGCGGCAGACCCGAAACCGAGTGATCTACCCATGGCCAGGGTGAAGCGAGGTTAACCCCTCGTGGAGGCCCGAACTCATTGGTGTTGCAAAACCATGGGATGAGCTGTGGGTAGGGGTGAAATGCCAATCGAACTCGGAGATCGCTGGTTCTCCCCGAAATGCATTTAGGTGCAGCCTCGGTGATGAGCGGCGCGGTGGTAGAGCACTGGATGGGCTAGGGCGGAAGAATCCGTACCGAACCCAACCAAACTCCGAATGCCGTGTCGTGCTCTCCGGGAGTGAGACTGTGGGGGATAAGCCTCATAGTCAAAAGGGAAACAGCCCAGACCGCCAGTTAAGGTCCCCAAATGATGGCTAAGTGGAAAAGGAAGTGGCATCGCTCAGACAGCCAGGAGGTTGGCTTAGAAGCAGCCATCCTTGAAAGAGTGCGTAACAGCTCACTGGTCGAGTGGTGCTGCGCCGAAGATCCAACGGGGCTCAAGCCATCTACCGATTCTGCGGATCGTCCGCGGGTATCGTCCCGCGGCCGGTGGTAGGGGAGCGTTCCGCTGTAGGTGAAGGCAGACCGTAAGGACTGCTGGACGACGCGGAAGTGCGAATGCCGGCATGAGTAGCGAAAAGACAGGCGAGAATCCTGTCCGCCGAAAGGCCAAGGATTCTTACGGAAGGTTCGTCCGCGTAAGGTTAGGCGGGACCTAAGGTGAGGCCGAAAGGCGTAGCCGATGGACAGCCGGTCGACATTCCGGCCCCGCTCCGTCTCCGTTATCAGCCAAGGGGGGACGCAGGAGGATAGGCCTACCGGGGGTTGGTTGTCCCGGGTTAAGCGGGTAGGCGGGGGCTTTAGGCAAATCCGGAGCCCCATTCAACGCCGAGACGCGAATACGAGCCCGAGCGCAAGCAACGGCGAAGTGGCTGACTCCACGCTGCCAAGAAAATCCTCGTGGTCAGGAGGCGGGGCGCCCGTACCGCAAACCGACACAGGTGGCCGGGCACTTAACGTGCTAAGGCGCGCGAGAGAACTCTCCTCAAGGAACTCGGCAAAATGACCCCGTAACTTCGGGATAAGGGGTGCCTCCGTAGGGTGACCCCGTACAGGGGAAGCCCGAAGAGGTCGCAGAGAATAGGCTCAGTCGACTGTTTAACAAAAACACAGGTCTCTGCTAAGCCGTAAGGCGATGTATAGGGGCTGACGCCTGCCCAGTGCCGGAAGGTTAAAGGGAGGGGTTAGCCGCAAGGCGACGCTCTGAACTGAAGCCCCGGTGAACGGCGGCGGTAACTATAACCGTCCTAAGGTAGCGAAGTTCCTTGTCGGGTAAGTTAAACCTTGCCCCTCGCAGAAGCGATTCTGCGAGCAAAACCGGCTCATATCGGTGAAACCCGAACAGCCCACTTGGGCTGGGGTAACACCGAGGGAAGCTGCGGTACGATAGTACCGTTAGCCCCGTAACGACTTCGGGAGACCGATCCCGAGGTGGCGTCCCGTGATCACACGATCAAATCTATGGACGCTACAACACGCCGGTATCTCGCCCTCCTGAGGTCATCGCGAGCGAAGCGAAGCGATCCCAGATCTGAGATTGCTTCGGCCTTCGGCCTCGCAATGACGGAGGGAAGGTGCGAGATAAAGGTATAGTCTACGCCCCCTGGTAACAGGGAGAAGCGTGAAGTTCCGACCTGCACGAAAGGCGTAACGAGCTGAGCGCTGTCTCGAGGAGAGACTCGGCGAAGTTGTGCGACCCGTGAAGACACGGGTTACCCGCAGCTGGACGGAAAGACCCCGTGGAGCTTTACTGTAGCCTGCCATT
>DASYRL010000124.1:0-6651 GCA_036004445.1 bacterium
CCCCGGCCACGCGGCGGGCCCGCAGCAGCGCCGCCCTTCCCCCGCTCAGGGCGGCGACATGGACGGTCGTCCGGTTCTCCTCGCCCGCCCAGAACAGGAGCGTACCGTCGGAGGCGCAATAGAGTTCTCTGCGGCTCTTCATCGTCCGAACCACCGAACCGCTCAAGCGCGTGAAGCGCCAGTGGTAGTCCAGGAATTCCTTTCCGTCCCTGGCGAACATCGATCGCTCCCACTCCAGCAGAAGCGTTCGACTCTGAAGCGGTCCTGCCGCGAGGTGTGAGCGGACGGCCGAGGGCAACGACTTCGCGACCATCCGGCTGAACGCGGCAACCGGCCGGAAACCGCTCGACTCGAAGAGCGACCGCGCGGCGACGTTCCGCTCGCTGGTCCACAGCCGTAGCGCGGGCCGGCTCTCGCGCACGACGCGCGCATACGCGCGATCCAACAGCATCCGCGCCAGCCCCCGGCGGCGCCATCGGGGGTGAGTGCGTAACTGGCCGATCCACAGCGCACCGTCGGCGCATTCCGTCAGACCGGTCATGGCGCGGACCCTTCTGCCCACCACGGTCATGAGAATCTCTCTCCGGGCAATCATCTCGGGAAGGTACTCCAAGACGTAGTCGTCCGCACCCACCGCGGCGCGACACAGCGCCGCCAACGGTCGCACGTCTGCTGGACGCGCCAGTCTCACACGGGCCATCGCCGGAGAATTTCCTCATAGGTTGGGCCATCACTTCCGTCGAAATGAATCATGTCGTGAAATTCGTCCGCCTGGTCCTTGTCGTTCTCGTCGCCCTGTCCGTTGCCCGAGATTCAATCGTTCATCGTATTGATGGGCCAAGGCGCCCGGTTGCGCAGGACGTGGAGTGGTTCTACACCGTGGAGGACCTCTGTGCCGCGATGCGGGTCGTTGCCGGCGACGTGGAACAACACCTCGCAGCTTGCCGACCTGAAATTCTACGCCCGGTACTCCGGGGGTCCTGGAACTTCTGAAGACGCTGCGATAGCCCCGCGCGCCATGCTTCCATCTTCACTGGTAGATCGTGACAGAAGGTGGGTAAACTAACCTTCGAAAAGGCTACGGCGGCCGGGAAGTTTCATAGAAGTTTCCCCTCTCACCGCGCCGAAGCCGTTGGACCGTTGCGCGTGGACGGTTAGGCGCACTCCCGGTCCGAGCGGACGTCGGCTGGGACGCCTCGCGCGCTTGGTCCACCAATAGGCTCTTCATTCATCTTTTTTCTCGCGGCAGTGGGCCGTGCGGGGTTGTCGCCCCCGCCTTCTGGCGGAGTCGGTGAGCTCAGGCTGGGAGTGCGGTGGTTGTGCCTTCGCACGGCCCTCCTTTTTCTCAAAACCAATGGACCGCGCGGCATGTCGCTTTGGTCCCGACGGAGTCGATGAGCTCAGGCAAGGGATCAACGCTGTGCCTGCACGGTCCGGGTTATTCTTTCCCAAGTTGGATTCTCCATGAAACTTCCAAGGGCACTTTTCTCATCAGCGCGAACCGTCCGGGTATGCTGCCGCCCCTCCGCCCCCCTGAAGAGATTCACACCGCCCGGCTGTTGCTTCGTCGACCTCTACTTGACGATGCTCGATCGCTGTTCGAGCGGTACACGCAGGATCCGGCCGTCACAATCTACCTCACCTGGCGGCCGCACTCGGAGATTTCGGAAACCGAAGCGTTCATCCGGCGGTGCATGCGTAGCTGGGAGACCGGCGATGCCTTCCCATACGCGATCACGCTCCAGGAACAGCGCGATGCGATCGGTATGATTGAACTCCGGATGCAGGGACACAAAGCCGAGCTCGGATACGTACTGGCGCGAGAGTACTGGGGGCGTGGATACATGACAGAGGCCGCCGAGGCGCTCGCCAGCTGGGCCATCGCGCAGCCGGCCATCTATCGCGTCTGGGCGCTGTGCGACGCCGAGAATACGGGATCCGCCCGCGTGATGGAGAAGATCGGCATGCGGCGCGAAGGGATCCTGGGCCGGTGGATCATCCACCCCAACATCAGCGCCGAACCCCGCGACTGCTACAGCTATGCGTTGACGAGGTAGGATTGGTTACCCTGTGGGACGGCGAACTACGCCGTGCGGCTGCGCAGGTTCCTGATCAGCATCCGGCCGGACATACTGCGGGCGGCCGTTCCGTAGGTGGTCTCAGCGCAGACGCGGGAGCAGAACGGGTCCCCATGCTTGAGGGCCACGGGCGGAATCCGTCGGCCGCAGCGCTGGCACAGATCCCGCCGCTTGGTTTTGTGAGCTTGCGTCCGTCCACCCATCGTGGGCATCCTCTGCAATGGTTTTTCCCAAGAAATGGATTGTAGGCCCCCATCCCGGAAGCCTACACTGATATTCTACTCGAAAACGATGCTCACGTCAAAGCACTCCACCACAGAAGGCCTACGGCACGGATTACCACAGCGACCTCACCCGCTGGTTGGCCGCGCGAAGGATCTCGAGATGTGTCAGGCGATGGTCGTGCGCGGCAGCGTGCGGCTCATCACGATCACGGGTCCGCCGGGGGTCGGCAAGACACAGTTTGCAATCGAATTGGCCCGCACCGTTGCCACGGAGTTTGACGATGGAGTGGTCTTCGTCGATCTGGCCCCCCTGCGCGACCCGGGTCTCGTCCTGGATGCGATCGCACAAGCGCTCGGCGTCATCGAGCATCCAGACCGCCCGATGCGGCAGCGCCTCGGAGGACACCTGCACGACCGAAACCTGCTGCTGCTCCTGGACAACCTGGAGCACGTGATCACCGCGGCTCCGGAGGTGGCCAATCTGCTGGCGGCTGCGCCGCGCGTCAAGATGGTCGCTACCAGTCGGCAGCCCTTGAACGTCCGGTGGGAGCATCGATTCCACCTGCTCCCACTCGCCCTGCCGGAGGCCGCCGCGAAATCGAACCGGGACACCCTCGTCCGATCACCGGCTGTCGCCCTTTTCGTCGAGCGCGCACGCGCTGCCGACGCAAGGTTCTCGGTCGATGACCGCAATGCCGCAGCGATCGCAGAAGTCTGCCGCCGGCTGGATGGGCTTCCCCTAGCGATTGAACTGGCGGCGGCGTGGGTCGGCGCCCTCGGCCTTGACGCGATCCTGTCGCGGTTGTCGGACCGCCAGGCGCTCCCGCCCGGAGGCCCGCGCGACGCACCCGAGCGACAACGAACCCTCCTCGACGCCATCGGCTGGAGTTACGATCTCTTGAACGACCCGGAGCGCAGTGTCTTCCGCGCGCTTGGCGTGTTCGCGGGGGAGACTCCTCTGGACGCCATCGAGGCGGTGTGCGAGGGGCTGCGGGTCGACGTGCTCACGCCGGTCGCGCGGCTCGTCGACAAGAACCTGTTGGTGCGCGTTGGAGATGGCGAAACGCGCTTCCGGATGCTGGAGACCATCCGTGAGTTTGCAGAGGAGCGATTGGAGCTCACGGGCGAGGCGGATGCCGTGCGCCGGCGTCACGCCACCTGGTTCCTTGGTCTGGCGCAGCGGGCGGAACGGTTCATCTGGAGCGAACATCAAGCCGTTTGGCTGGAACGTGTCGAGCGTGCCCATGACAACGTCCGCGCCGCCCTGAATTGGTGCCTTGCCGGTGGGGACGAGGAAACCGGAGTCCTGCTCGCAGCCTCCATGCACCGCTTTTGGTTTGCACGCGGACACCTGCGGGAAGGCAGGCGATGGGGCGAGATCGCGGCATCGAAGCAGTCGGTCTCCGACAAGGGCCGCACCCTGGCCCTGAGAAATCTGGCATTTTTCTTGATGCACCAGGGCGAGACCGAGCAGGCGTTCGAGCTGGCCAAGCGGGCCACGGCATTGGCCCGATCGGTGGACGAGCCGGCGCTGCTGGCATGGACTCTCCACGGTCTGGCCCTGGCGACCTCTGCGAGGGGAGATGTCGAGGGGGCCGGGCACCTCCATCGCGAGATCCTGGAAGTGGCGCGGCTGGCAGGTGATGAGCCGTTGGCCGTTCGGGCACTGTGCGGGATCGGGGGCGGGCTCCGCGTTCGGGGCGACAGCGTGCACGCACGCGCCGTCCTCGAGGAGGCGCTGTCGTCGGCTCGGCCGCGCCATGACAAGTGGTTGATGAGCGTGGTAACCGGCGACCTTGCGCTTGCCCTTGCGCCGGACGACCCGGCCCAGGCGCTGAAGTTGCTTGAGGAAAGCCTCGCGCTTTCCCACGACATCGGGCATCGCTGGCTGACCGCGGTCCACCTGGAGGACCTGGCCGGCGTGCTGGCGTCCTCGGATCGGGCGGACGTCGCGGCCAAACTGTTGGGTGCGTCGGAGTCCCTGGGTGACACCTTCGGATTCGTACGAACCAGATCGCGGCAGGCCGCGGTCGCGCGTGTCGGTGCGGCCGCGCGTGAGCGCCTCGGATCCGCCGCGTTCGACGCCGCGTGGAGCAAAGGGAAGACGATGACGGCCGACGAGGTGGTGGCGCTGGCCCTCGGCCGGAGTGCTCCCGCGCGAGTGGAACGACCACACCATCCCAGCGGGCTCACCGGCCGCGAAGTCCAGATCGTACGAGACATCGTGGGGGGTCTGACCAACCGCCAGATCGCAGAGAAGCTTGGGATCTCGCCGCGGACCGTGGATGCCCACGTCCAGAACATCCGGAACAAGCTCGGCATGGAGAGACGCGCCCAGATCGCCGCCTGGGCCTCCGCTCACCTTCCGAAAAGCACGTCCTTCTGATTTTCCTGGGGCTTCTAGTCGCCTTTCCCGCTACTTAGGTACTCTCTCGGATGGCGGCAGTCCGCCTACAGCGCAAGATAGGAGAAACGCCAACAAGCCTCCGGTTCCCTTCAGGTTCCGAGAGAGCCCGGCGCTTCGATAAGGGGGGATCTACCATGGGGAGGCGTCTTGTTCTCGCCGTCGCAGTCTTGGTCCTGGGGACGTTTCTATTGTCACCGGCGGCGGTCGCGCAACAGGGTCTGCCGCCGGGATCTCTTGTGATCAGGGTACTGGTCGAAAAGAGAGTCCTCCAGTTGCCGAATGGACCGCTCTTCTGGCGAGTCGAGAACTATCCCACGCTCGCACAGGCGCAGGCCGTCGCAGGCCTGTGGGGACTGGCCGCTGAGTTTGAGGGCAAGGTCTGGCTCTTCAGGCTCGGCCCCGCGAGTGGATCATCCGCGGGTGGCCGAGCGGTTGCTGAAGTTGGACCGCTCCCGCCGTTGGTCGCACCGGAGTATCTCCTTCGGATCAACACACCCAGTGGCCCCCTCGGGAGCACAACCATCGTACACACTCATCCGGGGTCCGAAGGGTTCTACGTGATTAAGGGAGAGGTTTGCGTGCGGACTCCCCAAGGGGTGATTCGTGTTCCGACTGGCCGGACAGAGGCGGGTCCGCCTGCCGGCACTCCGACGCAGGTCTCCAGTTGCGGCTCGACGGATCTACGCGCGTTCGTGATGTTTGTGGTAGACGCCACGAAGCCGTTTTCCTCTCCGGCCACGTTCCCGTAGGTTGCGCATCACAGAGGAAATCATGAGGGCCGCAGGACACGGGCCCTCATGATTTCTTTGGTAGGATTCCACATGGGCTCGCATGCCGGCTGTTCTCGCTGGTGGGAACACCTCGGAAGCGCGGAGAGGCGGTCAGATGGCATGGACACGTCGCTGGATAACCTGCAACCAGGAGCTGGCGATCGACCCTAAGAACTGGGCGGATCGGCGTGGGAAGCGGCGCTGGCCTCGTTTCTGTTGTTCGCCGTCGGCGCCATCATCCCGGTCCTGCCGTTTATCTTCTTTGCCGGCCCTCCGGGTATCTACTCCAGCCTCGCGGTCAGCGGGGTCGGATTGTTCGTCATCGGGCCGGCAGCACGCTCTTTACGGCCCGATCAGTGCCCTGGTCCGGCCTTCGCGAGGTACTCTTTGGTCTGGCGGCTGCCGCCATCACCTCGGAATCGGAAGACTGATCGGTGTCAGTCTAAGCGGGTGACCTGGCACCTTATTGCCTAGGTCGTGGGGATTCTGACGCCGCCTGTGATTCCGCGCTCGGATCTCCCCCGCGCGCCCGTGCCGTAGGTTACCTCGGCGCAGACGCGCGAGCAGAATGGATCGCTGTGCTGTTGCGCCACGGGGGGAATAGCCTTCCCGCAGTGCTGGCACCGCGTCCATACGTTCGCCCGCTTTCCCCGCGCATGAGTGACCATCGGTAGCGGCCTCCTTTTGGAGTAACAATCGAGGGCCCTCATTGGTAGTGAGGGCCCTCGAAATATGGTAGCGGGGGCAGGATTTGAACCTGCGACCTTCGGGTTATGAGCCCGAACTCAATCGCCTGAAACCCGCATCAAACGCGGTCTTTCCTGCCTGCCTCCCAGTGCGGACCCCTGTGCGGACCGAAACAACAATTATCATACCACGACTGCACCTCTTGGCTACCTGCCAGTTGCCGCATGCATCAAGTCTACCGAAAACAACCGCCCTCCATTGCCGCGTGCGTCGCCCGCTACTCGAGACCTTCCTAAAGTCAAGGTTGATTCCCAAGGACACGGAGGAGAGCAGGTCGATAGAAACCAACAACTTCGTGTTCGAGCCGCGTCAATTCGGTGAGACCGCGCGGATCACCAAAATGAAGGAACATGCTCATCCCATTGTCATAGGCAAACAATCCCCGCTCAATAATGAGTCTCGGCAGAATGTCAGCCTCAATACTA
>DASYRL010000125.1:0-9147 GCA_036004445.1 bacterium
TGGTCGCGGGTGATGTCGATCCCCGCGCGGCGGCCGTAGTACATCGCCTTGCCTGCCTCCTGGTTGAGGCGCTGGATGCCGCTCTCGCTGTCGGAATGAATGGTGGGACGGCCTCCCGCCGCCTGCACCAGCGCAGCATTCCCGTGAATTCCGTCCATGGCCTCTTCCTTGAAGCCCCACCAGTCGGCCCACACCGCGACGGCGGTGCCTTCGCGCGCCAGCAGGTCGGCAATCTTGTACGCTTCGACGGCGTGGTGGAAGGCGCGAATTTTGAACCCGAACTCGTGCGCCAGGTCAATCATCTGCGCCATCTCATCGGCCCGATAACAGTGGTTCTGCACGAGGATATGGCCGCGCAGCACCTCGGCCAGGGTCTCGAGCTTCAGGTCGCGCTGGGGCGGATCACCCTGATGATTGGCGTTCCACTTGTCCCAGCGCTGCCGGTATTGCTCCGCCTGGATGAACGCGGCGCGGTACCCCGCCATGTTGCCCATCCGGGTCGAGGGGCCGCGGGTCCGGTACACCCGCTTGGGGTTCTCGCCGCAGGCCATCTTCAGGCCGTAGGGCACGCCGGGGAACTTCATTTCCTGCACCGTGCGCGCGGGAATCAGCTTGAGAATCGCGCTGCGCCCGCCGATCAGGTTGGCCGAGCCGGGGAGGGCCTGGATCGTCGTGACCCCGCCCGCGATGGCGAGCGGGATCTGCGGATCCTGCGGCCAGAAGGAATGCTCGGCCCAGACTTCGGCGGTTACCGGGTTGGTCGCTTCATTGCCGTCGGATTCGGCATCCGTGCCCGGCGCGGCGTATACGCCCAGGTGCGAGTGGGTGTCGATGACGCCCGGTGTCACGAATTTCCCGGTGGCGTCCACCACGACCGCATCGGCCGGCGCTTCCACGGTCGCGCCCACGGCCACGATGCGCCCGTCCCGGAACAGGATCGAGCCGTTCGGGATCTCCTGCCCTGCGGCGGTCATGATGGTGGCGTTCCGGATCACGACCGGCGGATTGGTGTGGCGGTGGTAGGTCGAGGGATATTGCGCCCGCTGCACGCTGGTCGATTCGGCGGCCGCGGTCGTGGGAGTTTGCGACGCGGGATGCCCGCTCGCGGTGGCACACGCGGCGAGGACGGGCAGGGTCAACCACACAAGGCGCATGACACGATCCTCCTGGTGCGTGGCCGGATTACTTCACCAGCTCGGCAACAAACGAGACGCCGATCAGCTCGATTCTGACGATGCGACGCGGCGTCTCTTTGGACACTGACATGACGATGGGCACCTGGCCACCGGCGATATCCAGCCGGTAGGTCTGGAACGTACCCGCAGGCACCGTGACCGCCCCGCCATCGGACACCTTTATCTGCATCACGGCGGTCCGGTTCTGTCCCGACTCGAACACGCCAACGTTGAAGGTCTTGCCGGTCTCGAGCGGCAGGGCTTGAATCACGGTGTTCATGGCGTTGTCGTCGTACGTGCCCGGCGCGATGGCCGTATCGATAGCGGTAGTCGTGGGTGGCCCCGACTCCTGCGCCGCGATCGAACTTCCCTTGACGCGGCCGGCGGCGTAGGTGAGGTGCGTTTCCGCCCGCTGCGGGCCTTGATGACCCGTCTGGTCGACGGTCGTCACGCTCAGGTCGGCCGGGTTGAGCCGGATCGTGGTGGTTTGCTGGACCTGGCCTCCCGCGATCTGCGTGTCCTCGAAATAACTGATGGAGTCGTTGGTGACATTCCAGCGCGTCACCATGGCTCCCATCGGGCGTTCCTGGATCAGAACCTGGAAGCTGTCGCTGCGCGTCACGATCTGCGCGCGATCGAGTGTAATGGGGCCGGCCTGCGGATGGAGATCGGCGAGCGTCATGGGCTTCCCGTCGATGTCGACGAGCCGCACCGGGGCGATCGCTTTGAGCCGATCGTAGAGCTGCTCGGCGTCGCCGACGACGACGATCGTCAGCGCATTGCGATGATAGACTCGCACCGCGGCCACGCGTATCTGCAGCCGGGTGACCGCCGCCAGGCGCTCCCGGTATAGCCGCACGTAATCCGGTCCCAAACCGAGCAGGCGGGCGTTGGCGACCACGGACGCTATCTGCTGTGGCGTTTCGATCGTGAGCGGGAAGGAGCCGACCAGGAATCCCTTCACGTTGGTCAGCTCGCTGTCCGGCACGAGCTCGGTCCGCATGCGGTCGATCTGGTGCAGCATCTCCACGAGTGCGCTGTCGACGACTTCGCTACGACCCTCGAAGGTCGCTTCGAAGCTTCCCACTCCCCGTTTGCGGTCCAGCCCGGCATAGGAGCCGTAGGTCCAGCTCTTCTGCTCGCGCAGAATCAGGAACAGACGGGAGTCCGGGCCGCCGCCCAGGACCTGCGTGGCGACGCGCGCGGCGTAGTAGCCGGGATCGGTCGGCAGGAACGTCGTGTTACCCAGCACGATGTTGCCCTGGACGGAGCCCGGCCGATGGACCAGCACGATTTCGGTGGCGACATGGGCCGGGAGCGGAACCGGGACGACGGCGGGCGCCGGCGTTCCCACCCAGCCGCCGAGCGCTTTGCGGGCGAGCGCCTGAGCGCGGGGGAATGAAACGTCACCGGTAATCACGAGCAAGGCGCCACTCGGCCGTAACCGGGCAGCAGCGAAGCGCTGCACATCGTCCCGAGTGACGGCCCGATAGGACTCGCTGGTTGGATTGCGGCCATATGGATGGCGGCCATACAGCTCCGTGGCGAAGAAGCGGGCGGCCACGTTGGATGGCTGCGACAGCTCCACCGCGAGATTCGACAGGTAACGGGTACGTGCCAGCTCGAGCTCGTCGGTCGGAAACGTCGCGTTTCGTACCACATCGCCCAACAGGTCGAACGCCAGGTCGGCATGATCGGTCAGGACGTCGGTCGAGACCGTCAAGAAGTCCGCGCCGGAAGAAGCGCTCAAGTTGCCGCCCACACCTTCGATCGTGGCTGAGATCTGGGCGGCGGTCCGGGTGGGCGTGCCCTTGGTGAGGAGCTCGGCGACGAGCTGGGCCGTGCCTTCCTTGCCGCTCGCGTCGTACATACCGCCGGCGCGAAAGGCCAGGAAAGCCGAGACGATAGGCTGTTCGTGGTTTTCGACCACCAGCAGCTGCATCCCGTTGGCAAGCGTGATTTCCTGAAACGACGGAAACCGAACCGGGGCCAGAGGGCTCGCGGCCGGGGGCCGGCTCGGGAAGGAGTCCTGGGCGGCGAGGCGAACCGCGGCACCGGCGGTCAAGGCGATCGTCAGGGCGCCGATCACCATGTCGCATGGCCTGGGTTTCATTGGCCACCTCCCGTCGCGGGAGCGGCCGGCCGCACCGTGATTACCGTGGCGTTCTCCGGATCCAGATATTTCGCCGCGACGCGACGGATGTCGTCCGCGGACACTGCCAGGAAGCGATCCAGATCGCTATTGATCTCGGCGAGCGAGTCGTGAAACATGAGATAGTGGTGGAGCTCCTCTGCCTTGTTGAGAATAGTCTCCCGCGTCTCGATGAACCCGGCTCGGAACGTGTTCTTCGCCTTGGTGAGCTCATCCGCGGTGACTCCCTGCGCCCTTACGCTGTCCAGCTGAGCGGCCAGCAGGGTGTCGAGACGCTCTACCGCGACTCCCTGATTGGCAATGGCGAGCACGAGCATGATGCCCGGGCCACGGCGGGACTCGAGGGGATTCATCTGGACCTGGGCCACGAGGGCCGCTTTCTCCCGTCGCACCACGGCCTCGTTCAGGCGGGAGCTTTCCCCGCGACCCAGAATGACGCCCAACAGCTCGAGCGCGGGCGTGTCCGGGTCGCCATGTGGGGGAATACGGTACAAGCGGATCGTCGCCGGGACGTTGGCATGCGGATCCTGCACCTCGCGCCTCTGGATGCCCGGGGCGATGCGGTACGTGCACGGCGCGACGGGCGGGACCGGCTGACTCGGGATGCCGCTGAAGTACCGCGTCACGAGGCGACGCAGCTCTGCCGGATTGAAATCCCCGACCACGACGAGTGAGGCGTTGTTGGGCGCGTAATAGGTGTTGAAGAAATTCTGCACGTCGCTCAACTGGGCGGCGTTGAGGTCGTCCATGGAACCGTAGAGGGAGTGGCCGTAGGCATAGCACGACACGGTGTCGAACGGCCACGCCATGCCGTCCAGAAAGGCCGGGACGTACGGCTGGTTGTCGACCTGCAACCGGCGTTCTTCTTTGACGGTCTCCCGTTGATTATGGAAGTTCGAGTCCGTGATGGCCAACGAGCGCATCCGGTCGGCTTCGAGCCACAAGGCGAGGTTGAGGCGATTCGACGGCATCAGATCCCAGTAGTTGGTCCGGTCTTCGCGCGTGCTGCCGTTCATGGTACCGCCCGCGCGCTGCACCAGCTGGAAGTGCTCCGCCTTCTTCACGTGCGCGCTGCCCTGGAACATCATGTGCTCGAACAGGTGCGCGAATCCGGATCGGCCGGGCCGCTCCACCCGGCCACCCACATCGTACCAGATATCGACGGCCACGACCGGGGTCGAGTGATCCTCGGACATGATCACCCGGAAGCCGTTGGCGAGGGAGAACGTGTCGTAGGCGATGCGCCCGGACTGCGCCTGGAGCGGCACGGCCGTCAGCGCGCAACACCCTAGACCGGCGATCAACCAGACACGCATAAGCGGACTCCGGAGGTTGCTACGACGTCGGGAACAGGTTCAGCGCGTTGGTCTCGAGAATCGCCCGACGGAGCGGGTCGGGAAGCGGCAGCGTGAGGAACTGGTCGATGTTGCCGCGCAGGTCCTTCACCCCTGGGCTGGGCCAGTCGGTGCCCCACAACACACGGTCGGCGATCTCGGACAAGCGGGGAAAGTAGTCCAGCAGCTTGAGGGGCGGAATGCCGGAGACGTCGAGCCTGACCTGTCGATGACGTCGCAGGATAAAGAAGGCCTCGTCCATGTACAGCGGCCGGCCGCCGTGGGCCATGACGAGCGGCAGGTCGGGAAAATCGATGGCGACATCGTCCAGCTCCATCGGGTTCCCCCACTTGGAGCGGGCACCGGGGAAGATCGAAGTGCCGGTATGCACCATCACCGGCAGGCCGCGCGCTTCACAGCGCCGGTAGATCGCCGCGAGGGCATCCAACCCTTGAGTGTAGGCATTGGCCGGGAAGGCCTGGTGGTTGGGGTGAATCTTCAGGAGCCGGATCCCGAGGCTCACCAGACGGTCCACGTCGCCGGCGGGATCCGTGGTGAACCGGGGATGGACGCCACCGTAGGGAAGCAAACGCTGCGGGTCAGCGCTGGCATAGCGGGCCGCAAAATCGTTGGTCGTGTTGGTGAATCCCATGATGTCGGGGCTGGGATAGTTCACGAGTCCCACCCGCCACACCCCCGCCTGGTCCATGATCTGGAGCAACGCCTTCGGGTCGTCCATCAGGGCCAGGAGAAAGTCCCAGTGGTCTTCCTTTCCCCGCCGCATGACCTCCTGGACGCGGGGCTTCAAGTCCCGCCATGGCTGGATATGGATGTGCACGTCGGTGATGCGGGGCAGGGATGCGCCGGCGGGCGTCATGGCTCGCGCGCGGTATCGGGCCAGGTATAGAATCCCTTCCCGGTTTTCTTCCCCAGCTCTCCCTTGGCGACCTTGTCCTTGAGGATCTGGGGTGGCGCATAGTGCGGCATTCGCAGCTGCTGCTGCAGGTATTCCGCGATCGCCAGCCGCACATCCAACCCGACCAGATCCGTGAGCTTGAGTGGCCCCATGGGATGGTTGTAGCCCAGCTCCATCGCCTTGTCGATGTCCTCAACGCTGGCGACTCCCTGTTCCAGCATGCGCATGGCCTCGAGGCCCAGTACCACGCCGAGCCGGCTCGAGGCGAACCCGGGAGAGTCCTGAACGACGATCGGATCCTTGCCGAGACGCCGCGCGAACGCGGTGGCGAGGTCGATCGTGCCCGGAGGGGTTCGGCCGTGCCGCACGACTTCCACCAGCCGCATCAGGTGCACGGGATTGAAAAAGTGCATTCCGATGAGGCGTCCGGGCTCGCGCACGGCGGCGGCGATCTGACCCACCGACAGCGAGGACGTATTGGACGCGAGCAGCGCGTCCGGCGGCGCCTGCCGCTCTACCGCTGCGAACAACAGCTGTTTGGTGTTGAGATGCTCGACGATCGCCTCGATCACGATCTGGGCGTCCATCACGGCATCGTCCAGGTCCGCGACGTAGCGCAGCCGGCTGTGGACGGCCGCTCGATCGCCCTCGGTCAGCTTCCCCCGCTGCATCCCGCCCGCGATGAGCGATTCGATGCGTTCCTTTGCTTCTTCCAGCGCGCCGGCGCGGCTGTCCGTCAGGGCTACGGGGCAACGCGCCAGCGCGGCCGCGTACGCGATGCCGTGCCCCATGGTGCCGGCCCCGATGACGGCGACCCGCGGCGGGGCGGACTCGAGCGCGGTCATAATGTCAGGGCGTCCACGGTGCGCCGTCCTGCGTCAGGGCGGTTGGTACACAGGCCGTCCGTTCCAATGAACGCCAGGTGGCGCATCTCGAACGGGGCGTCCACGGTCCACACGATCAGCTGCGCACCGGTTTGATGGACGGCCTTCACCAGCTCGGCGTCCACCAGGGCGCGATCCTGCCACAACGCCGTGGCCCCGGCGTCTCGCAGTGGTGCCACCGGGTTCACAGGGTAGGAGGTGCTCAATACGCCTCGGGGAAGACCGGGACGACGCCGGCCGAGCCGGGCCAGGATACGGTGGTCGAACCCATGCACAGCGTACCCGGCGGGATTGGGCCCCTGGTCGAGGACGGCCAGGAGGTGGGTGTCGGCGCTGGCCGGCAGGGTTTTCACCTCGACGTAGACGCGCAGCCGGGCGTCAATCGCGGCGAGCGCCTCCTCGAGCAGGGGCGGGGCCTCACCGTTCGCGAGCCGGTGGGCGCGGATCCGCTCCGTGGTCGACGACGGAATCGGATCTCCCGCAATCGTCGCGTCGTGGTGCACGATCAACGCGCCGTCCGCCGTGGCATGAATGTCCAGCTCCACCCCGTCCGCCCCGAGTCGACCCGCGGCCCGGAACGCGGCGAGGGAATTCTCCAGCTCGACCGCGGACGCGCCCCGATGCGCGATGACGAGCGGGCGCGTCACTGCAACAGGCTATCGGCCTTCTTCGGCTCGATCCAGCCCGGCTCCTTCTCGATGTCGTGGACCAGCGCGATGTCCTCCGGGCGTGGCAGGAGGCTGGTCCGGTAGGCCGGGTATTTGTCGGGGTCCATCGGCTGGCCCTCCGCCGTGAAGCACTGGTGGCCATACATGCCGATGCGCCGGTTGAACTGCAGCTCGGGGACCTTGAGCCAGCGGTCGCGCTCCGGGATGAACATGTTGAGCCGCTCCACCAGCTTCACGATCTCCTGGCGGTACAGGCCGCGCGAGTGCTCGTTGAGCTTCGACTTGTCAGCCTCGGTCGTGTTGTCCCGCTCGTCGTACCGGCCCTTGAGCCCCCACACGTATGCCCAGTGCGCGGAGGATGAATTGTCGGTGCCGAACAGGTCGAACGCCGTCGGAATCCACTTACAGAAGAACCGCTGGATCACTTCGGGCGGCATCTTGCCGGCTTTCACGATTCGCAGCAGGCCGTTATTCCCGGTGCCGAGGTGAAAGGACTCCTCCTTGAGCATTGGGCCCATCGAGCGCGCCAGCGGATCGAACGCGCTCACCGACAGCATCTTGAGCTGGAACTTGCCGTCCCGGTCGATGAACTGGGTGTAGGTGAAGAAGTCGAGCCAGTTGTCGACGATCTCGTTGAAACTGCCGAGCAGGCGCTCACCCTCATCGGCGCGCCGCTCCAGCAGTTTGGCGGCCTCCCGCTTTCCCTCGTCGCCGAAATGCGCGCACAGGAGATAGCTCATCTGCCAGCCGTGCCGCATCTCTTCGATCATCACGCGCTGCAAGGAGAGCAGATCGTAGTCGGAGGGCGCGTTGTGGAGCAGGTTGCGTTGCTGCTCCACCGACGCAAATTCGGTGTCGCCCTGGTAGACGATGAGGTTCAGCAGGGCGTCGCGGATGCGCTGGTCGGGAATGTGCATGACAGTCGGCCACTTCCGCTGGCCGCGGTAATGCCCGAACTCGATGTGCGGCACTTCCGGGTCACCGAACTTGGCGTCGAAATTGAACTCCCGCAGGGCGCCGGGCGGCAGGCCGATCGAATCCTGCCAGTAACGGAAATAATCGATCCAGTCGTCGAAGTTGCTCAGCTTCCGGACCATGGTCAGCGACTCCGGGTGGCGAGTGAGGCGTCGAGGCGCGCGCGCGCGTCGGGGGTGGCGAACAATTCGTGTTGCATGTCGATCTCGTAATCCAGCATCTCGAGCAGCGTCGCGTGGGTGCTGCGATAGATCGCTTCCTTCGCGCGGCGCAGGGCCAGCGCGGGGAACGTCGCCCAGGCGGCGGCGAGGGTCTGCGCTTCGGTGGTCAAGCGATCCGCGGGGACCACGCGGTCGAACAGGCCGAGGGTCAACGCCTCGGCGGCAGGGACCATGCGGGCGCTGAACAGCAGCTCGAGCGCGCGGGACGGCCCCACGAGGCGCGGCAGGAAATAGCTCCCGCCCCAGTCGGGGCCGAGTCCCAGTCTGGCGAACACCTGTCCGATGGTCGCTGTGTCGGCGGCGAGCCGATAGTCGCAGGCGAGCGCCAGGTTCGCCCCGCCGCCGGCGGCCGCGCCATTGACCGCGGCGATCACCGGTTGCGGCGCTCCCCGAATGAGGAGCGCGATCTCCTTGCCGCCGGCGACGAGGGCGTCACCGTCGCTGCCCAGGATGGTCAGGTCGGCGCCGGCGCAGAAAGCCCGCCCGGCCCCCGTGACGATGATGACGCGGACGGCAGGATCACCCGACACACGGCGCAATGCGGCGATCAGCTCTTGGCACAGCTCGCGCGTCAGGGCGTTGATCTTCTCGGGCCGGTTGAGGGTGACCGTGGCGAGGCCGTCGGTAACGGTGACGAGCACCAGACTCATGCGCGCTCCACGATCATCGCGATGCCCTGACCGACGCCGATGCACATCGTGACAAGACCGTAATGAGACTTCGTACGGTGAAGGGCGTAAAGAAGAGTCGTAAGAATCTTGGCGCCGGTGCATCCCAGCGGATGTCCGAGCGCGATGCCGCCGCCGTAGATGTTCACGCGGG
>DASYRL010000126.1:0-5690 GCA_036004445.1 bacterium
CTCGTGCGTGGTGCGACTACTGTTATGGTGAGCTTTTCGAAGGGGTTGGGGTGTCCCGTAGGGTCGTGTTTGGCATTCGATGCTTCCCGCAGGGCCCGTGCCTGGGAGATCCGAAAGCGTCTGGGCGGGGGGATGCGGCAATCGGGGGTGCTCGCGGCGGCCGGGCTGTACGCGCTCGAGTATAACCTGGCGCGTCTGCCTGAGGACCACACGCGGGCACGGGACTTTGCCACGCGGATCAAGCACTGCCCGGCGGTCCGGGTAGAGATGCCGGAGAGCAACATCGTCATGATCGACCTGGTACGAGAGGGGGAGACGGCCGGCGCGGTAATCCCGCGCCTCGAGGCCGCCGGTCTGCGCGTGACGCAGTTCGGTGAGCGCCGCATGCGCGCCGTCACGCATCTCGACGTGGGCGATCCCGACGTCCTGCGTGCGGCCGACATCGTTCAAGGGGTGCTCGCGTGAGCGGCGAGCGGCCCTCGGAGGCGATGGGTCTCCACCTCCAGCGCGTCCTGCCGCTGGCGCAGTCGGTGCTGTGGCATCCGACGTCACCCGGCGCGGGCCCGCGCCGTCCGCCCTCCGGCCCCTATCCC
This sequence comes from bacterium, assembly GCA_036004445.1. Taxonomy (GTDB): domain Bacteria; phylum Sysuimicrobiota; class Sysuimicrobiia; order Sysuimicrobiales; family Kaftiobacteriaceae; genus DASXUC01. Next base: position 594 of record DASYRL010000126.1, read on the forward strand.
GTGTTTTTCGATCAGAAGGCCATCAGCGCCGTTCACGGGCACTACGAGGCCGCGGGCCGTCAGGGCATGATCGGGTTCCTGGTCGGCGACCTGTTCGAGTGTCCTACCTCGCACACCCGGTACGTGGTGATCGATTCCACGATCCGGTTGAACCAGGCCGTGTACGGGGACAAGACGCTGGTCATCGTGTCGCGGTTGTGGGAGCGGATCCAGGAAGAGCTGCGCAAGACCGACGGCCACCTGATCGGCTGGTATCACAGCCATCCACCGCTCGGAATCGAGCTGGCGCCCGGCGACGTCGAGACGCACCTGCAGTACTTCAAGCGACCCTGGCACCTGGCGATGGTGCTCGGCGCGGAGCACGAAGGTCCGGTGGCCGGCATGTTCCGGCCGCGACCCGGCGAGACCGCGGCGTCGCTGCCGTTTTACGAGCTGATCGAATCCGACGAAGCCTTCACGGGGGGGAAGAAGCACTCGATCCTGCCGTGGATCAACATGCTCACCGACGATACGTCCGTGGTCTACCTCGAAGTCGGGCCACAATTGCAGGCGCCGCTCCCTCCGGTGGCGGCGGCCGGTGGCGGCGCGGGACGCACGGTCGAAGTCGTGCGCGCCGCGAAGCCGTCACCCGCGTCGCCTCCCGTTGCGTCGGCGACCCCGACGCCACCCCCGAGGCCCGCAGTAGCACCGGTGTCTCCGGCGGTCCCGGCGGCAGCCGCGGCCGCCAAGCCGGTCGCCGCGCCGCCTGCGAAGCCGGCTCCTGCTCAGGCCCAGGCTCCCGCAGCTTCGCCGCCAACCGCGTCTCGACCGTCGGCTCAGCCACCCGTGCCGCCCGCGCCGCCCCCCCCCCCAGCGCCCGCGCCGACGGGAACGGTTACGCGTCCGGCGCTGGGCGGCCGCACGCCGGGACGCCGCGACACGCAGATGAAGCCGCCCGCCAACGCGCTCTCGAACCTGCCGCTCGTCGCGGCGGGCGGGTACGACGTCGGCGAGCTGGAAGCGCGCGGGGCGGATTCCAAGGTGATGACTCCGCGGCACACTGAGGTTCCACCGGTCGCACCGCCACCTCCGCTCCACCGGTCGACGCAGGGGCAGAAGCCGTTTGCGCCCGCCCTGGCGCCGCGCTCGGCCGACGGCCATCCCGGCGTAGTCGCCGCGGTGTTGTTGCTGGCGCTCGCGGCCGGAGGCGGAGCCGGGTGGTATTTCTTCCTGCGACCGGTCGCCCCCGACCAGAGCGCGGGCCAGACCAGTCCTCCGTCGACGGCGCCGACGACTGCGGCGCCCGCACCGGCCGTCACGCCCCTGCCGCCGCCGCCCGACACCACGTGGCTCGCGTTCGACGGCGCGGCCGATTCGGTCGTCGTCCACGTGAAGAGCTACAACACCCGGTCACAAAACTCGGCAACGGGGGCCCTCGGCTGCACCACGCTGTCGGAGTCCCTGGTCAGCGTCGAAGACAGCTGGACGGCCTACAATGTGCTCAAGCGAAAGCAGCCGTCCCTCGACACCTCCCGCGCGACGCGGGATGCCGGATTGTACGCTTCAGTGGATTCGGTCGAGCGGCACTACGACCGGTCGGGATGTCAAAGGCCATGAAAAAGCAAATGCGGATTGCGGAGTGCGGATTGCGGAATGTCACTGCGAATTCGAGCCGCTGGCACGACCTGCGCTTTCCATTCCGCACTCCGCATTCCGCATTCCGCATTGGAATTCGTCTCGCTCTCCTCCTGCTCGCTCTCGCGCCGCGCCCCGTCAGCGCTCAAGCTGAGCCCCTGCGGAAGACCGATCTCATCCGCTACCTGAGTGGCGGCAGCATGAGCACGACGCAGATCGCGCAGCTGGTGCAGCGCAATTGCGTCTCGTTCAGCCCCACGACGCGCGATCGGCAGAACCTGCTGGCGCTGGGTGCGGATTCGATCGTGCTGAACCGCATCGATGACTGCCTCCAGGCGCGCCGCGTGGCTGCCGCAGCCGCCAGCGTTGCCCCGCCGGCGACGCCGGTCGCCACTCCTGCCCGTCGTCCAGCGACACGACCCTCATCGTCACGACGCCCCCCTGTCGTGACGCCTACGCCGCCGCCACCCGACGACGACCCGGTTCCGGCCCGGCTGGTCGCCGTTCCGATGTTGCGGCGCGTGCAGGCGGTCGTCGGCGGCACGGCCAACGTCCGCGTGGCGTTGAAGCGCGGGGTGACGGCGGTGAGCGGCGCGCGTCTCGTGTTGCGCGGCAGCGGGAAGGTCGCCGGTCCCGGCAGCGCCGACGCCGAGGCGGAGACCGATGCGCGCGGCATCGCGGAGTTCCGGTTTCCGGCGGGTGGTTCGGCGGGCACGGCGCGGCTCGCCGTCGAGACCCTGTCCGGCGATCCGCTGAGCGAAGCGGCGGGTGTCGAGCTGACGACGGTGTTACCCCAGGCTCCCCCGGGCCCACCTCCGGCGCCGCGTGCCGCGCCGGATCGCACGGGGTTCGTGCAGGGCACAGGACAGCGGGGTCGGGCCGGGGAAGGAGCGTCGGTGCCGCTCGTGTTCGAGGTGCGCGACTCGGCGGGGCGCGCAATGCCCGGGCTCACGGTGGGACTGGCGGTGATGAACGGCAAGCTGGCGGGCGAGCCGACGGTGGTCACGACCGACTCCAACGGGCAGGTGAGCCTGCAGGTGAAGTTCGGCGAGCGGGCCGGGCAGCCCACTGTGGTGACGGGGAGCGTGGGCACGATTGTGCGGCAGGCGATGCTGTACCCGGGGCCCGCGGCGCCGCAACAGCTCGTCGTGCTGCTGGACGGCAACGCGGTGACGGGCCAGGTCGTGCTGTCGAAGAGTCGCACGGCCACGTTCCGGATTTTCAGCCGCGACGTCTTCGGCAATTCGGTGCCGGTGGTGGGGCTCAAGGCCACGGCCGGCGACCCGCGCATCGTCAAGATCACCGAGGTGTCGGCCGACAGTCTGGGCGGCGTGATCACCGTTACAGCGGGCAAATCGGGAATGACCAACTTGATGTTTCAGGGCTCGGGGTTACGGCAGGACTTCAGCGCGATGGTACGGTAAACGCCCGGAGGCAACTGGGTTTCGAGGGCCGATTCAGGTATCTTGGGACGTGCCCCAGGTCCGCGGGGCTTCCGCTCGTGAACCGCGTCAGGCCCCCGCAGGGAGCAGCGCTCAGCGATGCCGGAGGTCGCTGCGGGGTGCCTGGGGCATTTTCCTGCGGACGAGAGAGAGCACCTGAAGAAAAAAGCAGCCTCCGCGCCACAGCCGCGTCGCTCCCGCCCCAGCCGGCCCCCCGCCGTTCGCCTCTTGTCGATCGAGGACGATGTGGCTATGGGTCAGTTCTTGAAAGCGGTGTTCGCGGCCCAGGGATTCACCGTCGAGTGGGCGGGTGACGGCGTCGAGGGCCTGAAGCTGGCCCGCAAGCGGAGGCCCGACCTCGTGATCCTCGATCTGTTGATGCCCTACAAGAACGGGTTCGAGGTGCTGCGCGACCTGAAAGCGCACCCGGAAACGCAGGGGGTGCCCGTGATTATCCTGTCCTCCAACTCCCGTGAGGAGGACATCGTGAAAGCGCTCAACGCCGGCGCCGACGACTTCGTGGTCAAACCGTTTCGTGCGCGGGAGCTCGTCGCCAGGGCACGCAAAGTGTTGGGGCAGGCGCGCGAAGCTTCGTGAGCACGCCGACGCTGATCCGGTTCGTGTGGTGGGTCACTGCCGTCGTTGGGAGCCTGTTTGTCCTCGTGCTGCTGGTCACGCTGGGCCACAAGCTGTACACGCAGATCCGCTGGGGCTACGAGCGACGCCAGCGCGCGCGCTTCCTGCCGCGCATCCAGGTCTACCTCACCGCCGAGAACGGTCATTTCAGCAAGTACGTGCCGGGCCCCCTCGGCGCCTGGGACCGGCGCGTCATCCTGTGGACGCTCTTGGAGCAGATCCGGTTCGTGAGGGGCCGCACTCAGGAGCGCATCAGCACCGCGTTCGAGGAGCTGGGGTTCGTGTCGGCGGAGCGCAAGAAGCTCGCGGACCGGCGCTGGACCCGGCGCGTCGAGGGCGCGGAGAAGCTGGGCCGCATGATGAGCCGGCAGCCGCTGCCGGACCTGGTGCGCCTGATGCAGGACCCCGTGCCCGAGGTGCGCATCCGCGCGGCCAAGGCGCTGGGCGCGATTGGCGGGCTCGAGGCGGTGGAGTCGCTGCTGGGCGCGTTGCGCGACACCAACCGCTGGTCGGCGCTGCGCATCGCGGACATCCTCTCGGGGCTGGGGCAGGCGGCGGTGCAGCCGCTGTTGCAGGAGTTTCCCCGGCTGCCGCCGCGCGCGCGCGTGCCGGCGATCGACATCCTGGGGCGGCTGCGCTCGCCCGACGCGGTGCCGCTCCTGGTGCAGCTGCTCTCGGACGCCGATGAGAACGCGCGCGCCCGCGCCGCGCACTCACTCGGCGTGATCGGAGATCCGCGCGCCGCGCCCGATCTCATCCGGGCGGTGACGGACCCGGCGTGGCCGGTGCGCGCCATGGCCGCCAAGGCGCTCGGCCTCCTGGCCGGCACCCAGGGGATCGGCGCGCTGGAGCAGGCGCTCTCCGACCGCGAGTGGTGGGTGCGCACCAACGCGGCCGAAGCGCTGCGGCAGAAGGGCGGGCCGGGGCAGCGCGCCCTGGTGCGCCTGCTGGACGGCGCCGATTCGTACGCGGCGCAGAAGGCCGCCTGGATGCTGCAGGAGGCGGGCGTGCTCGACGACTACGTCACGCAGTTCGTGGAGGGATCGACGCGCGAGCGCGCCGACGCGCGGGCGCTGCTCGGCAAGCTGGTCGCGCTGCAGCGGACCGATCTGCTGACCGACATCGGTCAGCGCCACAAGAATCCCCGGATCCGCGTAGCGGTGACCGATCTCCTCGCCACGGTGTCCGTCACCGCGCCATGAACTGGCCGCTCTGGATCGAGCGCGCGATCGAGGGTCTCAACGCCTTCATCCTCGCGTACTTCCTCGCGCTGAACATCTCCTACATCCTGCTGTTCTTCATTTCGCTGCGCGAGGTGCTGCGATTCCTCAAGCGCACGTTCTTCTCCGACTACCAGCAGATCCTGAAGTCGGACATGACGCTGCCGATCTCGCTGATCGTGCCG
>DASYRL010000127.1:0-23983 GCA_036004445.1 bacterium
CGTTCCCGCTGCCCATCCGGAATCGTCACGCCGCTCGCCCTCCCCACCGCCGCGACTTCCTCCGCGGCATCGAGGTACAGTGCGAACGTCTCTGGAATCTCGCGGATCTCTCCGACCGTCAGGCGCGTCAGCGCCGTCATCCCCCCCTGCGCGGCGATGAAGATGTACTTCTCCCACATCTCCACCATGATGTTGTCGATGAGCTCGACCGGCGCACCGGTGTCCTGGAACGCGCCGAGGATCACTTCGGCGCGTGCGGTGCGGCGTCCATCGAGCTCTCCGAAGACGATGCGCCTCGGGCCACCGGTGTGCCGGATGACTCCGGGGGCGGCGATCGACGAGAAGATGTACGCGGCGCCGCCGAGGACGTGATCTCGCCCGACGGAGTTGGCAAGCACGTCGACGTTGTCGACCCCATTCTGCAAGGTCAGCACGGCCGTGTTGCCACCAAGTAGGGGAGGGAGCAAGGCAGACGCGGCCGCCGTGTCGTACGCTTTGACAGTAAAGAGCACGAAATCGACTGGGCCGACGCCGTCGGCCCGGTCGACGGCGCGGACGTCGACGCTAAAGGGATCGGCGGCAACCGACTCGACACGCAGACCGTGCTCGCGCATGGCCGCCAGATGTGCGCCGCGGGCGAGATACGCGACGTGATGGCCGGCACGCTGTAACAATGCGCCAAAATAGCCGCCGACTCCGCCGACTCCAACTACGGCGATCCGCATCGCCAATCACTCCAAGTCTACTGACCGTAGACTATGGGCATAAGTGATCAAGTGGCATAGTCATGGAGACTTGGTTGCTATTGGCCCCGTAATCCTCCTGCTAACTTTGATGAGGTTTACAAATACTTGGCGAGGCGGGTTGCACGTCCAAACCTGCCTCCCTCGATAAGAGCTAACCCGCAGCAATGCGGGGGCGCAAAGCCACGGGACCGGACCTCCGGTCGGCCGGGCTGCCGAAGGGGGGTTTTTTTGTTGCGGCGATGGTTGGTGATCATCTGCGCAGCGGCCGCAGTCATCACGGCGGCGCCGTTTGCGAATTCTGAGGCCGCATCGTTGCTCCTCGGTGCGGGTTACTGGGTCGACTACGATCCTAACTCGCTGCTGACCGTGAGTTCCCAGGGATCCAAATTGAACTGGGTGATCGCCACGCAGTTTGCGCTTGCCGGCACGGCGGGCGGCGTGACCGGGACTCACAATGCGGATCTGATGAAAGCCGCGCGACAGCAGGGCGCCGACGTGCATTTCAACGTCGCCAACTACCTCAACGGCGGCTGGAACCGCGATGCCGTGCACAGCGTGTTGACGCGCATCGATCCCCGAAACCGCACGATCAACGCCATCCTGGGACTGTTGGACAAGTACGGGTACGACGGCGTGAGCCTCGACTTCGAGAACGTGGCTCCCCAGGATCGGAACGCCCTCACCGCGTTCGTCGTCCGTCTGGCCGGCGCCGTGCACGGGCGAGGAAAGGTCATGACGATCGCGGTGCCCGCCAAGACCCGGGACGATCTGACGAATGACTGGAACGGCGCATTCGACTACACGGCACTGGGCAGCGCGGCCGACGCCATCATCGTCATGGCCTACGACGAGCACTGGAGCACGAGCGAAGCCGGTCCGATCGCGTCGGAACCGTGGGTGGATGCCGTCGCGCAATTCGCTGCATCGGAGACCGACCGCTCGAAGATCCTGCTCGGCGTCGCTTTCTACGGGTACGCCTGGCCTGCGAAAGGCACCGCCGAGGCGGTCTCGATGCGCGAGGCGGTCGACCGGGCGAAGCGCGCCGGTGTGACGATCCAGTGGGATCAGACGGCGAAGGTCCCGTTCTACAAACTGGCCGGCTCGACGGTCTATTTCGAAAACGCGCGCAGCGTCGGCCGCAAGATGGATCTCGCCAAGGCGCGGGGGCTTGCCGGCGTCGCGTTCTGGCGGCTCGGCCATGAAGTGCCCGGCACCTGGACGACCGTCGCTCCGTACCTGCAACTCAACCCCACCGCCTCCGCTCCGTAACAACCGGAACCCTTCCTTCCTAAGGAAGAAAGGGTTCCGGATAGGCTCTCCCGAGAGCCGTGCGGTGATCTCTCTATCCGGCGGGTGGAGTGGTGAGCTCAGTTCCGCCGGGACTCGGATGGTCTACACGGATCCTGGGTATGGTCGAGGTGCAACCACCTCGATGGCACTCATTCTCATTGCGGTGCCAGCAGTGTTTTCCCCCAATCCTCCATTACTAATCCGAGGAATTTCACACTTGCAGCCAAAGGCCCGCGCCGTTTGGACCAGGATTGACGCTGGGTAAACTCCGAGCGTGTCCGCGCTGAGCGACACCTCGGAGGTGGTCTGATGAACGTACGGTTCGAGAAGGCACTCGCGGTACTCGCGGCGGCTCTCGCCGTCTGGCGCTTTGCTCTCCCGATCGAGCGTTGCGCGGTGCTGTCCGGCTCAACGGTGACCTTCGTGACCTACCGCTGGTTTCCATGGCAGGCAGGGTGCAATTGGGGATCAGAGGTCGACGTCTGGGGAACGACCGTGCAGGTGGTGCTGCTGCTGTTCGTCGGCCTGGTTGCCGTGTGGGTTGGGCGGACGGGCGAGCCGCGCGGCCGGCTCGGCTAGCGAATCGTCAGCCGGCGGTCCGACCCCTGGAGATCCGCGTCACGATGGTTCCGTCGCCTGCTTCCGACTGGACGACATCGGCCAGCGAAAACAGCACGAGCGTACTGAGCAGCTGCGCGCGGCCGCCATCCCCGCTGGAGGGCCCCTGGGCGGGCGCATGGACAATCCGGGCCTCGACGCGTCCGTCCGTTGCCCCCAACGAGACAGCGAGATCGCGGCCATCTGCGACAATGGCCGCCGTGCAGGCCTCATTGACGGCGATCGTGAACTCTTCGGCCACTCCCTGATCGAGGCCCATCCTCGCGGCGAATCCGTTCAAGGCGCGGCGAACGACTGCCAGGAACTCCGGTCGGGCAGGGACTCTCAGTTCCAGAGAGCGATCCGTTGAGTTCGAAATCGTTAACCCGCCCGGCATGAAGCCGGACGGGTTAGCAGCGGCCGGTGAGTCCGCAGTCATTTTGAAAACCCTCTCCGTTGCATCGGGCGAAGCAGAGGGTTCAGGTGCCTACCTCTACCAACCCGTGCGGATGATCGCCTGCGACGACGATGGAGTGGTGAGCTCAGACCATCGCACAGGCCGTGGTACACGGTGCCAGCTTGTTTGATTGCCTGTTGAGTCTTTTCCCGAAGACCGGTGGAGATAAACGGCAAGAATCTCGCAATATTTGACATCGCATGTTCTGCAGGGTCGCGCAGTGGCCGACCGAATTACTCACAATGGACCGTGCGGGTGATCGCCTCGTCCCCTGGTGGAGTGGTGAGCTCAGGCCGGGGGCCGATGGTTGTGCCTTGCACGGTCCATCCGTGTGGCTGCGGCAGGGAAGCCCAATCGAAACGGCGTCTGCGACCCCCAGCTGGCAATAATACCTTGATGGGAAATTCGAACGTATAGCGGATGCGTAGCTGCGTGTCTGCCTCACATCGGCCACTGAGCGATATAGCGTTGACAGCCATCCAGCCAAGAATTACCATAAATCATCACTGATGATGGGCTTGAGATCGCGAGGAGAGTCCTTGCCTCTGAGGTGACGATGAGAAGCGCCCAATCCTCAGACCACTGCCTCTCTCCACGATCCAGGCGATGATGTGGATCGCGCCATCTCCATGTAAGAGTGGAAGGCAACCAATCCCAGTTAGATGCTCAGAGGCTTCGGACCTCGGCGGCCTTGTCTCGAGGAGGTCGGGGTCACGCATCTTCCTGGCGGCCATCAGAGAGGGGATTTGAGATGTGTGAGAGATTTGCACGGACGCTTGCCCTATTCGTGCTGATTGCTTTGGTGACGGCCGGTAGCGGCCGAATGGCTGCTGCCCAGCAAAGGGTCAAAGGTGGTCATCTTGTCATGGGATTGGCCAGTGACGTGATGGCGCGGGGAGGGCTCGATCCTGCATCAGAGGTTAGCGTACCGCAGCATGTGGTCTCTATGAATCTCTACGACAACCTCCTTTTCAAGGATACCGACGGGACACTACGTCCCGGTCTAGCCGAAAGATGGGAAGTCTCACCCAATGGGCGGATCTATACGTTCCACCTGCGGCGAGGCGTGGTCTTCCACGATGGGACGCCGTTCAACGCTGAGGCCGTACGGTTCCACCTCTACCGAGTCTTAGACAAAGATGGAACGTGGAAATCCGCTTGGAGAGCATACTTGGGTCCTTTCAAGGAAGCCGTAGTGGTGAACGATTACCTCATCAAAGTTCACTTCACCGAGCCGTTCGCGCCATTCATCAACAATATCGCCACATATGGGTTCGGCATCCCCTCCCCGACCCATGTAAAGAAGCATGGCCCTGGTTGGGACAAAAACCCGGTCGGGAGTGGGCCATTCAAGTTCGCACAACTCATCCAGGGACAAGCCATCGTTTTGGTCAGGAACGAGAATTACAAGTGGCCTCCGAAAGGGATGTACGTGAACAAAGCGCCGGCCTACCTAGAGAAGATCACCTTCCGATTCATTCCTGAGGATGTGACACGGATGGGTGCGCTTGAGACAGGCGAGGTCAACGCTGTCGTCAATCTGTCTGCTGACGGTGCCAATCGATTTCGGAAGTATCCAGGCCGTTACAAGATCAGTGTCACCGTGGTGCCGTCCATGCCTTTCGCCTACCACCTGAACACAAAGATGTTCCCCACAAGCGAGCTGGCCGTGCGGCAGGCCCTCAACTATGCCGTAGACCAGAAGATCATGATCGAGAAACTCTTTGCCGGCGTGCTGGCCCCTGGGCTGGGGCCGCTTTCGCCGACCATTTTCGGATATTCTCGGGAGTTCGAAGAGTACTATCGACAGGACCTGGCAAGGGCGCGGCAAATCCTGGACAGGGCAGGATGGCAACCGGGCCCCGGCGGGATCCGCGTCAAGGACGGGAAGCGGCTTGAGATCAGAGCAGCCACACTGGTCGGGCAACGGTTCCAGATGGCGGCTGAGTGGATTCAAGCTCTGGCGAAGGAAGTCGGCATCGACTTCAAGATTGAAATCGTGGATGTCGCGGCCCTGCTTCAAGTGTTTCGTACGGGAACACACCATGCCGCCAGCATCGGAGATTCCGGACCAGACCCCGACATTCTGAGGACTCGATTCCACTCCTCCCAGGTCGGCACCGGCAACCTCAATCAGCTCAATGATCCGGAGTTGGATGCCTGGCTGGAGGAAGGTTTTCGAGAGACCAACAAAAGGACGCGGTTGGCGATCTACTTCAAGATCCAAAAGCGGATCATGGACCAAGCCCTGATCCTGCCCATCTACTATCCGACCCATGCGTTTGCAAGTCTGATTGAAGTCAAGGGTCTCAGGATGGACGGCAGCGGCTATTACCCGCTTCTCTTTGACACGTATGTTGAGCGTCGGTAGAGGGTTGTTGGCTCGGGAGGATCTCGCGATGGCAAGTGGAGGCCCTTACGAATCGCGAGTGCTTGGGCTCAAGCTGGCCATGGAAAAGGCCGGCCTAGAGGCGGTATTTGTACAGGGGTCCAGCTCCGATCTCCAGTACCTCTTTGGAGTGCCACGTGCATTCCACCACCCTACCGATCATGATCGCTACGGGGACGTCCTCTCGGGTGCTTGGATTCCCCTACAGGGTGATCCCGTCTTTACTGCACCCCGAATGGACGCGGCAGAAGATCTCCGACGTTCCCTCTCCCCGTCCCGCTGGACGGACAGGATAAGGGTCATCGGTGATGGTATCTTGGGTCCCTTGGAAGATCCCGTGAAAGTAGTAGAGGAGATTGTCGCTGAGCTCTCCCCTTTCTCCACTCTCGGGATCACCGGCCGGGTCCGCGCCAGTGGCGTTCTAGCCTTACAGCATGCCTTCCCTTCGCTACGCATCAGAGACGCGAGCGATCTTCTACAGAAGCTGCGGAGCGTCAAGGACGAAGGAGAGCTCTTGCGGATGCAGCGCGCGGCACGCCTCACCGAGCGAGCATTCTCGGCCGTCCTGTCTCAGCTACGCGTTGGGATGACTGCCCGCGAGATAGCGTTAGAGGTCGACGGGCTGTTCGCGAGATTTGGAGCCGATGGACCAAGCTTCCACACCGGCATACGTATAACCGGCCCCCACCTCAGACTCCGCCCAGGGGAGCCGGAACGGTCGGGCGATACACCTGTGCAGCCCGGGGTTGCCATCGCGTTTGACATGGGGTGTGTGCTTGAAGGCTACTCGTCCGACTTCGGTCGCACTGTGTTTTGGGGCGAGCCGTCGCCGGCGATGGTGAGATTCTACGAGACGATCACGAAGAGCCAGACAGCGGCAGTTGAGCGTCTGGCAGCCGGTCAGACCACCGCCGCAGAGCTCAATGTGGTCGCTCGCGGGGTCATCGAAGCCGAACGCCTTGGACAGTACTTCGTTCATCGGTTGGGACATGGCATCGGTATCGATCTACACGAATCTCCTTTTCTGTTTCCGGGCGATGACACCATTCTCGAAGAAGGAATGTGTTTCACGATTGAACCCAGCCTGAGAACTCCTGAGGCGGCAGTCAGAGTGGAAGACGTGTTCACCGTTACACCGGAGGGAGGGAAGAGCCTCCATCAATTTTCCCGCGAGCTGTTGGTGGTTGGCTAGCTTCGATTCAAATTCTCTATCTGCAGCCACGACAGATCTTGTCTGGCCGCATTCCCCCACGAAGACTGGATAGGATGAGCAGGGCAATGTCGATCTGGAGACCGCGAGATCGCCGGTGAGATCATTAGTTGAGTCCCTGAACTCGTTCTGCGACGGTCTACCGTACGATGTCAGATGGCATCTCAGAAGTGTGCGTACCGGTGAAACGGCGAACCGCATGGGTGACATCCCCATCGCGTCTGCCAGTATTCGTAAGATTGCAATCATGATGGCTATGTTCAGGGCAATCAATCGAGGGAGGTTTTCACTGGAGGAGGCCGTTCCGATCAAGCCCGAGTTCCAGAGAGGAAATTTCGTCGGAAGCATTTTCCAGCATTTCACGCCGGGGACTACTGTAGCGCTGAAGGATCACATCACACTGATGATCATCGTCAGCGATAACGTTTGTACCGGGACGATCGTTGACATGCTTGGTATCGATGAAGTGAATGACTTCTGTCAAGCGATTGGCATGACCCAGACAGTCCATCGCTTTGGCTTCGTGCCTGAGGAAATCTACGGAGGCGACCGAAATACTCTGCCCAAAACAACGAACGCCACGACGGCAAATGATCAGGGGCGTCTGCTTGACCTAATGCTCAAGGGGTCCCAGGATGTCAGTGCGGCTTCACGCCTTGGTTGCACACCGGCCCTCTGCAAGCTCGGGATCGACATTCTGGGCCGGCAGAAGTACAACTCGGGAATACCATCCCTGTTACCAGAAGACACTCGAGTTGCGCATAAGACCGGGATGATTGTCACGGATTTCACCGATCGAGGCTACCCCATAAGCACTGGATACCACGACGCAGGCATTGTCTTTCAAGGAGAGGCGCCCCTGTTCATATTGACAGTCTTCACCCAGGGAGTGCCAAGAGAACTTCCGGATGGTACACCCAATTTCAACCATGCGAGTCGCGCCATAGGAAGGATAGGTCGAGCCTGCTGGGACACACTGAAGGACTAGCGATCATGCTTCGTTGGCGGACCGACGCTTGGAATCTAGACGAGTCGCGTCCTTACGCCGTACACTCCCGTTCGCAGGACACTCGCCGTAGGGGGTGAGTGGTAATAAGAGCCTACGCTTTCAAGCGGATCCTTGCATCCGTCCCCGTGCTGCTGCTGGTTTCGATCGTCGTGTTCGGCATGGTGTTCATGTTGCCGGGTGATCCGCTCCTTGCGCTGATGGAGGAGGTTTCTCTTTCGCCACAACGCATGGACGAACTCCGTGAGGCGATGGGTCTTAACGATCCCATCTACGTACAGTACCTCAGGTTTTTCCGCAACGCGATACGCGGGGACCTCGGCAGGTCGACGAGGTCATCACAACCGGTGGCCACGATCCTGATGGCCCAAATTGGCTCGACCCTGGAGCTCGCATTTGCCGCGGTGGCGATCAGCATCACACTGGGGATACCGTTCGGAGTTGTGGCTGCGATTTACCGGAGCCGTTGGACTGACTCCTTGGTCATGGTGCTCTCACTGCTGGCCCTCTCCATGCCAAATTTCTGGTTAGGTTTCCTTCTGATCATCCTCTTCTCATACAACCTAGAGTGGCTCCCGTCTGTGGGGGCCGGAAGCGTGAGGCAGCTCATCTTGCCAGCCCTCGTGTTGGGTCTGAGTGGGATGGGCACACTCGCTAGAATCACGAGATCCGCGATGTTGGACACCTTGAGTCAGGATTATATCCGCACGGCCAGGGCCAAGGGGCTGGCAGAATGGGTTGTTCTTTCCAAGCACGCTCTTCGCAACGCCTTCCTTCCCATCATGACCCTTATCGGAATCAACATGGCCAGTGTTCTCAGTGGTGCCGTGGTCGTGGAGACGGTGTTCAGCCGTCCCGGCATCGGCCGCGTCGCCATAAGTGCAATCGACAATCGGGACTTTCCGGTCGTCCAAGGCACTGTACTCTTGGCCGCTGTCTTCTACGTTGTCGTAAACTTGCTGGTCGACCTTGCGTATGGTCTCGTAGATCCTCGCATTCGGTATGATTAAGCATCGAGAGGAATCGTATCGTGATCCGAAAATGCGGAAACCCCCAGCGAGTCAGCATCGTGAGGGAACATTTCAGGTTCTGCGAATGCTCCTCCAAAATCCCGGTGCAGTCGCAGGACTTGTTATCATAGGCGCCCTCATTCTCTCGGCGGCGTTTGCCAATCATGTCGTGCCCCATGATCCCTTCAAGCCCGACCCCACCATTGTTCTGATGCCCCCACGCGTAGGGCACTGGATGGGCACTGACAACCTTGGACGTGACATGCTCAGCCGAATCATCCTCGGCGGGCGGTGGTCGCTGAGTGTGGGACTGATCGCCGTATGCATCTCGGCCTCCGTGGGACTGCCGCTGGGATTGCTGGCTGGGTATTCAGGAGTGCTGGTGGATACTCTCATCTCTAGAGGAATCGAGGTGGTGATGGCTATCCCTGGTGTTCTTCTTGCGATAGCGGTCATCGCAGTCCTGGGGCCCGGTTCTTGGAACGTTATGCTGGCTGTTGGTATCGCAGGGATTCCTCGCTACGTGAGGCTAATCCGGTCGTCAGTTCTGTCGGCGAGGGAAGATGCCTATGTAGAGGCAGCCCGAGGTCTGGGCTGTTCAGAACCCCGCGTCATGTTTCGACACATACTTCCCAACATTGTGGCACCAACTATCGTTCTGGGCTCAATCGACGTGGCAGCTGCCATCTTGGCAGCTTCGAGCTTGGGATTTTTGGGCTTTGGCGCCCAGCCCCCAATTCCCGAGTGGGGTGCTCTTCTCAGCCAGGCCAGAGCCTTCATGCGTACAGCCTGGTGGCTGACAGCATTCCCTGGGATGGCGATCATGCTGACAGTTCTTTCGATGAACTTGATCGGTGACGGTTTGAGGGATGCGTTGGATCCCCGGCTTCGAAGAGAGGGGTTCTGACATATCGACGCCGGTGAGGAAATGAGAGCGCTGCCTGTGACCGGAAGCAAGCGAGATTGGTGGAGACGAGCGGATTCGAACCGCCGACCTCCTCGTTGCGAACGAGGCGCTCTCCCAACTGAGCTACGTCCCCACACCCTTCTGCCTAGCAAGGCAGTGCGAACATCACGTATTATACGGCATCGATGATGCTTTGTGCCCGGGCTCGGACGGAGGATGGAACAGAGTCAAGGAACCGTAGACGTTTCCCTTGAGTAACCGTGTCGCTCACTGGAAGCGGCCCGATTGCTGGCGGCGATGTTGCGCCGCTGGTAGTTTGATGGAGGTTTTCTAAGGCCTGTCAGCTCGAAGAGGCAAACCCGCAGCAATGCGGGGGCGCAAAGCCAACGGGACCGGGATTCCCCCGGCCGGCCGGGCCGCCGAAGGAGGACAGGGCTTTTGTTTGAAACGCGACGTTGGCGAGGGAGGACGGCAATGCGGAAGACCGTGCCTGTTTGCGGATTCATCATTGGTCTTATCCTGCTGCTTGGTGTCTCCGTACCATCGTCAGCCACATCGCCTTCCACCGTCCAGCAGCTTCCCTACCGTGTCTCTGCGGCATCCGCCCGCGCCGACCTGGAACACCAGGTCCTCGCGATGGTGAACCGCGACCGCGCCGGAGTCGGCCTGCGGCCACTGTTGGTCAGCGAGCCATTGCGGATGGCTGCCCGCGTGCACGGCAGCGATTTGTTCACCAACGGGTATTTCTCTCACACCGCGCGCAGCGGTTCGACGCCGATGGACCGCATGCTGGCGTCGGGCGCGCGGGCACGCATCTTCGGTGAAAACCTGGCGTTTGCGGCGGACGTCGCGACGGCTCACCGGTTGTTGATGGCGAGTCCAGGGCACCGCGCGAACATCCTCTCCAAGGCCTACCACCGCGTCGGGATCGGCGTGCTTGACGGCGGCGCGAAAGGTGTGATTGTCGTCGAGAACTTCACGGACTGAGCAAGGATTGGCACGGCGACACGCCAGCAGCCCCCGCCGCAACGCGGGGGCTGCCGTGTTTTTCAGGGCGCGGGCTGCGCGTAGACGACGAGACGCTGCCTGGCGCTGAACGGCGGGTCGCAGGCCAAGATCACCAGCCGCCGCACCCCAGGGTGGGATTGAATGGCCTCAACCTGGGTCGGGGCGACCGCGCTGGCGTAGACGACCCGCCACTGCTGGACCAGACTGCCCTTACTGATGACGATGACGTCGCCCGGTCCGAGCCGGTTGATGCTGCGGAAGGGTGCGCCCGACGTCGTGCGGTGCCCCGTGATCGCGGCCGTGCCATCGGCCCCCGGGGACACGTTGCGCAAGTTCTTCGAATACGGGATCTGACCGACGCCGTAGCGCTTCAGCCGCGGAGTGTTCCTGCCTGAGAACACGTCAGGCTCGAGCGCATGCACGACAACCCGCACTCCGATCTTGGGGATCTCCAGCAAGTAGCCGTCGGCACCGGGTTCGATGACCGGCGCGCGGGTAACCGGTGCGGTGGGCTGGTGTTCCTGGGTCCACTCCGTTGCCTCGCTGTTCAGGCGCCACGCAAGGTACGCGTCCCACAGTTTGATCCCCGTCGCGGGGGCGATGACGAGCAGCACGCCCCCGGCGAGGAGGACCAGCCAGAGGGTCCGACTGACCGACCGCGATGATCGCGCGATCACGATGGCGGCGCCTCCCTACGGCGCGCGTTTCCGGCCGCGCGAGATTCCCAGGGCGATCCCTGCCGAGATCAACGCCGCGCCGATGACGCGGCCTGCCGACATGAGCGACGACATGATCCCGTCCAGCCCGCCAAACGGCAGCTGCTGGGCCGAAGGAAGTGCTTGCGCCATAGGCTGCACGGCCTGCGCGACGGCCTGACCGGCCTTCACGCCGATTGCGACCAGGGCGGAGACCCCGCCCGGGACACCTCCTACTGTGGCCATGTGCATGTCCTCCCTAGTTGTCAGTGCCCTTTGTCCCACGTCCGCAGCTGTTGGCCGCGGATGACTTCCAGATAGAGTGCCCGGTACCACAGACCAATGTTGACCGTACGAAGAAAGTAAAAGTACGGAATCGAGCGTGCGACGAGCGGAACGCAGCCAAGCCTGATCGCACCGCGGAACGCATAGAACGAGATGAGGGCCAGGTCGAGCGCCAGTCCCGTCACGAGGAAGATCGTCCAGTCGGGATGCGTCCAGTCCAGCAGTCCGCCCACCAGCGCGTACAGTCCGATCAGCATCGACACCGGGAACACGCACGCGTCGACGAGCGAGGACCAGACGAACAATCCCAACAGCTTCCGGTGGTGCAGGGTCCGCCAGAACAGCTTCAGGTTCTGGAAGAAGCCGCGGTACCACCGGTTCATCTGCCCGAAGTACACCGGCCACGTCGATGGGTCGGCGGACCGGCAGACGGCACCCGGCACGAATCGAACCTTCCCGCCACCGAGGAGGACCTCCCAGGTCAGGTGCATGTCCTCGGCCATGGTGTTCGGATTGAATCCCCCGTACGTCCTGATGGCCTCGGTCCGAAACGCCAGGAAGCATCCGGCCGAAACCACCGGCACGCCGGCACTGTCCTGCGCCATGCGGTAGAGCTCAATGTTGAACAGATACTCGACGACGCGGCCCCGTTCCCAACACGATCCCGTGCCCTTGGGGATCGTGTACCCCGATGCCAGCACGACCTCGGGATCAGCCACGAAGGCGTCGATAATCGCGGACAGCGCCGTCGGTTCGAGGACCGTGTCGGCATCGATGTTGACCGTGATGTCGCTGGCGATCTCGGTGAGGGCGTAGTTGAGGGCCTGGCTCTTGGTTCCCTGGTTGCGGGGGGTGCGGATGACCTCGACGCCCAGCTCCCGCGCGATGTCGCCCGTGCCATCGCTGGAACAGTCGTCCACGACGATGATGCGGTCCGGCAGCCGCGTCTGAGCACGGACCGCCGCGATGGTCTCTTCGATATGCTCCGCTTCGTTGTAGGCGGGAATGACCACCGCCACAGCCGGCGCCTGCGGCGGCGCCTGTGCCGCCGGGACGGCAGTTGTCCGAGAATGCATCGACCCTCTCCCCAACCGCACGGCGGGGAAAGGGCCAGGTTAGAATCGGCTCATACGCCCGGCGTGCGGGTCATCATCCACGCCCGACGGCGGAGTTTGGTGAGCTCAGACCTCCGGGATGGACTGTGCACTGCACGGATATGTGATTGTACTACGTAGAGTTTCCCCCGCCCGGTGCATCGCCAAACGGCGACGGAGCCGCGTAGTATAATGAGCCGGTAGTTTATGACTACCATCGTCAAACCTCACATTCGCCGGTCTGAACACACGCCGTCACGTCCGCCGCGACGGCCGCGGCGGGCCGGTCCGCCCGCGTGGGCCCGCTGGCTGATCGTCGCGGCGGGCGCCGGTCTGGCCGTGCTCGTGATCGGCGCGGGATTGCTCGCCGGCATGGCCGTCGCCTTTTCGCGACAACTCCCCGACGTCTCCGCGCTCTACAACCCGCCCGATGAGGCGACGCGCATCTACGCCGCCAGCGGCGAGCTCGTGGCCAGCTTGTATCGCGAGAACCGTGACTCCATTCAACTCAGCCAGATCCCCGACGTGCTGCAGCAGGCCGTCCTGGCCGTGGAAGACGACCGGTTCTATCAGCACCGCGGCGTCGACGCCCGCGCGATTACGCGCGCGGTCTGGCGGAACTTCCTCGCCGGCCGGTTGGAGGAAGGCGCCAGCACGATCACCCAGCAGTTGGCGCGCACGCTGTTCCTTACGCAGGACCGCACGATCGCCCGCAAACTCGCGGAGGCGATCCTGGCGTTGGAGATCGAGCGCCATCTGACCAAGGACGAGATTCTGGAGCGGTATCTGAATCAGGTGTACTTCGGCCAGGGCGCCTACGGGATCGAGATGGCCGCCCGTGTCTACCTCGGCAAGAACGCCAAGAACCTGAACCTGGCCGAGAGCGCGATGCTGGCGGGAGTGATCCAGGCTCCATCCGTCCTGACCCCATTTCAGAACTATCCCGGTGCCAAGGCGCGGCAGCGGGTCGTCCTCTCGCGCATGGTCGAGCTCGGGTACATCAGCGAGGCAACCGCGAAGAAGGCCGGCGCGCAGAAGATCGTCCTGGCGAAAGAAGGCAACGCCGGATTGTACGGCGTGCGCGCTCCCTACTTCATCTCATACATCCTGCCGTATCTGCTCGATCGTTACGGAGAGGATCTCGTCTACAAGGGCGGGCTGAGGATCTACACGACCCTGGACATCGGGCTCCAGATCGCCGGCGAGCGGGCCGTGCGCAGCGGCATCGATGCGGCGCGCGCGGCCAATCTCAACGTGTCGCAGGGGGCGCTGGTCGCGCTCGATCCCCGCACCGGATACATCCGGGCGATGATCGGCGGATACGATTTCAAACAGAGCCAGTTCAACCGGGCGTGGCAGGCGCGGCGCCAGCCGGGGTCGGCATTCAAACCCTTCATCTATACCGCCGCGCTCGCCAGCGGCATGACCCCGTCGAAGATCATCGTCGACGGTCCGGTCTCCTACGACATTCCCGGTTTCCGCGTGTGGAGGCCGCGGAACTATGACGGCCGGTTCCGCGGGCCGGTGACGCTGCGTTACGCGGTGGAGCACTCCATCAACATTCCCGCGGTGAAGACCCTCGCCGAGATCGGCCCCACCAGGGTGATCGAAGTCGCCAAGCGGATGGGGATCACCAGCCCGCTGCAGCCGAACCTCTCGCTGGCGCTGGGCACCTCCGACGTGACGCCGTTGGAGATGGCCTCCGCGTACGGAACGCTGGCGACGATGGGTCTGCATGCCCGGCCTGTGGCGATCGTGAAGATCCTGGACCGCTCGGGCCAGGTACTGGAGGAGCATCCGCCGCAGCGCGAGCTGGTGCTGAGCGAAGAAGTGGCCTACGTGATGACCACCCTCCTCAAAGGCGTCATCACGCAGGGGACGGGCCGCGCCGCGGCGATCGGCCGGCCGGCGGCGGGGAAGACCGGCACGACCGACGACTACCGAAACGCCTGGTTCGCGGGCTACACGCCGTATCTCTCGACGGCGGTGTGGGTCGGCAATGACAACAACGCGCCGATGCGCCGGGTGGTCGGCGGCATGGTCCCGGCGCGGATCTGGGCGTCGTTCATGAAGGGCGCCGTCACCGGCACGCCCGCCGACGACTGGAAGCGTCCCGAGGGCGTCGTTACCGTCACCGTCTGCGGCGCGTCCGGCCAGCTCGCCTCCGCCGGCTGTCCGAATCCCCGCACGGAAGTGTTCATCCGGGGGACCGAGCCCACCGAGTACTACGTGCCGCCGGCTCCCGTCGAGAGCGAGAACGGAGGCGCCACAGGATCACTGCCGCTGTCGGTGACGATGCCACAAACCGGCCAGATGGTCACGTCGCCATTTGCGATCGAGGGGATCACGAGCCCGGGGACGACCATCAGTCTGTCGGTCCTCGCCGAAGGCGGTTTCCTGCGGGTCAAAGTCGCCGAGACCTTCCTGCCGGTGACCGCCGACGGCCGCTTCAGCTACACGTTCCGGCCGACCCTGCGCGTGAGCGGCGTGCGCTACATCATCACCATTACGGTCACATCGCCCGGCGGCGGCCGGTCGAGCACCACGCTGACCGTGACTGAACAATAACCGCGAGCAGGGAGTAGAATGAGCGTAGCGGGACCGTCGGAAGGAGTACGGGAGTGTCTGGTCATTCGAAGTGGCATAACATCCGGATCAAGAAACAGAAGATGGATAAGGTGCGGGGTAAGCTGTTCAGCAAGCTGGCCCGCGAGATCATGGTGGCCGCGAAAGACGGCGGTGGGAGTCCGGATGCCAATCCCCGGCTCCGCAGCGCCATCGACCGCGGCAAAGAAGGCGGCCTGCCCAACGAGAACATCCAGCGCGCGATTCAGCGCGGCATCGGCGGCGTGGAGGGAGTGTCATACGAGTCGATCACCTACGAGGGGTATGCGCCCGGTGGGGTAGCCGTTCTGGTCGAGGTCCTCACCGACAACCGGAACCGGACCGCCGGCGAGATCCGAAACACGTTCAGCAAGCACGGCGGCGCGCTGGGTGAGTCCGGCTCGGTCGCCTGGATGTTCGACCGCCAGGGGCTGATCACCGTCGACAAAGACACGGTCTCCGAAGACACCCTGTTCGAAGTCGCCCTCGACTCCGGCGCCGACGACGTACGGTCGGTGGAGGATGCCTTCGAGATCGTGACCTCAGCCGAGCAGTTCTTCAAGGTCAAGCGCGCGCTGGAAGCCGCCGGGATCCCGCTGACTGCGGCGGACATCACGATGGTGCCGAAGACGACCGTGCGTCTCGAGGGGAAGCCGGCCCAGCAGGTGCTGCGGCTGATCGAAGCCCTGGAAGACCACGACGACGTGCAGCAAGCCTACGCCAACTTCGACGTCCCAGACGAGGAATTGCAGGAAGTCGGCTAAACTACCGGGAACGCGGGAACGGGGAAGCGCGGGAACGCGGACCCCCAGACACCATCGCGCAGTTCGGACTTTCGACGCAGATTACGACGGACACAGGGTCGGACCATGATTGTCCTGGGAGTGGATCCAGGCCTGCGCGCGACCGGATACGGCGTGGTCGAAGGCTCCCCCGCCGGGATCCGCCTCCTGCAGTGCGGCGTGTTGCGAACCGCAGATGACGCGCTGCTGTCGGCGCGGCTGCTGGAGATCCACCGCCAGCTGTCCACGATCGTCCTCTCATTTCGCCCCTCGCTGCTGGCGGTCGAAGACCTGTACGCCGCCCAGCGGTTCCCGCGCACGGCCATCCTGATGGGCCACGTCCGCGGAGTCGTCTGCCTGGCGGCGGCCCAGGAGGTCATCGACGTGCTCGCGCTCCCGCCCGCGGCGGTCAAGCAGGCGATCACCGGCTACGGCGCGGCCGCGAAGCCGCAGATGCAGGCCGCGGTCCGGCGGCTGCTTCGGATCGAGACGTCGGTCGAGGGGCACGCCGCCGACGCACTGGCGATGGCCCTCACCGCGCTGTCGCGCGCGGGCTGCCCGCTCATTCCCCTCGACCCGGCTCATGACGTGCCGGCCGCCCCCGCACCGATGGGGAGGCCGTGATCGCCTACCTGCGCGGCCCCGTCCTGCGCCGCACCGACGAGATGATCGTCGTGGAGACCGGAGGCGTGGGGTACGAGGTGCACCTGCCGGCGGTGGTCGCCCGGGCGCTGCCGGGCCCGCGGGACGGGGAACCGCCTGTCGTCGAGCTCTACATTTCGTTCCATGCCACCGCCAACCAGCCGCGGCCGCTGCTGATCGGGTTCGCCAACCAGGTGGAGCAGGAGTTCTTCGAGCGGTTCATTACCGTCGACGGGCTTGGGCCGACCAAAGCGATGAAGGCCATCGTCCGGCCCATCCACGAGATCGCCGACGCCATCGAGCGCAAAGACGTGCCGTTTCTCCGGCGCCTGCCGGGGATCGGAGACCGGACCGCGGAGAAGGTCGTCGCGACGCTGCACGGCAAGATGGGGAAGTATGCCCTCTTGCGCGAGCCCAGCCCGGTCGAGCCCTCCCAGGCGGAGGACTTCACGGCCGAGGTCCTCGAGGTCCTGACCAAACAATTGGGGCACCGCCCGGCCGAGGGCCGCCGGATGATCGACGAGGCCATGCGACGGCGGCCGGGCATGACCACGGCAGAGGAACTCTTTCAGGAAGTGTACCGCGCAGAGCGCGGAAACGCGGAAACGCGGGAACGCGGAAACGCGGGAGCGGAACATGGCGAGTGAGCCGCGAGGTCCCAGGCCCCAGCCCCCAGGCCCTGATCTCGTCGAAGAGGAAGTCATCAAGAGCCTGCGTCCGCAGACTCTGGACGAGTGCATCGGCCAGAGCAAGGTCATCGAAGGGCTGCGGATCAGCATCCAGGCCGCGAAGGAGCGCACCGAGGCGCTCGATCACGTCCTCCTCCACGGCCCGCCGGGTCTGGGGAAGACGACGCTGGCCAACGTGGTTGCCTACGAGATGGGCGCCCACATCGTGACGACGTCGGGGCCGGCCCTCGAGCGCGGCGGCGACCTCATGGGCATCCTCACCAATCTCCAGCCCCACGACGTCTTGTTCATCGACGAGATCCACCGGCTCAGTCGGGCGATCGAGGAACTGCTCTATCCTGCGATGGAGGACTTCTGCGTCAACTTCGTCATCGAGAAAGGGGCGCACGCGCGCACGCTGCGCTATCAGCTCAAGCCGTTTACGCTCGTCGGCGCAACGACCCGCGCGGGACTGCTGTCGTCCCCGCTGCGCGAGCGGTTCGGGATTTTCCATCATCTGGATTTCTTCTCGGTCGAGGACCTCGTGCTGGTCGTGAAACGGTCCGCCAGCATCCTCGGCATCCCGATCACGGACGAGGGCGCCCTGGCGATCGCCGGGCGGGCCCGCGGCACTCCCCGCATCGCGAACCGGCTGCTCCGGCGCGTCCGGGATTACGCGCAGGTCAGGGCGGACGGCGTGATCACCGACCGCGTGGCCGCCGAGGGCCTCGAGTTTGAGGGCGTCGACGAGCAGGGTCTCGACGCGCTGGATCGGGAACTCCTGCGGGCCATCGCCCTCGTCTACGCGGGTGGTCCCGTCGGCGTCGAAGCTGTCGCCGCGACCCTCAATGAGGAACCCCAGACCCTGGAGGAAGTCGTCGAGCCCTACCTGCTCAAGATTGGCTTCCTCGCGCGCACGCCCGGCGGGCGGAAGATCACCGAGGCCGCGTACGAGCATCTCGCCCTGAGTCCGTCACCGCGCAATCACCGAGGGCAGGGGAACCTGTTTTGATAGTGTTCCGGGTGCTCGCCTGCATACTGGTTGTCGTCCTCGGCGCGGTCTGGCCTGCCCTGAACCCGATCACAACCGCCACCGCCTCGACGATCATCCGCGTCGGCATCCTCAGGGACCAGGACCGGGTGCCGATCACGAGCGATCGCCCGATCGGGATCGTCAGCGGGTCCCTGCGCAGCGCGCTGGCGCCGGGCGCCTACGAGTTCACGCCGGGTGACCGCGGCATCCAGGTCAGCAGCGGGGGGCGGCTCGAACCGACCGTGCGCCTGTCTCCCACGGGGGATGCCCGGCTGCTGGTCGGCATCCGACCGTACCGCGGCGTGATCGAACTGCGCCGGACCTCGGCGGGCCGGCTGACGGTCATCAACGAGCTGGGTCTGGAAGAGTACCTGTACGGAGTCTTGAAAATGGAGGTCGACCCCCGCTGGCCGCCGGAGGCGCTCAAAGCCCAGGCCGTGGCCGCGCGGACGCTGGCGGTCTACAGCCTCAACCGCTACGGCGCCGAAGGCTATGACGTGCGCGCGACCACCGATACCCAGGTCTACGGCGGCGTTATCGCGGAAGATCCCCGGGTCATGGCGGCGGTCGATGACACCAGAGGCATCGTCATGGTCGTCGGCGGGAAAGCTGTCTTCGGCGCGTTCCACTCCGACTCCGGCGGCCACACGGAGAGCAGCGAATACGTCTGGGGTGGACGGTATCCGTACCTCCGCGGGGTACCCGACCCGTATGCCCCGGGGGCCGCGTGGACGCTGCGGCTCGAGTTGCCGGCGCTGGAAGACCTGCTCCGCGGCGCCGGGCGCATCGCGGGAGGCATTTCCGGTCTCGAGGCCGCCGACCTCAGCCCGTCCGGACGCGTCCTGACCCTGCGCGTGACGACTACCACCGGGACGGCCGACCTCAAGGCGACGGACCTGCGCGCGCTGCTGGGCGCCGATCGGCTGAGGAGCACGATGTTCTCGGTCCGGATGATCGGCGGAGATCCTGCCATCGTCGAGTTCGCCGGCCGCGGCAGCGGCCACGGCGTCGGCATGAGCCAGTGGGGCGCGCGGGGACAGGCACTGCTGGGGCGCACCTATCTGGAGATCCTGCGATATTACTACACTGGAATTACGATCGAGGCCCGATAACTTCGGGATCAGGGATCACAGGGATCAGCAATCGTGATCGAGTAGGTTGCCGATCCCCATGATCCCCTTGATCGCTTTGATCCCGTAGTCATGCGTCTCTCCGACTTCGACTATTCGCTCCCTCCTGACCTGATCGCCCAGCATCCCGTCCACCCGCGCGATGCGGCGCGGATGATGGTGGTCGAGCGAAGCAGCGGAGGCATCAGCCATCACGTCTTTGCCGACCTGCCGGCGTTTCTCGGCGCCGATGACGTCGTGGTCGTCAACGACACGCGGGTGATTCCCGCCCGTCTCCGCGGGCGCAAGCCGACGGGCGGGACGGTCGAGGTGCTGCTGCTGCGGGCGGTCGGAAGCCCCGCGCGCAGTCGAGGGGCTTCACCCGACGCCGACCCGCTCACCGCACGGACCTGGGAAGCGCTGGTCAGGCCGGCCCGTGGCATGAGCCCGGGACAGGTGCTGCAGATCGCGCCGGAGGTGACCGTGGAGGTCCTCGACGCGCGGCCGGATGGCGTTCGCGTCGTGCGCGTCGATGGTGGCAGCTCCATGTCCGAGGTCCTGCGCTCGTCCGGCCAAGTCCCGCTCCCTCCGTACGTCCACGAAGCGCTGGATCGGCCCGACGATTACCAGACGATCTACGCGGCCCGCTCCGGAGCCGTCGCGGCGCCGACCGCCGGGCTGCATTTCACCGATGACCTCATCGCGCGCATCACGTCACTGGGAGTCGAATTGGTCAGGATTACCATGCACATCGGGCTGGGGACCTTCCGCGCCGTGGCCAGCGACGACATTACCGTGCACCGGATGGACGCGGAATGGTACGACGTCTCCCCGCCGGCCGCCGCCGCGATCAACGCCCGGCGACGAGCCGGCGGCCGCGTCATCGTGGTGGGAACCTCCGCGGTCCGGACTCTGGAAACGGTCGCGCAGCCCGGTGGGACGGTCCGGCCTCGCCCCGGGTGGAGCGCGCTCTTCATCTATCCCGGCTACAGGTTCGCCGCGACCGACGTGCTGATCACCAATTTCCATCTGCCGAAGACCACGCTGCTGATGCTGGTGAGTGCGTTTGCAGGGAGGGATCTGATCATGCGCGCGTATGCCGAAGCCATTGCGGAAGGCTACCGCTTTTACAGCTTCGGCGATGCCATGCTGATTCTGTGAAGAGCGGGATCAAAGGGATCAGGAGGGATCAACGATGCCAGCTCGTCGCCTTGATCCCTATGATCGCCATGATCCCTATGATCGCTATGGTCGCTGGGTTTTGACTGCAAGGCGGACCGTTGTGCCGGAGGGAGTGCGGTTGATGTGCACTTCGTCGACCAGGCCGCGCATCACGACCAGGCCACGGCCGGCCATCTCACGCGCCGCGCCTTCATGCCAGCGGCCGTGGTCGCTGATTTCAGCGTAGAACATCTCGCCCCGGCGATACGTGTGCAGGCGGACCGTCCCGCCGTCCGGACCGTAGGCGTGCTCGACGACGTTGGTGGCGGCTTCGCCCACGGCGATTTGCAGCAATTGCGCCCGTTCGGACGCGAGACCCGCCGCCTCCGCGGCATGGAGCGCGGCCCGGCGGATTGCCGCTAGAGCAGTTGGCTGCGCGACAATTTCCATGTCGACCGTGTCGGGAGGTTCTGCCCTAGTGTCCTGGGAGCCGGAGTTGGGAACCCTCATCTAGAGGGCTTTTGCCCAGGTTTAGCCCTCGGCAAAAGCCAGATGTTGAAGGAAACTTACGAAGCGGTTTTCGTCCAACCGCGCGTCTGAGGAGACCACTCGCGCAGGGGACGATCGACAAAGTCGTGCTCGTCGATCTCGTAGCCGGCCTGTTCCAGGCGGCGACGGGCTTCGGCATAATACCGGTAGTCGACCTGCCATGCCCCGCCGCGCAGGGGGTTCGGATAGGCGCCGAGCCCGCCCAGAAGCTTCTTGAGGTTTTCGTCTTCGGTCCGTTCGCCGCGGAACTCGACGCCCTGGGTGACGCTGCCGTACGCAGTGATCGTGGTGTTCTGTGGCTTGCCGGCAGGCCGGCCCGCGGCGTTGACCGCCGACACCGGGGTCTCGAACGCGGCTTCCGGCGCGGCGGCCCCGGGGCGGAGATCGCCTTTCGCCGCGGCGGCCCGCTGGGCGCGGATGGCGTCCGCTTTCGCTTTGATCGCGGCGAGGAGTGCCTCGCGGCTTTTCGGCGCTTCGTCCACGGATGATGCATTCAGGGTGGTGCTATACTTCCCTTCTGCGATGAGCGAGTTTGCGTTTGTCATCGACGGCCGCGGATCCCATGGACCCCGGTTGGGACGCCTGCACACGCCGCGTGGCGACGTGGAGACGCCCGCGTTCATGCCCGTGGGCACGCAGGCGACCATCAAGTCGCTGACGACGCATGAAGTGGCGCGTCTGGGCGCTCAAATCGTGCTGGCCAATACCTTCCATCTCTATCTCCGGCCGGGCGCGGAGTTGATTCAGCGCTCGGGCGGACTGCACCGGTTCATGCGGTGGGAGCGCCCGATTCTCACCGACAGCGGCGGGTATCAGGTCTTCAGCCTGGCGAAGATGCGGCGGCTGAGCGCCGATGGCGTCACCTTCCGCTCGCCGCTGGACGGCAGCGAGCACCACTTCACGCCCGAGAAGGTGCTGACCATTCAGCGGCAGTTGGGCAGCGATCTCGTGATGCCGCTGGACGTGTGTCTGGGATATCCCGCCGACACCGCGCAGGCGGCCGAGGCCCTTCGGCTGACGATGCTGTGGGCAGCGCGGTCGCGGACCGTCGGTGCAGGGCCGGGACAGATGCTGTTCGGGATCGTGCAGGGCGGTTTCGATCCTGCGCTGCGGCGCGAGGCAGCGACCCGGATCGCCGATCTGGGCTTCGACGGCCACGCGATCGGCGGGCTCAGCGTCGGCGAGCCGCGCGAGCAGACCGCGCCGCTGCTGGAGGCGGCCGTCACCGCGCTGCCGGCCGATCGCCCGCGCTATCTGATGGGCGTGGGCGCGCCGCCGGATCTCGTGGAGGGCATCGCCCGCGGGATCGATCTCTTCGACTGCGCGCTGCCGACGCGCATCGCGCGGACCGGGACGATCTTCACGCGCGCCGGCCGCGTCAACATCCGCAACGCCGCGTACCGGGAGGATTGGGGGCCGCTGGACGACCGGTGCGCGTGCGCCGTGTGCGCCCAGTACACGCGGGCGTATGTCCGCCACCTGTTCAACGCCGACGAAATGCTGGGCCCGCGGCTGGCGACGTACCACAACCTGAGTTTCCTCGCCCAGCTGATGGCCGGCGCCCGCGCCGCCATCGCCGGCGACCGGTTCGAGTCATGGAGGAAGACGACGCTCGACGAATATGGCACGTCCTGGTAGAAGGAGATCTGTGAGGCTGGCAAGAGGTAATATATATTCTGCACGAAACCGTTACGATATCCGCGCTCCTATTGTGGAGGTGTCAGGGTGGTACCGATCCTGCAGGCCAGTTCGCCATCGGGAGTGCCGGTGACGATCCTGTTCTACGTCGTCATCCTCATTGTGTTCTACCTGCTGCTGATCCGGCCGCAGCAGCGGCAGCAGCGGCAGCGCCGCGAGATGCTGGGGAAGCTGAAGAAGGGCGACCGCGTCGTTACCCTCGGTGGGATCCATGCCACCATCATCGACCTCGACGAGGACACGGCCACGCTCGAACTCACCGGGAACGTCCGCGTCAAGGCGGATCGCTCGGCGGTGAGCTACGTGCGCACGCGCAAGCAGGAAGGGCCGGTGCAACAGACCTGACGACGGAAACGCGGGAACGCGGGAACGCGGGAACCAGGGCACAGGAGCCGTCCAGAAGTGGCTGAAACTGTGGGGGCTCTCACAACAGGGGCGGGGCAGGGCGTCACGCTCGAGGACGTCAAGCGTGACCCCGAAGCCGACGCGTTCATCACCAAGGCGAACGAGTATACGGGCGCGATCGGGTACACGGAACACGGCGCCCGGCACGCGAACCTGACCGCCAGCATCGCCTACAACATCCTCAAACGGCTGGCCTATCCCGAGCGCGACGCACAGCTGGCCTCGATCGCCGCGTACCTCCACGATATCGGCAACCTGGTCACCCGCATCAACCACGAAGCCACCGGCGCGCTGCTGGCCAACGACATCCTGCTGCGCCTGGGGATGGGAGCGGATGAGCGTGCGGTCGTAATGGGGGCGATCGGCAACCACGAGGAAAAGGGCGGCGAGCCCGTGAGTCCGGTCGGCGCGGCGGTTATCCTCGCCGACAAGTCCGACGTCCACCGGTCTCGCGTGCGCAACCCCGATCCGACGACGTTCGACATCCACGACCGGGTGAACAACGCGGCCCAGCACTCCTTCCTCCGGGTGGATGAGAAGAACCGGCGTATCACGCTCGAGCTGACCATCGACACGCAGCTGTCCCAGGTGATGGAGTATTTCGAGATCTTCCTCAGCCGCATGGTCATGTGCCGCCG